>NZ_JAYKTX010000011.1:0-106136 GCF_036913615.1 Companilactobacillus miaonis | reverse complement strand
AAACAAAAGGTATGTCCCCCCGTGAATACAGGGAACATACCTTAGTAATTTAAAAAATATAATTTTGTCTAACTTTTCTGTTGCACTTCAAGGTTTCCCTTTTTGGAATCCTTATTTTTTTAAACTTCATATTCAATTTCATATGGCAACTGTTCACTATCATATGTTGAAATAGTATATTCAATTAAATCACCATTAATATTAAATCCTTTTCTAATACGTTGTAATGCTAGTGCATCATCTTTTTGAAGGATTTTTTTCTCTTCATTGTTTAAGTTGACTGCACAAAACGAATCTTTAAAACTATATGGTTCTTGACCATTATCCTTCATAAATTTATATAGTGACTGATATTCCAACTTAGCTGTATCTTCATCGATATTAATATCAGGTAAATAATGCTTCACAATGATAAACGGTTTATTATCAAACGAATACAGTCTTCTAATAAACGTTATATTTCTATTTTTAAAAACATTTTTAAGTGGTGTATCATTGGAATTCAAATTTTTAACTTCCAAAACTTTTTTTGTCAAATCTCCTTGTTCATTCACGATTGAAGAATATGATCTTGCTTTAGATAACTTATTAAATAGATTATTACTAATAACTCGAGTTCCAATTCCACTCTTTTTTCTTAAATAACCCTCAGCTACCAGTAACTCTACAGCCTTACGGACGGTAATTTTACTAACTTCGTAAGTTTGTTCTAATTCATTTTCAGTTGGAATTAATGATCCAAGTTCATAAGTACCTGATAAAATATTTTTCTTAATATCATCAGCAACTTTTTGATATAAAATTTGTGCTGCCATAATTATTGTCTCCATCTATTTGATATATTCATATAACATTATATTATTATTAATTTTATCAGAGCTACAAATTTATTAAAGTGTATCTGAACTAATATTGCAATAACGCTTATTCTACTAAAATATATCAATAGTGAAAAGGAAAACTAATTATATAAGTAGCGCTAATGGCTTTTTCGATTTTCTGATTGACCCGAATTTTCAAGATATCTGATTTTTCATCCAATAAAAATACCTCACCATTTATTTTGATGAGGTATTCATAATGCTTATTATGAATTTAGAGAATACAGCCAATTATTTATTGCTTATTAATAATATGAGTAAACTCATATTTGTTTTTATACAAAATCAACTTTAGTAGAACATTTTTATCTATCAAATACGCATTCTAGATTCCACGTACCTTTTCTTAATTATTTACTTTGTTGTTCCAATTTATAAGCTTTATTATCCATACGTTTGAACCATGGATACCATAGTAGCGGCGAAAGTACCAATTGAATAAGAAGTTGCATAACAATAATTGAGATACTTCCCTCCACAGCCGCATGGAATCCTAAAGGTAGCCCAAACACAGCCTGAGAGCCAATAAATCTAGAAACAATACCCATTTTAGTTAATACATAGGCGATAATTAAAGCAATTGAATTATTAGTAATAAAAGGAACTGCCAAATCAAAATTTAATACTAGAGGTGTACCAAAAATTACAGGTTCCGTAATACCGAATAAAGCTGGAACGATTGAAATACGTCCTAATTCTTTATATTGTTTACTCTTTGCGGTAAAGGTCATTAATAATACTAAGCCAAGTGCTAAGCCGCCCCAACAAACAATGTGGAAAAAGGCACCTCCAACAATATTGGGTAGTGGTTGACCCTTAGATGCAGCATTAAGATTTTGCATATCCATCGCCAACCATACGGGAGTTACAAGAGGATTGATTACATTTGTTCCATGAATACCAAAGAACCAAAGAATCTGCATTAACAAACTTACAAATACTGCAGACCAAATTGATCCACCAATATTATTCAATGGTGTTTGAATCAAAGAGAATATCATTTGATGAACGCTTCCCCAAGATGTCAATGCAAATAAGAAACTAATAACGCCAAACAGAGAACCAATTACAATTGCGGGAATCAAAGCACTAAAAGCCTGTGATACCATTGGTGGAACACTTGATGGCATTTTAATTGTCCAACCATGTTGTCTAATATAGGCATAAATTCTACCTACAATCAAACCAGTTATCATAGCAGAGAAAACGCCTTGTGCCGATAACCATGTGGTAGGAATAGCAGCAACACTACCACTCTTTTGTGTAATCTGACCTAAAGGAGTCAAAATCAAAAATGACATAATGGAAATAATACCAGCCATAGTACCATCATCATTTTTTAGAAAATAAGGTACTAAATATTTAGCCATTAAAAATGCAATATACAAGGCCATTGCACCAATTGTAAATGTATTAATTGCATTAAGGACATTAGTCAATGCTACAATCTTCAATTTAGAAGTTGCTAAATTTACAAGAATTGCAACGGAACCTAAAATAATAGGTCCTAAAGTGGCCATCATTGCAGCCATGATAGTTTGTAAATATTTATTTGCACTAATTTTTTCAAGTGTTGGCGTAATTTTTTCAAAGAATCCTTGAATTTTATCTTTCATTAATTTTCCCCCCAAATTACTGATTACTTAGTATTTATTAAAAACAAAAATTAATCGTATTATTGAATAGAATCATTTTAATCATGTATGAAAAAACATTTATTAAATAAAATTATTATTTAGAAAAGTTAAAATAATTAATTGCATTATTAACTGATATATCTTTTAAAATATTTCCTAAATAATCTTCATCATCTGGTAATTGACCTTCAATTACCCATTGTCCAATTAATTGGCAAAGAATCCTTCTAAAGTATTCATGTCTTGGATACGAGAGAAAACTTCTTGAATCTGTTAGCATTCCAACAAAGTTCCCCAATATTCCATTCTCTGCGAGTGTTATCAATTGCTTACGCATGCCGTAATACGTATCATTAAACCACCATGCAGCTCCTAGCTGTATTTTTCCTCTAACTTCAGACTGGAAACATCCAATTAAGGCAGCTAGAGAGAGCCAATAATTAGGATTTACTGAATATATAATAGTTTTAGGTAATTTTTCCTCATTATTGAGAGCATTAAGCAAATCTGAAATTGGATCAATAATATTTTCATCATTTATTGCATCACCACCAGAATCAGGTCCTAATTTAGTGAATAGACGTGTATTGTTATTTCGAGATGCTAACAGATGAATTTGACAAGTCCAATTAAACTCATGATAGATTCTCATCAAATCTACCAATAAACCGAGATGATATTTATCAATCATTTTTTGAGTAATTTCTTTATTATTTACTTTTAATGAGAAAATTTGATTCATTTCATCTCTAGATGGTATTTTTCCTTTAAGAGTTGAAAGACTGTGATCAGATAATCTACATCCCATTTTGTTAAAATACTTTACTCTTTCCTTTATGGCAGTAATCAAATCAGTATACGTTTCAATTTTATTTGAGACAGAATCACCGAGTTTTTCCATGTATTGATTAAATGAATCATTCTCAATTGAGATAATTCTATCTGGCCTAAAAGCTGGAAGGACATTAAACTTGATATTTAAATCTGCAATTTCTCTATGATAGTTCAAACTAGAAACCGGATCATCGGTTGTACAAATCGTTTTTACATTCATTTTTTCAATAATATCTCGTGGACATAAATCGGATTCTCTTAATTTTTTATTGGCTTTTTCCCATATCTGTGAAGCATTTTTACGGCAAAGACGTTCATCTATGTTGAATATTCTTTTTAATTCAAGATGAGTCCAGACATACAACGGATTCCCAATACTTGATTCAATCGTATCTGCCCAGGCGTAAAACTTATCATAGTCATCCGCTGATCCTGTAATAAGATTCTCATTAACACCATTTGCACGCATCAATCTCCATTTATAATGGTCTCCACCTAACCAAGCTTGAGTAATGTTTTTGAATGGTTTATTTTCAAAGATTTCTTTCGGTTCAAGATGACAATGATAATCAACTATTGGAAGTCCTTCAACATAATTGTGATAAAGTCTTTTAGAAACATCATTATCTAATAAAAAATCATCGTCTAAAAACATAATTCTCTCCTAACTATGTATGTTTATTACAAAGAATTACTAATTATTGGATTTTTCAATTGATTCCCATAATCCCAATAGATATGACGCCCCAAGCGCTCGGTCAAACAATCCGTATCCTGGTCTACCAGTTTCTCCCCAAATCATTCTTCCATGATCAGCACGAATATAACCATTAAAGCCATTGTCATACATAATTTTAAGTGCCCTGTACATATCTAAGGAACCATCCGATGAGAGATGAGATGATTCATAAAAATCCTTATCGTTTCCTAAATATTTAATATTTCGTACATGGGCAAATGGAATTCTATCTCTTTTACAAAATTCAGCTAATATTTTATATACATCGTTATTCGGATCTTCGGCAATAGACCCAGTACATAAAGCAATTCCGTTTGAAGGGCTATCAACAACATTGCAAATCCAATCTAAATCATCCCTATTTTTTACAATTCTAGGTAAATTAAAAATTGAATATGGTGGATCATCAGGATGAATTGCCATTTTAATTCCAACTTCTTCACAAACCGGAATAATCTCTTTTAAAAAATATGCTAAGTTTTCCCTTAATTTTTTATTATCAACATTTGCATATTCTTTAAATAGCTTTTTAACATGTGCCAATCTTTCTGGTTCCCATCCAGGAAGTGTATATCCATTACTTGAAGCTTCCACTTCCTTAATAATTTCTTCTGGCGATTTATCAACTCCTGCTTTTTCAAAGGCCATAGTAATTGATTTATCAGAAAGGACATAGTTGAGATCTGTTTTAATCCAGTCAAATATTGGCATGAAATTATAACAAATAACTTTAACACCGTATTGAGCAAGGTTTCTTATTGTTGTTTTATAATTTTCAATATATTTATCCCTTGTGGGAAGTCCAATTTTTATATCGTCATGAATATTTACGCTTTCAATCACTTTAAGCGTTAGACCAGCATCTTCTACCTCTTTTTTCAATTTAGCAATATCTTTTTTCTCCCACACTTCTCCTACCGGAACATCGAATAAGGTGCCTACGACACCTCTTACTCCAGGAATTTGTTTGATATCTTTTAAACTTATTTTGTCATTTTCTTTTCCGTACCATCTAAATGTCATTTCCATTGTTATCTATTTCCTTTTTCATTGAGAACCATATTTAATGTTTTACGTATTTCGCCTTTATTGGAATTCATTTTTTCAAAGTAAGCTATAATCTTTTTAGCAAGGCCTAGCTCCACTAAGTCACTTCCAAAAATCGAGTTATTTCTTAAAATCGAATTTAAAACAACTTGAATTTTATTATCATCGATGATTCCAAATTCAATTTTCTTCAATTCCTTACTCAAATCTTTAAGTAAAGGATCGGAACTAAGTTTCATTTCTTTTCCTTGATCGTCAATCGCCATTAAGTATCTAAACCAAGCAGCAATTACAAGCGGAATAAAATTCAGTTCATCTAGTTTTCCAATTTCTGAATATTTTTTAATAGTTTCACCAAAGCGAATTGATATTTTCTGAGAAGTATCTGTCACAATTCTTTGTGGCGTATCAGGAATGTATGGATTTGGCAACCTTTTATTGATTACCTCCGAAAGAAAATTCTCCGGATCAATTATTTCTGGACTAGTAACAACCGGAAGTCCTTCTTTAAAACCAATATTCTCTACCAGTCCTCGTAAATCATCATCCTTCATCTCTTCTGAAATTGAATCGTAATTTAATAGGCAGCCAAAGATAGCTAAGGCCGTATGTAAAGGATTTAAGCACGTTGTTACTTTCATGGCATCGGCTTTATCAACGGTTTGTCTGTCAGTCATTATTACCCCAGCTTTTTCCAAAACTGGTCGTCCATTCGGAAAATCATCTTCAATAACTAGATAATGTGTCTCTTCTGTATTTACAAAAGAAGCAATATTTGTTCCCTTTTTTGTATGAATTATTTTCGTATTCTTAATTCCTGAATCTTCTAGTATTTTTTGAACTTTTGTTGATGGATTAGGAGTAATTCTATCAATCATAGTCCAGGGGAAAGAAACTTTAGTTCTATCTTTAATAAAGTCTACGAATTTTATGCTAACAAGGTTTCTCTTGTTCCACTCACTAACGATGTGCAAAATACTCGTTCCCAATTTTTCTCCGTTATGGGAAAAATTATCAGTCGAAACCAGTGCTATTGGGTACCCACCAGCTTTAAAACGATCATAAAGTAATGATGCTAAAATTGACATTGTATGGTGAACATTGTCCGGACCAGCGTCCATATCCCTTTGAACGATTGGTAAAATTTTCCCATCGGCATCAGTAAGTGCATATCCTTTTTCAGTAATAGATATAGTAACCATCTGAAGACTTGGATTTTCAAAAATCTCTTTTACTTTTCTAAATTCATTCTTTTCTGATGGGTTTGCATAATAACTATCAGAGACTGAATTAATAAGTTTTTTTTCAACTTCACCATTACTTTTCATAACAACTTGCATAAATTCATTGTTCAAATTATGATAAGCTTTTTCTATGATTTCTTCGTCAAAAGTCTCACAAACGATAATTCCAGTATTTGAAAATTTATTTTCAATTAAATTCTGAGCAATTTCCGCATGGAATCCTCTAAATAAGTTCCCTCCACCAAAATGTACCCACTTCGGATTACGTCTGGAATTTTCTATAATACTTTTTTTATCGATCATATTTCCCTCGGATTCCCCTTTTCTTATCATTTAAATTAATTGACAATACACTACTTGCTTTAATCAAATATTTATCCTGATTTGTATAGATTTCAAAACAAATGATTTTCACTCTAATTTTTTGTTATTCAGACTAAATTTAATTCTTGTAATCGATTACAAGAATTATGCTATCATATCGATTGCCCATGTAATATAACTAAATACATCCATATAGCACAAAACCAACGATTTATATTTTCCTACCATTTTAAATTCATTTTCTTAAAGGATGGAAACTAAACCATACTGCTTTACACTTTAAAAAATATTATTGATTCTTTAGCAAAAAGAGAGAGCATCCCAAAGTTAAATTTTTGGGGTGCTCTTTTTAATTTTTATTATCCATTTTTTAGTTTATAAACGACTTTATTAATCTACTTATTATCTAGACAGTAATCTCTATATAAAAGTATAGGAAAACCGACAATTTCTAATCGCCATTTTCCTATGCTTTATAACTGCCATTTACATTTAATATCGTTAAATATTCTCCCACCGATCTTTTAGCAAAAATGCGGCTTCTTTAGGCTGTCTTTCTCTTGTGAAGATTCCTTTTTTATTACCATTAACTCTTCTGATACCTTGACTAGTTTGAAAGTCCGCAAAATTCCATACCAACTCACCTTGAATAAATGGGTATTTATCAAATACATCAAAATACATCTTTAAATATTCATTTTGATATTCTTGACTCCACATAATACTTGGCAATTTATGTTCACTAACAAGATTATCAGTCCCAAATTCAGTAAATACAAATGGTTTATTTAATTTCTCTTTTTTCCACTTATTCATCTCAGCTTCAAATTCTATCTGAGAATCATCTACGGCTTCCCCTCCATCAATATACCAGCCATAATATCTGTTCAAACAAATAAAATCACACAATGGATATACTTTACACGTATCTGGTTGACTATTTTTTTCTAGAGCACCAGTGCAAGGCCTTTTTTGAGGATCTGCTTTTCTAGCAACTGAAAAGATATCCTTAAAATAATCGTATGCTGGTTGACTAGTTGTTTCAGGTTCATTGAAAAGACTCCAAGAGAATACTGAAGGATGATTTTTATCTCTTTTTATCATTTCCTTTATTTGTTGTGAATGATTTTTCTTCAATTCAGGAATCGTTTTAGTTGAAAAGAAATTAGTGAATTTTCCTTTACCTGCATCAACAAAGTTTTGAAATGATCGCATCATTCCTACTGCAGGAACCTCATCAATGATTAAAAATCCTTCTTCATCAGCCAATTGATACCACTCTTCTGCATATGGATAATGACTTGTTCTGAAACAATTAGCATTTGTCCACTTCATACATTCAAAATCCCTTTTAACTATGCTCCAATTGAATGATTTTCCTAGAATATCAAAATCTTCATGCTTTCCAAATCCTTTTAAATAAACTGGCTTATCATTGATACATATCTTATCGTTTTTAATTTGAACTGTTCGCAGTCCAATTTTGCTCTCATACTGATCAATAATGATATTTTTTTCAGACAATATGATTTTAAATGTATATAAATAAGCATTTTTCACATTCCACAAATGCGGTGCCTTCACAAATAATTTACCACTAGCCCCCTTAGAAACAGCAACTATCGTTCCATCAGTTTCACAAAGTTCAACTTTAACATCGCCATCGTCAGCAACTATATTATAATTAATTTCTGCTACATTCTGGTTGAGTTTAATAGAAGTATCAAAATCTTTAATTGATTTATTTGGCAAAGACACTAACCATACATTTCTTTGAATTCCAGAATAATTAAAAAAGTCAAAATAAGGTCTTGCTATCTTACGCCCACTTTTTAAAACCTGTGTAGTCCCAACGGGCAAAGTATACTCACTTAACTCATTATTCATTTTGATAACTATTTTATTGATACCATTTACATTAATTGACTCACTAATATTTGCAACAACTGGTAAAAATCCTCCTTCGTGTTCGGTAATTTTTTTGCCATTACAATAAATAATTCCACGATGCGTTAAACTACCAAATCTTATAAAAGTTTTATTTTTCTCCCATCCTTTGGGCACATAGAAATCAATCTCATACCAAAAATCTCCAGTGTAATCGCGTTTTTCCTTTTGAGTAAATAAATCGGAAAAGCTTCCTGGAACGGGCATTTTAATTGCATCGTTGAGCCCTTTATTCCAATTTTCTTTAAGTCCAATACCATTAGGATCAAACTTAAAGTCCCACATACCATTTAAAGATTTACTTTCTCTGTATCTGTTATCACATGGATATAAAACTGATTCTGTCATATTACAATGCTCCAATTCGATTTATAATTACTTTTATATCGGCATTTCACTTGCTTTTTTACTTTCATAAAGACAGGCAATACAATGCTTTAAACTATTAATAATTGAGTACAAAGGTTATGCTATCATATCAATTGATGATGACATATGACTAAATATATTTAAATAGAATAAAATATATAATACTGAGAGGATGGTTCAATGAAATTAGAAGACGGATTAAAAATCATGGGAATCATATTAGATGTACCAATCAAATTATTGAATTCCTTTGAATCGCTTGAAAATGAATTACAATTAATATTTTCAAAAAATTTATTTGATGGTTTCAATTCCTTTGGAAAAAAAGAATATATTATGAATCAAGTTATGAAAGCAAATATTTCCTCCTCTATTCAGATTGAGAGCTATCTCAAATTAAAAATCTTAATCGTAAAATTGGAAGACAATATTTTTATTTTGTTAGGCCCCTATGTTGAAGACATTTTAAATAAATTTGAATGTTCCATGTTACTTAAAAATAATGAGTTAAATAGTAAAAAAAGAGATTCATTATTATTATGGAATAATAATTTCCCTGTACTTAATAAAAATTTTTTAAATGATAAGCTATCGCTCATCATAAAAAAAACTTCTACATTTGGTACTATCAAGGTAACAAATGATTTAATTCTGATCAATGATGACTACCAACCATCGGCGATTGATGAAGATGATGAATTCTATAAAAAATCTATAATTGGTCGATATGAACAAGAGAGGAAGTTTATGTCTGCAATTCGAAAAGGAAATAAAGAGATTGCTATTAAACAATGGCATATTTTGCATGACTCAGTTAGACCCATAAAAGAATCTGACGACGCTATCAAGATGGCTCAAGCCTCGGCAGCAGTTACTAGAACTATAATACGAATAGCTGCCGCTTCAGAGGGTATTTCTCCTGTATTAAACGATAAAATCACTCGTGAGAGTTCAAAAAAAATTAGAAACTCATCGTCCATAAATCAAATAAATAAAGAACATGTAAATTTGATTAATACATATTGTGAAATAATCAAAAGTAAACACGAAAATGACTTAAGTGTTTTAACTGTCAGCATATTATATTTTTTGAATAATAATTTTACACAAAAATTCGAAATAAAAACCATTGCACAAGAACTCAATATATCTGAAAATCATCTGATCCAACAATTTAAAAGAGAAATGAAAATGACCCCTAAACGCTATGTATTAAATAAAAGATTAAAACTATCAAAAAAACTATTACGGGAAACTCATAAAAAAATCGTTGATGTTGGTTATGTAGTAGGTTTTGAAGATTCAAGTTATTTTAGTAGAATTTTCAAAAAATATGAAGCTTGTACACCTACTCAATACCGTATTAAAAATCAATATCCTAATTATTGAAAAACTTTACTATAAATACAATTAATCATTTTAATAAAACACGTTGGTTTAACAAATTGATTCTTTATTGCCTATTTATTTCGACATATCTAATTTCTTTTAGATAAACTTCATCTAAATTATCATTGCTTTGTGCAAAATTGCCTAAGATAACTCCAGTAAAAGTACCTGAAATTTCTGACGATAATAAATTAGTATTTTGATAACCTAAATCAAATTTTTGAGCATCAATTATTGCTTCAAAATAATAGTTTTTCTCATCAGATTCTATTTTTAAATTAACATTTTTTATGGAATTCACCTTAAACGATTCTATGATTTGACTGATTGAACCGACACGAACCTTCAGATTAATTGTCGATTTCTTCATATCTACATATAAATCGTAATGATAATCTTTTGACATAAAAGCTGTTATTCCAAATTTTATAAAATTATTACTTCCAACTTCAAAATCACTTTCATATGATACTTTAAGTTCAGATTGTCTTATTCCCAGAAAAGTAACATCTTGAGTAGTATCTAATGTCCCCTTTGAGGCTTTTAATTTTAATCCCATTTTTTTGTTTAGAATATAATTTTCTGATTTTCTATCTCGCAAATAAATAAACCTAACTGGTATTTTACTTACCTTAGAGAAATCAATTAAAATATTATTGCTTTCTCGTTTTTGCGGGTTTAATAAAGGTCCTTCCATCTCCTTATAAACATGTCCATTCCCATTAACCGTCGGCCAATTATTATCCCATTCAACAGGTGCTAGTAGAGTTTCTCTTCCAATAAAATGGTAATAAGCATGATGCCCTATCCGTCTTATTCCCAATGCAACTAACCAATAATTCCCATAATTATCTTTAAAGAAATCAGCATGTCCTACACACTGAATCTTGATTCCTGTACTTCTATTACTTAAAATCGGATTTTGTTTATCCCCTTCATATGGACCATCAATATTTTCACTTCTAAAAATAGTAACCATATGTCCATATTCTGTACCCCCCTCTGCTAGAAGAAGATAATACGTCCCGTTCTTCTTATAAACATGTGGAGCTTCCGGTGATTTTCCACCAGTTCCTGTAGATATTAATTTTCTATTACTCAAAAGCTTTCCCGTTGTAATATTTATTTTTGCTTGATAAATTCCTTCCTTCTCATTTTTTCCAGAAGTCCCTTGTACATACACAGATCCATCATCGTCAAAAAATAACGATGGATCTATTCCTACCCAATTTTCTACCTCTATAGGATTAGACCAGCCAAGATTAGGATTCAATGTTGATACAATAAAGTTTCTCATAATTGATACATTTGTATAAATCACATACAATCTCTTTCCATCTGTTCTAATCGTTGGAGCATACACACCACCTGATACACCACTACTTTTTAAATCAATTTGTTCTCGTTTATTAAGAACATACCCTAACTGTTTCCAATTAATAACATCCTCACTAACAAAGATTGGAATACTTGGAAAATATCCAAACGATGAATTTACCAAATAAAATTTATTTTTGAATTTACAAACACTAGGATCAGGATAAAATCCCTTAATAATAGGATTCTCATATTTCATAATTTTCTTACCTCTATTTTCGTCTATTTTTAACTGATATTTTGTAATAAAAAAGACTCCTTATTCAGGAATCTTTCTCATTATTTCAAATTAAACGTTGCAAAGTCTTCCACATCACTGTTTGGACCAATGAATATATTAAATTCACCCGGTTCAACAGTTAGTTTATTATCCAATCCATAAAAGCTAAGCATCTTTTTGTTAATTTCAAAATTAACAGTTTTAGTTTCATTTGGATTCAAAGTAACTCGCTCAAATCCTTTCAAGCTCTTTACAGGTTGAACGACCGATGCAAATTTATCTTGTATGTACATTTGAACGACTTCCGTAGTATTTCTATCGCTCATATTTGTTACATCAATACTTGCAATTAAGTTATCTGTCATTTCCAATTCTTTAGAAGATAATCGTAAATTACTATATTTTACTTTACTATATGAAAGCCCATATCCAAATGAATATAAAGGATCATTTGGAATATCAATATACTTAGACATAAATCTACTGCTATGTGTTGACGTCTTCACAGATCTACCTGTACTAAATTGACTGTAATAGATTGGTAATTGTCCAACAGCGTATGGAAAACTCATTGATAATCTACCAGATGGATTTGATTTTCCAAAAATAATATCTGCCAAAGCATTCCCACCCTCAGTTCCAGGGAACCAAGCTTCAATAATGGCGGATACTTTTGGCTCTACGTCAGTCAGTATCAAGGGACGACCACTAATACAAATTAAAATTATTGGCTTATTCAACTTACTTAATTTATCTAATAGTTCCAATTGATTATCTGGAAGAGTCAAATTACCTCTACTACCTGCTTCACCACTCTCAATAGTATGTTCTCCTGCAGCAAATACAATGATATCTGCTTTCCTAGCTGTTTCAATAGCATCCTCATTATTCTTTTCCTCAATTTCTTTTGAAGATACTACATGATCAATTTGCTCGCTATTTAACCCCATACTTCTAAAAATAGATTTATTTCTCAAAATATCAGTACCCTTAGATGTAAATAAATTATCAGAGTTCAGATATTTTTTAAAACCATCTTCAATAGTAACGGTTGCTTTTCTATCACCATGTACAGCCCATAGTCCCAAAAGTTCATGTTCGTTTTCATAAGGTCCAATAAGAGCCACTTTCTTGTTCTTATCAAGCGGTAACATATTGTTTTCATTTTTAAGAAGAACCATTGCTTCTGTTGAAACTTTTTTAGCTAATTCTCTCTTCTCAGGAGTCATAATCAATTTTTTCTCTAATTCTTCAGATGAACCACGATATGGATCTTCAAACAATCCTAAGTCATTTTTTAATTTAAGTACTCTCCAAACAGCATTATCAATCTTACTTTCATCGAGTTTTCCTTCAGTAACTAGTGGCTTTAATTCATTTGCATAACATGGAGATTTCATATCAATATCAACAGTTGCTTCCAAAGCCAATTTAGAAGCTTCCTGGTTATCCTTTGCAAATCCGTGTGCAACTAATTCTGCAATGGCCGCATAGTCACTAATAATCACTCCATCAAAATTCCATTCTTTACGTAAAATATCTTTTAAAAGCCATTTATTACCAGTTACAGGAACACCGTTTAAAGTGTTAAAAGAGGACATCACCATTTTGGCACCAGCATCAACAGCTGCTTTATAAGAAGGCAAGTAATACTGTCTTAGTCTATTTTCTGACATATCTGTTGCATTATACTCTCGACCGGATTCAACTGCGCCGTATGCAGCAAAGTGTTTAACACAAGAGACTAATCCATACTTTGGTAAATCTTCCTGTAATCCTTTTACCATTGAGGCAGCAAATCTTGAATTAAGATATGGATCTTCACCCGTTGATTCCAAAGATCTGCCCCACCTTGCATCTCGGGCCAAATCAACCATAGGCGCAAATGTCACTTGATTCCCACTAGCATAGGCTTCCTCAGCAGTATTCCTATAAGCTTTTTGTATCAAATCTGGATTCCATGTTGCACCAAGTCCCAATGGAATCGGATAAATTGTTCGAAACCCATAGACAATATCCGACATAAATATCAATGGAATAGGGTGTTTCTTACCTTTTAAATATGCATCCTGAATCCTGTGTGTTTCCTTTGCTCCAACAACATTCAACACAGATCCACACAATTCAACTGCATCCTTCGTAATTCCAAGCTTTTTTTGTGGACCAACTGAAATATCCTTAGCACTAAAAAATTCACCAGACAATTGAATCAACTGACCAATTTTCTCTTCTATACTTAAACTATTCAATAATTCTCGTAACTTACTTTCTTCCATTCTTGAAACTCCTCAATTATTTACTTTGTTGCTCTAATTTATAAGCTTTATTATCCATATGCTTAAACCATGGGAACCATAGTAATGGTGAAAGAATCAACTGTATAAATAATTGTAAGATAATAATAGATACATGTCCTTCAACAGCCGCGTGGAACCCTATTGGTAGTCCAAATACTGCTTGAGCTCCGATAAATCTGGAAACGATACCCATCTTAGTTAACACATAAGCTACAATTAATGCGATCGAATTGTTGGTAATAAAAGGAACTGCCAAATCAAAGTTTAATACTAGGGGTGTACCAAAAATTACAGGTTCCGTAATACCGAATAAAGCTGGAACGATTGAAATACGTCCTAATTCTTTATATTGTTTACTCTTTGCAGCAAACATCATTAAAAGTACTAAACCAAGTGATAGACCACTCCAAGTAATAATATTAAAGAAAGCTAGTCCAACGATATTTGGTGGTGTTTGACCTTTAGCAACAGCGTTCAAATTTTGAACATCCATCGCTAACCATACAGGCGTCACAAGGGGATTAATTACATTTGTTCCATGAATACCAAAGAACCAAAGAATCTGCATTAACAAACTTACAAATACTGCAGCCCAGATGGAGCCACCAATATGATTCAATGGTGTTTGAATCAATGAGAAGACCATTTGGTGAACACTTCCCCAAGAAGTTAATCCAAACAAGAAACTAATAACACCGAATAGTGAACCAATTACAATTGCTGGAATCAAGGCACTAAAAGCCTGTGATACCATTGGTGGAACACTTGATGGCATTTTAATTGTCCAGCCATGCTGTTTGATATAGGCATAAATTCTACCTACAATCAAACCAGTTATCATGGCAGAAAAAACACCCTGCGCCGATAGCCAAGTAGTAGGAATAGCAGCAACACTACCACCTTTTTGTGTAATCTGACCTAAAGGAGTCAAAATTAAAAATGACATTATAGAAATAATACCAGCCATAGTACCATCATCATTCTTTAAGAAGTAAGGTACTAAATATTTAGCCATTAAAAATGCAATATACAAGGCCATTGCACCAATTGTAAATGTATTAATTGCATTAAGAACATTAGTCAATGCTGCAATCTTCAATTTAGCAGTCGCTAAATTGATAAGAATTGCGATGGATCCTAAAATAATAGGTCCTAAAGTGGCCATCATTGCGGCCATAATAGTTTGTAAATACTTATTAGCACTAATTTTTTCAAGTGTTGGCGTAATTTTTTCAAAAAACGCTTGAATTTTATTTTTCATTAATACTATCCCCCAAAAATAATATTTTATTACTAATTGCAGAAAGCTTACTATCTAATTTAACAACTGTCCCCCTTTATGTTATGTAAAAAAATGCTCTTGCTTATAGAAAGTATACCTAATTTTCAACATATCTTTTTAAAAGCTTTTTATTATTAAATATTTTCTCTAAGCACTGATATATATGTAATAATTTCTTAATTACAAGCATATTGTAAAACGATTTCATTAATGCAACAATGAAATTAGCAAACATAAATTATGTAATTTTTTGACATTAAGGAGGAATCTGCTATGACCTTAGAACATGAATTTATAAAAAAAGAAGGTCCTTTACCTTTCCATACATTTACTTTTCGTGCAAAAGATACTAAAAGGATTA
This sequence comes from Companilactobacillus miaonis, assembly GCF_036913615.1. Taxonomy (NCBI): domain Bacteria; kingdom Bacillati; phylum Bacillota; class Bacilli; order Lactobacillales; family Lactobacillaceae; genus Companilactobacillus; species Companilactobacillus miaonis. Next base: position 90,188 of record NZ_JAYKTX010000011.1, on the reverse strand, counting down.
TTCCTCAACATTGGCATCAGAGCACTGAATTGCTTTATTGTATAGAAGGAAACTTAAGTGTATTGATTAATCAGAAATCATATCTACTGAAATCAGGAGACATAATCGTAATTAATCCTAATACTGTTCATTCCACACACAGTCCAACACATAATCACGTACTGTGTCTTCAACTCCAATACTCATTTTTAAGTGACTTAACCAATCATCAATTTAACCATGAATTTTTATTTTCCCTTAATACTGCCATTAGACCTTGCAATTCTGTCCTTTATATCCGTGAACAACTATTAAAATTAGTTCATTATGTAGAAAATCCAAAAGAAGATAGTGTCAATGGCTTAGCGGATTCCATAGAAGAAGAATCTATTGTATTTAAAATTATCAGTAACCTTATTCGATATAATTCATGTAAAATAAAAAATCAAAACAATAACAGTGTTTTACCTCCTCTAAAACTTATGAATGATTTAACCAACTACATTAACGCTCATTTTAAAGACAGAATCACTTTACATGGATTGGCAAAACATTTTGGTTATTCAGATAGTTATCTATCTCGTATATTTGCTTCTAATTTTGGAATGAATTTTCATGATTTTTTAAATTCTGTCAGAATGAATGAAGCAGTAAGCAAATTAAACAATCCTAATTACACTATCGATCGTATTGCTACTGAGTGTGGTTTTTCTACTTATCGAAATTTTTATAATACTTTTATTGGCATTTATCAAATCACTCCAACAAAATATCGAGATAGTTACTTATAATTTTTATTAAATTTCTCTTAATTGATTCTTTCAGAAAAAAATTTATTATTTAACGATATAAAAGCCAAAATAGATGCATTCTCAATTTCAGTAACTCAAAACTAAAAAGTATCTAAAAATGGATGACCCCCAAAGGGAATCATCCATTTTTATTATTCATTTAATTTCAAAACCAAACAACCATACTTCTCCAAATGAATCTCCGTCCCAACAGTAGATCCATCCTCAACATTAATACTTTCACATCTCGTATGAACGACCTGTTGATCCTCCGAGAAATTCATTAGGAAATAATACTTAACACCATTTTTGATTCTAACTTGGCAAGAAACTTCATATTTTGGATCTAGTACAAAATCATTTGCTAGATGTAGTTTCTCAATAATTGGACGATAAAATTCTTTCAAAAAGTCTCGTCCTAATCTAGTTGCTAAATAATAAGTAGTTCCTTGACCAAATTCATTTTTAACTACTGCAGGAGTACCTTGATAAAAATCATCCTGATACTTTGCTAAAACCTTGGCAGTAGTAGTTTCAATCACTTGATTGTAATCTTTTGTTACATAACTTTTATCTCCAAATTCAACATGATTATGTTGTTTGGGATAGAGGGTATCAATTTCTTTAGTTTTAATTCCAAATAGTTCACGTAATTTAGTTGGTAAGCCATTCAAGATAACTCGATCGTATTCATCAGCCATACCTGTAAAGTAACTGCCCACTAATGTACCACCGGCTTTAACGAATTTTTGTAGCTTCATAACGGTGTCATCGCGATACATATACATGATTGGAGCAATTATTAAATCATATTTAGTAAAATCATCCTCACCATTGACAATTTCACAGGCAATATCTTGTCCCCAGAAAACAGAATAGTGTTTTTGTAAAGTCTGGATTCCTAAACGAGTTGGCCGACCGAAGGCACCTCCACGATTGAAAGCCCAATTGCTCTCCCAATCATAATAAATTCCAACTTTTGGCTTTTTAATTGCACCTCTAATCTCTGCAATGCTCTCAAGTTTAGAACCATACTGAGCGACCTCTTGGTAAACTCGATTCTCACTAGAACCATCATGTCCAATCACGCCACCATGAAACTTCTCCGAATTGCCTTGTGCTTGGCGAATTTGAAAATAGAGCGTACTGTCCGAGCCATGAGCAATCTGCTGAAAACTACTCAAAATATTCATACCAGGCCGTTTTGCCTTGTTATATTGTTGTGAATTAATACAACTTGGTGTCGATTCCATAATCAAGAATGGTTTATGTTTCAAAGAATAGAAACAATCATGTGTATAGGCGGATTTCATGGCCGTTTCAGCCAGCGTTTCGTAATCGTTATGCCAAGCTGGATAACTGTCCCAGCTGACAACATCGACATGTTTAGCAAACTGACTATAGTTAAGGCCAGTGATTGGATAGTAATCACCCTTGTCTAATCCTTCTGCCATGAAGTTAGTCGTGATGGGAATATCCGGTGTAATCTCTCGAAGTGGTTTACATTCAGATTCGTAAAAATCAATCGTCATAGCGGTAACAAAACGCTTCCAGTCCAAATCCATTCCATGTACTTTCGTTTCCCCTAAGGGATTGGGTGGTAACACTTGACTCCAATCACTATACATTCCACTCCAAACCCTTAGATACCAAGCTTTATTCAAATTATCCAAAGTTTGATACTTATTTTGAAGCCATTTACGCCAGTTTTCTTGGCACAAGTCACAGAAACATTGCCCGCCGAATTCATTTGAAACGTGCCACATCAAAAGGGCTGGATGCTTACCGTAACGCTTGGCTAGCATAGTATTGATTTTTTGTGTTTCACGACGATAAATTGGTGATGAATAACAGTGATTTTGTCTGAATCCATGCGTATGACGACGACCGTATTCATCCACTTGATTAACTTCTGGATATTTTTGACTCATCCATTGGGGACGACCGCCACTTGGGGTTGCCAAGATAACGTGACCACCCATTTGATAAATGTCATCAAAAATTTTGTCCAACCATTCGAAATGATATTCGCCCTCATGCGGCTCAATTGAAGCCCAGGAGAAAGTTCCCAGCGTTACGGTATTGATCTTAGCTCTTTTCATCAATTCCAAATCTTGTTTGAGAATCTCTGGCTGATCCAGCCACTGTTCCGGATTGTAGTCGCCACCGTATAAAAATTTATCCATGACTTCCTCCTAACTCTTCAAATAAAACATGAATGATTGATAATCTCCGCTGACTTGAGCGGTCTCCAGATTGGCACCGTTAAATTCGAATGGCTCTAATAAACCAATATTCTTCAATACTCGTCCACTAATGTGTTCATTTCCAACTAAGTAATGTTTGTTATCACTCAAAAACGGAACTTTCAAATGTCTGATTACGGAAGAATTTGGACGTGCTAATTTACGGTAAAGGCCAATAAAGGTTTCACTTTGATCATCATTAACTACACCAAAACTAACTTCATTAGCATCTGGATCAACAGTTAAGAGTTGTTGGAAATGCCCATGCAACAACAATTGACGATTCTGTTTATAAAACTCAACATTTTCCTTGATAGCTTTTTTCTCATCATTGTCTAATTTGGTCAAATCTAACTCGTAACCTAGTGGTCCAAAATCACTGACCGTTTGACGAATTGCCAAGGGTGTGATGCGTTTTACTTGGTCATTTGGAACAGCAGAAACGTGATTACTAAACGTTGACAATGGATAAGCTAACGCAGTTCCAGTCAAAATATCGAGCTTCTCAATAGCGTCACTATCATCACTTGGCCAAATTTGAGGACTGTAAAAGAGAATCCCCAAATCAAATCTACCACCGCCACCAGAGCAGCCTTCAATTAAAATATTAGGAAAATCTGATAGAATCTTTTGATAGAGTGCATACACACCCAAGATGTATCGGTGGAAGAATTCACCTTGAGGGCGACCTAGTTTCTTCAAATATGGTGAATATGCCTCAGTAATATTACGATTCATATCCCACTTGATGTAATCCAATTTAGTAGCCGCAATAGTGGGTTTCATTTGCTTATAAACTGCATCAACTACCTCTGGATTAGCAAAATCTAAGACATACTGACCGCGGCCGATTCCCACACGTTTGTATGGATGACGGACGACCCAATCTGGATGTTCTTTGTACATTTTTGTGTCCGGTGAAACCATTTCAGGTTCAAACCAAAGGCCAAATTCTAAGCCCATCTTGTGAATCTTTTCAGCAAAAGGCTGCATTCCATCAGGGAATTTCGACTTATCTACCGACCAATTTCCTAGTGAAGAACGATCATCATCACGGTGACCGAACCAACCATCATCAAGCACGAAGCATTCCATTCCTAAATCCTTACCAGCTTTAGCCAAAGACAGTAATTTATCTTCATTAAAATCAAAGTAAGTAGCTTCCCAGTTATTGAAAACGATTGGACGTTTGGCATCTTTCCATTTGTGGTCAATCACATGATTTTCAGCGAAACCATGCGTTTCAGTCATCAAACCATTGAAGCCTTCCCCACTATAAAACAGCACTGCTTCAGGAGTTTGGAAAGATTGTTCCGGATCAAGTTGCCATTCAAAGTACTTGGGATTGATGCCAATTGATAATCTGGCCTTATCCCACTCGTTAACTTCAACTTGACTGAGAAAATTGCCCGAATAGATTAAATTGGCAGCATAGATATCACCCGAATTTGTGTCTGCGTGATTGCTAACTAAGGCGACAAACGGATTCTGTTGATGACTAGAGGCTCCTTTGAGTGATTCAACTGATGTAACGCCTTGTTCAATATGTCGACGTTTAATATGACGCTCTTTCAGCCAAGCTCCTGACAAACTCAGAAAATCATAATCAGCTGTTGGCAGCGTTATAACGCCACTCATCATATTCTTGATTGAAATTTTTTCAGAACCTAAGTTGATTAATTTTTGACTTCGAACAATGGCCCCATTGTCCGCAAAAATCGTAAAGTATTCTAATAGTCTTAATTGATGTTCAGTATCTTCTAACGTAATTACTAAGGTTTCAGAATCATTTCTTGCATAACTAGTAGGAAAACTTAAATCACGTTGCTTGGTATTTTCGATGGTATAACTTTGATAATGAAAGTCCAAATACCAAGGTTCATCTGCTTTAGAGACATCGATAGCGCCAATTCGATAATCAGACGATCCATAGACTGGATATTCTGACTCGTGATCAGCCAAAGTGAAATTCTTGATTTCTGGTGAATATTTAACCGTTCCGGCCGATTTACTATTATGTTGTAATAAGTATTTCAAATCATCTTCTTCTATGTCACCTAGGTTTTTTCCATAGTAGAGATGTCCTAATTGCTTATTTTCCATAATGTAAAATAGATAACTAACTTTGTCATTGTGCAAATGAAATATATTATTTGTTACATCAATCATGCGAAATACGTTCCCTTCTACTCTCATGCCCCTTAGTTAATTGCTAAATCGTCTAAATACTGCATTCTCTTTTTAACCCCACGGTTATAGAAAAATTTATAGAACAATTCTATTAACATGAAATTCGTCTGATTTCGTGCATTATTGAAAGTATTTTTTTCTGAATAGACCAAATATTTTTTACCGTGTTTATTAGTTTCAAACTTATATGTTTGTAAAATTGAGCCGTCAGGTTGTTCTGTTTCAAATTGAAAAAGCTTATTTTGCTCAATATCCTTAACAGTCATCGTATTTGTGGTAGCGAGTTTTTTCATCTTGGTCGTTAATTTTGCTTTAATACTAGTACCTTTTTCTAAGTGTCTAATTCTGGGATCCATACGTTGAAAGTACTTCAACTGTTCATCAATTAGTGTTTGGTATAGATCCGCTTGATCAGCATTATATGAATATTTAAATTTCAACGTATCGACTCTCATAATATCCTCCTAGTCAGTAGCGCCAGCTTCTTCTTGTTTAGCTGTTTCACGCTCTTCTTTCAAGAACTCATTATCCATTGTCTTCAAGAATGGAATCCAAATTAAAGTCATGACGACAACGTCAACAATTTGTAGAATAGCACCAGCAATTGATCCGGTTCCTAGCCAACCTGCTAAGAAGATAGGCGTCGTCCAGACAACTGTTGCACCAATTGGCCGTGGTACTAATCCAACTGCAATTGCAAAGTAAGAAATTGTTGTTGAAGCGAGTGGAGCTAAAATCCATGGAACTAACAAAACAGGGTTTAAAACAATAGGCAATCCATAAGTCATAGGTTCTGAAACATTAAAAATAGCTGGAGCAAAAACAGTTCTCATAGTAGTCTTCATACGAACTGACTTAGCTAAGAAGAAAGCAAAGACAATCGCACAACCTAGTTGCATACCTTGGTTAACGAAGACACCCATGAATGTTGTGTTGATAATATGTGGCAATTCTGCAGCACCGGCTTTGTAGGCATTGTAGTTTTCAATAGCCAAAGCACCCATAATAGGGTCAATGATTGAGTTAACAAGTAATGTACCATGAACACCAAACGACCAGAATAGTTGTGTAAAGAAGACGGCAACTAGAACAGCTGGAAGTGTACCACCTAATCCCATAAGTGGTTGTTGTAAAATTTCGTAAACAAAGTCAACAGCGTTACCCCATGAAGTGAAGGTAAAGATGTATCTAATAATATTGAAAAGAAGCAAAGGAGCTGCACCAGGAATGATAGCAACGAATGATTCAGCAATCATTGGAGGAACTGAAGCTGGCATCTTGATTGTGATGTGAGCTTTACTAATAGCACAATAAATCTTTGTAGCAACGATAGCAGTAATAATACCAACGAACATACCTTGAGCACCAAGGTCATTAATGGCAATAAATGAGCCTAATTTCTTATCAGTACCAATAGGTAGTAACATCAAGAAACTTGATAGTGAAATTGCACCGGCGAAAATCTTTTGTTGACCCTCATGTCCGGCTAGTTGATATCCAATACCAAAAACGATGAACAAAGCTGAAACTGACATTGTAGCGTTACCAACTGGTCCAAAGAAATTCGTTAGAAAATCGTTAAACCATTGTGGTAAGAATTTATCGAACGCAAATGTAGTTGGTAAATTTTGTAAAATAACCATGATTGATCCAAACATTGTGGCTGGAAAAGCTAACATGAATCCATCACGTAAACTTAGAAGATATTTATTGGCTCCGATTAACTCGGAAATCGGACCCATCTTCTTCTGGAATGCATCTAAAAAGTTTTTCATTCTTATGATTCCCCTCTTTAATGTTATGTAAACGTTTACAATGATTACTATAACTGTTTAGTTAACGTTTACACAAGTCCAAATAAAAAAATATTTGAAATTTTTTCTAAATCTCAAATATCTTCAAAATCATTTTCTAATTTTTGTTAAATCTAAAACTGAATCTCTAACTTTCAAGTCACTTGCACACACAATTTGAATTGGCATCTTTCGATTACCAATCATTTTCTCACGAGCTACTTTTACAGCAATTCGTCCCATCTCTTCTGAATCCATTTTAATACTAGAGAGTGTTGGAGTAAGATAGCGATTCATTTCAACATCATCAAAACTAACAATAGAGATATCATCAGGAATCTTCAAACCGGCATTGTTAATAGCCTTATAGACCCCCATAGCCATTGGATCACTGGCAACAACGATAGCAGTTGGTAGTTCTTTTTCTTGTAATAATTTACTTGTCATTTTCAAAGCATCTTCCGCTTCCCAATGCCCAATATTAGTATTGATATATCGATGCAACCCATGTAAATCCATCCAACTTTCATAAGCGACCGCCCGAACTTCACGACGACTGTTGATTCGACTACCATCAACATTAACAATACTACTGCGGCCACCCACGAAAGCAATGTTCCGATGTCCATACCGATACAACAAATCCAGAACCTTAAAGGTCTTATCAGTAAAATCTGTTTGAATTCGATCAAATCTTTCGTCACTAATATAATTATCCACTAGTACCAAATTTTTATTACGCTGCATTACCATATCCATAGCTTCTTCGGTCATTTGACCGACCATGATAATAGCTCCATATCGAGACAATTGATCCCAATCTTTATCAGTATCACGCATCCCAAAGACTTTGCTAACTTGCAATCGCCACTGGGCAGCTTCCTCTTCAATACCACGATGAATGGCTAGGAAATAAGGATCTCTTAATTCACTTTCGCTGTTGTGACGCAAAATTAGCCCAATCGACATTTCTGAGTTTGTCCGACGTGGACTCTTTAAGTTTTTCTCTTTTGAATAATGCAATCGATTAGCAATATCAATTACCCGTTTACGAGTGTTTTCATTGATACTAAAAGTTTTGTCATTATTTAAAATCCTTGAAACACTAGCAGCTGATACTCCCGCCATTTTAGCAATATCTCTTATACTTGCCATTTATTTACCTCAGTCATCAGTAATTGTTTACATATGTTTACTATATTCTTATTGTTGATCGTTTGCAAAGCTTTAAATAAAAATAACCATGATAAAAAAGTTCAAAGTAAAGATTCAATCTCTACTTTGAACTTTTTTAATTATTTGTCTTAACGCTTGTTAAAAACCTATATTTAAACAAATTTTTCCAATGGATAACTTAAGTCATAACTTCCTGCCTTTAGTCTTTCCTCTTCACCTGATTTAAATCTAATAATTCCAGTAGATTTAAATGGAACATCAACATGCAGCGAGATAACATCTTCGAAAACGGTCCAATCTAACTTTGCTAATCCATTTGGTGTAATGTGACTTACACTTGAATTTGTAATATTTCCACCAGGTCTTGGGGCAATTGAAAATTCTCTCCATCCAGGTTTAATTGCCTTTAACCCACCTACAGTACTATAAATCCAATGTGTAACTGAACCCAAAGCATAGTGATTAAATGACGTCATTTCTCCAGGGTTTACTTCTCCATTAGGAAGTAATGAATCCCATCTTTCCCAAGTTGTAGTTCCACCCATTTTAATTTGATACATCCAACTTGGACATTTATCAGATAAGAACAGCTCGTAAGCTCTGGAAATATGATTTGTTTTTAAAAGTGCATCTAATACATATGGTGTCCCTGCAAATCCAGTAGCTATAGTATTTCCAGCTTTTGAAATTAATTTATCCAATCTACTTCCAGCTATTTCTAATAATTCTGGAGAATCATCCAAAATACCAAATTCTATGGCCAAAGAATATGCACATTGTGTATCTGATGTCATATATCCATTAGATTTAAAGAATCTATTTTTAAACCCAATTTTTGATTTATCAGCAATCTTTTTATAATATTCTGAGTCTTTCAATCCCAATTGAACATTCATTTCGGACAGTATTGAACAACTATTAATAAAGAATGCTGTTGCAACTAGTTCCTTTTGTGTCATTGCTTTGACTGGTTCATCTGGAGGTGCTGTCGGATCCAGCCAATCTCCCAACTGCCCAACATCATAAGCTGGTTTTCTATCCCAAACTCCATCATCAGATAAATATGTAATAACTTCATCAACCCATTTTTTTGCTAATGGATAGTGACGTTTTAGTACTTCCTTATCCCCTGAATTCATATAAATTGCCCATGGAACGATTGTTGCTGCATCTCCCCAAATAGCAAGTGCGCTTATAACCTTCCATCCAGCAAATGGCATATACGGCGTATATACTGGTAAAGTACCAAATTTATCTCTCTCATAGCCAACATCTTCTAGCCAATTTGATAAGAATCCAGTTGTATCATAAAGATCACAAGCAGTTGGTGCAAATAAGGCTATATCACCAGTCCAACCTAATCTTTCGTCTCTTTGCGGACAATCTGTAGGAATTGAAACAAAATTAGATCTCATTGACCACAATGTATTATTGTGTAATTTATTTACCATATCATTTGAACAATTAAATTGCCCATTTTGTTTCATTTCAGAATGATAAACTTTGGCAACTAAATCATCCTCTGTTAAATCGCCTTGCCAACCAATAATTTGAGCATATCTAAATCCGTGCATTGTAAATTTAGTTTCCCATGTTGTATCTTTGCCAGAAGAAATAAATTTATCCTGTTGAATCCCACGTCTTAAAGGTCTAATTGCAGGTGTTCCATCTGGATTCAGCACTTCAACATGATTAATAATTAATTCTTGTCCTTCACTCAATCCATGAATATTAATACTAATCCTTTGAGTACAATTTTGACCAAAGTCAACTATCCATCCTTGATCATTTTTAATAATTGAAACAGGTTTATGAATGCCATCCATTCTAATTGGCAAGTCTTCCGCAAAACACATTTTCCCACGATCAAAAGGAACTTCTGCAACGTCCTGCCAATCATCCATTTCAAAATCAGAATCTAGCCAACCGTTTATATCTTTTCTTTGGTCAAACCATTCTCCCTCATAAATGTTTGATCTAGCAATTGGCCCTATTGTGGCTTTCCATTTTTCATCATAAGAATTAGAGGCAATAGTGTATTCATTATCATTCTCATCAATTACATGTAATTCAGCATAAACGCCGATTTTGTCTCCATAATAATTAACTTGTCCTCCAACTGGCCCCGTTCTACCACGATACCATCCATCTGCTAGCCAAAATCCTAAAACATTTTTCCCTTTATGCAAACTGTTCGAGATATCATATGCTTCTACTTTTAGACGATGATCATAATCTGTCCATCCAGGTGTTAAAACGTCTTCTCCAATTCTGTTACCATTTGCTTCAGCTTCTACTAAACCTAATGAAGTTAAATAAAGTCTTGCATACTTGGGGTTTGACGATAAATCAAATTCTCTTCTAATTATTGGTTGAGGTCGATGATCTGTTTTACCAGTACATTCTGGATAACCAATGAATCTTCCTTCAAAAACAAATTCATTTAATATACCAACATCAAACTGAAGTTTATCAGACCATTCATTACGGTCATCATCGACTTTTATACTAACATTTACCAATTCTCGATCTAAAAGTGGTTTTATTGGCCATGGTAAATAGTTATTTTTGTTCCCATCAACTTTAACAAATTCTTCTGTTACTTCTTTGCCAGGTAAATGATGATCAATTTTAATTACTACTTTAGTATCATCTTCAATATTCTCAGAATATTTCCATGATAACCGCGGTACATAAGTATTAATTCCTAATCTATTACCTAGATAATTTTCAACCTTTAATTCAATCGGCCTTACTCGATTATTACTCATAGCTATTACTCCTATCTTTTGAAATAACTACTCTTCAACACCATTGTTCTTTTGAGCTCTCATCATAATGATAGCTGCAATTAAGTATAGAATTACTAATCCTGAAAATACCCACATAGTAGTTTGAATTCTAGCAGGAATTACTAATGCTGGTGTAACAAATGCGAACAATGCACAGGCTAATCTTGAAGTACCATTAATAATACCTTGGATAGATGCTCTAACGTCAACAGGGAATGATTCTTGTGTCCAGACTTTATACATAGCTTCACCAGCTAGTGCACCACCAACAGTTGTGAATACATTGGCTGTAATAATACCAGTTAGATGAGTACCAAATAATCCTAAGATTACATATGCAACGAAACTAATAAGTGAACCAACGATAAAAGCAGGATTTCTAGACTTACCACTAGAAACTTTTGAGAACCAAGCTGTTACTAAAATACCAACGAATCCAATAACAACACCAGATCCTGTTGCAATACTTTGTGATGCATGTGCTTTAACCAACATAAATGTACCAAATTGTCCCCAAGTATTTGCTAATAAATTCCAAAGAACATAGAACAACATGATAAGTGAGAAGTAACGTAAATATTTCTTATCTGATCCAAATAGAACTTTAACAACTGAAGCTTTTGGCATTTCCTCTTTTTCATTCTTCAATTCATTCCAACGAGCATCACCAGCAATATGAAATTGTCTAAATGTAGGTGAGAAAGTTCTCCATGCCCAAGTAATCAGAGCTACTAATGTTAATACACCAAATACAATTCTAGCACCTAAATCACCTTGTACTTTTGACACAATGAAAGCGGCGGCGACGGAAGACATCGCACCAATTTGCCAATATACTTGTGTAAAGGCTACTAACTTATTAGAAATTTCTTTATCTGGTGCATCATGCGATACAACCGCTAAAGAGACTGGTAGATCCATACCTGATGTGAATCCACAAATCGTAACACCACAGACTAACATCCAAAATCCATTAGATAGTACACATAGTGCTGCACCAATAGCATAGAACAAATTAATCCAGTTAAACGATTTTATAAGTCCAATGGATTCAGCAATTTTCCCTCCAAAAAGTGATCCAAAGGCAATTGCAAACGTCAAGATACCTGAAATAATACCTACTTGACTATTTGTTAATTGAAGACCCTTTTGCCAAACTGTAATAGTTGAAGCTAAAGTTACGATAATACCGGATCCTAACATTGATCCAAATCCAGCTGCATTAGATAAAGGTCGATAATGTTTTAGTAATTGTGTTTCATTTGAATTATCCATAATTCCCTCCTAATTATTAAAATAATAATATTATCGCTTACTTTTAATAAATGATTTCTATTACTTTTTCCCTATAAATATCAAATATAATATAATCTGAATCTCGTTTTACAAATTTAATACCTGATGGTAAATCCGAACAAACTGCAGAATTATCGTATACAGGATTACCATTAATAATGATTTTTTCGTTATTCAATTCTTTTGGAACATTTATTCTCACTTTTTTTATTTCCGATGGAATCTTTACAATTATTTTTTTCGTTAAATCATTTTCTATTGATACTGAAAGTCGTCCTTTAGGTGTATTTATTGACCCTTCGAGTGATTTCAAACTTGCTAGATGTGGACGAATTTCTAATTCCTCATATCCTGGCTTTAATGGCGTTATCCCTAAGTTATACTTGTATGCCATAGTTAATGGGCTTCCAGTCCATGCATGATTTCGTGTACCCTGTGAAGCAGTCCAAAATTCCCAAAGAGTTGGAAAATAATCTAAAACCATTTCCTTATATCTTTTCTTAGTCCGTTCCATTGCTTCCTTATCAGCATTAAGTATATATAAGGCTTCTAGTACATATTTTTCCATATATGGACTTGATTCAAAACGATTTTTAAATATTTCGATTAAATCGTTTCTATGTTTACTTTCAAAAAGTCCAGTATACACAGCCAAAGCATTTGCCCGATCATCTAGAAGCTCATTATCAGTTTCTTTATAATAACCGTGCTTTTGCAAATTCCAATAATTTGATTCAAAATTTTGCTCAATAAGCTCAATTCTGTCCTTGATAAATGCATATTCTGGTTTATCTTCAATACCCAAAACTGACAATATTTTCAAAGTATTTTTACATGCAGCATAATACCAACATTGATCAATAATCTCAGTATCTGAATGGTAGCCCCAATCATCCCAATCCCAAGTTCCAGTTCGATGCTCAATTTTTTTGTTAAGAGAATCTACTTTCCACAGACTTAGATAATTTATTAATGATTCATATCCATCGATTAATGGCTGCTTATCTCCAGAATATTGATAGTATTGCCAAAAACTATGTACAAATGCTAATGATTGCATTGGTAATTCAAAACACTCAGTTAATTTCTTTTCCTTAGCTTCCAAAGTGAGAGTACCATTTTCATCTAAGATTTCACCATGTTCCAATCCATTTGGTACGGTAGATGGCAAAACGCCTGATTTATGCTTAAAGTGTAACGCTTGATTAATTGCCTTTTTAAATAGAAGACCCGCGTTTTTATCCATTCCATAAAATGCCATTTGCATTTCATTAACTGCATCGCCAATCCACTGGGCTCTTTCTCTATCTGGACAATCCATAAACGTATCTCTCATAGTTACCAACAGGGTGTCATAACATTTTCTGAATAACTTATTAATGAAATCATCATTACTCTTAAAAGTACCTGGATTCTCGATCCTATAAGTTGACGGTCTATATCCTAATTCAATAACTTTCACATCATTTGGTATTTCAAAATAAATTTGATATCCATTAATCCATCCCAACGCTTCAAATGATTGAATTCCTTTTTTAGTTACATATAAATGTCGAATTGAATCTCCATTATTTGCCATTTCATTCCATGTATCTGAGTACATTGAAATTCTTTTACCTTCTGGAGCATCTACTTTTAAAAATGGAGTTCCTTGTAAATTTGTCTTATTAGTAATCGTATATTTCGTAATACCCTTAATTGGATCATCGATACTCATTTTCCAAGTATTTAAACCATTTTCTTGATCTTTAAAAATAACTACATCTTTTACATCCAACTGTGGTATTGGTCGAGGCCATAACTCTTTAAATGGTCTAGGATGTGCAATTGAATTGTCCCATTTAGTTTCATCAAAGGTAATATCTTGCCATCCTTGTAAAGCATCTTCAGCATAATAATTAATATCAGGTTCCGCTAATCTATAAGACTTGTCTTTTTGAGGTATTGGTTCATGATAAGCAGGATTCTCAATAGCTTTCCATGATTCATTTGAAACAAGCTCCTCATATTGTGGTGAATCTACACTAAATAATAATCCCGGCGTACCACTGTCAAAGAAACCATATCCATTTTTTCCAAAATAAACTGCAAGAATTGCAATTGTATTTTCCCCTTGATTTAAATACTTACTAATATCAAATGAATCAAAATATATTCCTTGTGGAGATGGTCCATTTTTTACTTGACCCTCAAAAACAACCATTTGACCATTAATCCACAACCAATATTTTGAATCGACGGCAATTTTAACATTCAGGCTTTCAGGAATCTTATTTAATTTGAATGATTTTCTAAAATTTACCCATTGCCCTGGCTTTACTTTTACATTTGCCCAAATCCACTTTCCATTAATGTCCTCTTGAAGTGGAGATGCTAAATCATGGTTAACAGAAGTAATACAGTCATTCATACTTGATATCCTCCCAATTTAATTATCAGAACAAAGAATTTACAAAAATTCTTTATTTGGTTGAACAGAAAATCTTTTACTCAATTCAATAAGGTTATTATCATTGATGGAATTTATCATTCTTCCGCCATGCATTTTTATTATTGAATAAATGCTAGCGGCTTTTTCTACGGTCTCAATTAATCCAAAAGTCTCATCTAAGTCACTGCCAACTGCAAAAGCCCCATGATGTGGCCATAAAACAATTTTATATCGTGTAAGTTTATCTGCAGTTGCTCGTCCAATCTCATTAGTACCTGGTGTCATATATGGAATGATTCCAACACCTTCTGGAAAAACGACTATTGATTCAGCTTGCATTCTCCATAAAATTTGACTGAATTTTTTTTCTTGCAATGGTAAAGTAAACGACATTGCTATTAAATTCGTTGGATGACAATGCATGACACAACGTTTATCAGAATTATTTTTTTGAAGTTTACAATGCGTCATTAAATGTGCTGGAAATTCACTTGTAGGTTGTCCACCATCAGTGAAACCCCATAAAAGATCGACGCTCTTTCCATCTTTTGCAATTTGAACTAAACCTAAATCTCGTTCCGGAAAGCTTGAAATATTTCTAAAATATTTTCCTGTTCCAGTTACTAAATAGTACTGCCCAATTACCTCTCTTGCATCAAAACCAATTTTGATATTTCTGATAATAGTACTTACATCTGAGTAATTACTTAAATCTTTTGAATCAATTCTTAAACTGATATTCCCCCCATTCCTTTCATCCCAATTATGGTTATATGCTTGGGATGTTATATCTTTCATTTGGTTAACAAAATCTGATTCTAAAAATGGCTTCATGCTACTTTTTACCTTCGCCCTCTTCTAATTTCTTTTAGACAAAACATCATTGGTATAGTTCTTCACATCGCTTACCCAATCAGAACCTGCGGGTACTCCATTCAACTGACAGAATCTATCCCAAACCGCACTTACAGGATAAGTTTTGAGTTGTTCCGTAACAATTAATCTCTTCGTAAAATCATAATTAGATTCGGATTCCTTTAATTGATCCACTGGTGTAAGTAGTGATTGTAGTAGAGACTTTTGTGTTTGTCTTGCACCAACAATCCAAGCAGCAATTCTATTAATTGTTGCATCAAAGAAATCAAGTCCAATATGAGTTCTGTCAATATAATTATCACGAATCAACGAATCAGTAATTTTATGCAGCATATCATCCAAAATAACGACATGATCGCTATCCCAACGCATTGGTCTAGAGACGTGTAGCATAATACCTTTTCCAAATGGCAAATAGGAAGAAAACTTATCTGAAACATCTTCGGTAGGATGCCAATGACCGGAATCAATTGTCCATAATTTTCCTCTACTAATGGAATAATTATTATAAAGTAAATGAGATCCGACAGTGAAGGCTTCAATACCAGGGGCAAAAAGTTTTCCTTCGAACGATTCGATAGTATTTTCCTCAGGGTATTTTTCAGAAATAATTTCATCAAGTGAATCAATTAAACGCAACCTGTAAGACTCTTTATCAATTGGATTATCCTTAAATCCATCTGGAACCCAAAAATTATTAATAGATTGAACACCTAGGGATTTTCCAAAGTAGTTAGAAATTTCTCTAGATTTTTTACCTACCTCAATCCAATAATCTCTAATATTTTTATCTGGAGATGATAAAGTTAAATTATTTTTCACCATCGAACCTCTAAAGAATGTTGGATTCATATCTAAACCAATTTTTTCCTCTTTAGCCCAATCAACCCAATAACTAAAGTCATCTTTATCGACATCTACAAGGTTTTTTTGAGTATCCGTAACACCGTAAATACTATGTAACTGTACTTTTTTATTACCAGGAATTAACGATAAAGCTTCATGTAAATCAGAAGTTAATTGATCAGGGGTTTTTGCTACTCCCAGATAATTTCCGGTTACCTCTATTCCCGAAGATGAACTTTCATCAGTTTTTACAAACCCTCTAATGTCGTCGCCTTCCCAAGAATGAATTGAAATTGGAATTCTTTGTAGACGTTTAAGTGCGGCTTCTGTATCTACCCCAATTTCTTGATACTTTTGTTGTGCATCTTTATAATTTTTTTCAATAATTTCGTTGCTGATCATGTTCCTCACCTACTCTAAATAAAAAGCCTCTTCTAAGTTCTCTGTTATGGGTTCTTCATTATCTTTTACAGACATTATTGGTGCCATGTAGTGCCACCATTTTTTACAAATACTAGTTTTAGAAAACTCTTTATATTTGCCAACATCATTAACATCAAGTGTGCTAAAAACTACCCCATTTTGTCTGTCTATAGATATTTTATAGTCAGACACTCCGTACTCTTTTAGTCCTTGCTTCATTTCTTCCCAAATATTTTGATGTCTTTTGATATATTCATCTATATCGGACTTATTCACGAACATTTTTTGATATATTCTAGTCATTCAGATCACCTTTTTCTTTTAAAAATAATTGATATTTTTTTAAAATATCAGAATTAAAAGTAGCGGGTTTATATCTTTTTACAGGTAAAGAATTTACAATTAATTTCCTACCAGCAGTTATACTAGAAACTTCTTTAGTTTCGAGCATCTGTGTAATTATATTACCTGCAGCTGTAGCCTCTGAAGGCCCTGCAATTACTTCAATGCCAGTAACATCGGCAGTCAATTGATTAAGTAAATCAATATTGCATCCCCCACCAACAATAAATAAATTATTTATTGTTTTTCGCGATATCCTCTGAATTCTTTGAATTTCATTAGCGTAATAAAGTGCCAAGTTACTATAAATACACATCATTATCTCTCCCAGTTCTCTGGGTACTTTCTGAGATGTTCCTACACAATAATTTTTCAGAGTTAGTAACATGTTCTTAGGACTTAGAAAAACAGAATCATTTATATCTATAAACTGTTGAAATGGTAAGAATTTCTCTGCTTCATCGGCCATCCCTTGAAAACTAAAATTATTAAAATTTTCTTTTTTTATCCTTTGAACTATCCACATTCCCATAATGTTTTTTAGAAATCTGATTGAGTGATTGACTCCACGTTCATTTGTATAGTTCCCATCAAATGCCTCTTGAGTGGTGTTGGGAAACTTCTCTTCCGTTCCTAATAATGACCATGTTCCTGAACTAATGTATGCCCAATTTTTCCCAAAAGCTGGTATTCCAGCTACAGCAGATGCAGTATCGTGTGATCCAACACATACTATTTGAATTTTAGGAAGCTTATATTCTCTTCTATATTTTTCCTTTATAGTTCCTAAAACTGTTCCAGGTTCAACGATTTTTGCAAATTGTTCCTTTTTTAAACCAATAGCTTTTAATAGTTCTTCATCAAAATCCTCACTTGCTAAATTTACAAGTTGAGTAGTCGAAGCATTGGTTGCCTCTGTAACCATTTTGCCTGTTAATACATAATTTATATAATCTGGTATTAATAGAACCTTATCGACATCAGAAATGGTATTTTGGCTTTCACTAGACAATTGATATATCGTATTAAATTTTTGAAATTGTATTCCTGTTTTTGCATATATTTTTTCTTTTGTTAATTTATCTGTAATTTCTTGAAATTTCTTGTCTGCTCTTGAATCACGATAACAAACTGGATTAGATATTTTTTTGCCTTTATTATTTACAAAAACATAATCGACGCCCCAAGTATCAATGCCCAGAGTTACATTATTCATTTTTTGATAATTAATCATCGATAATCCAGTAAAAATTTCCTTGATCAATTCATCAATATTCCATTTCTTTAATCCGTTCTCTTCAAAAAAATCATTTCTAAAACGATAAACTTGTTTAAGAATTAATTTTTCATTTTCAATGTGTCCTAGAATAATTCGACCGCTAGAAGCGCCGATATCAACCGCAATATGAAAATTCATCGCCTCATCCTCTAAAAAAAATTATTGACAAGCTATATGAAAGCGCTAACATTTAACTTACGAGTATATGATATATGCTTGTGCTTAAGTGAACAATATCAAATAATCATGATTAAATTACATTTATACAGGTGAAGAATATGGATCAAAAAACTCTCGATATTTTAATGAAATACAGTGATATTGAGAAATATCAAAAAATAAATCATAAATTCAAAAATAATGTGCCTAACGCTGCCATCATTCAAGATGATGATTCATCCATAAACATTCCAAATATCAATGAGTACTTTTTTAAAAACCATGATATTTATATTAGTAAACATAATCGATTTGCATCTTATCCTACCCATAAACATAAATTTCTAGAAATGAATTATTGCTACAATGGTAATTGCACAGAAATTGTTGATGACGACAAGGTTTCTTTAAAAAAGGGTGACTTAATTCTTCTTGATGTCGGATGTTCCCATTCAGTTGATTATTTAGGGGAAAAAGATATTTTAATAAATATTTTATTTCGGGATCAAGATATTAATTTAGCTACCCTTAACGATTTGCGCGGAACAGAATCAGTACTCTTTGATTTTTTAATCAATCGGATAATTAAAAGTCATAAAAATCCTAAATCTATAGTTTTCAGAAAAACAAACAAGAACATGGAAATATCAGATACGCTTGAAAAAATCATTGACGAATATATCCTCAACAAAGAGTTTTCCAATACTATTATCAAAAGTTATTTGAATATTTTATTAATACAATTAGTTAGAAATTACAAAAACAAACGTTCCAATGTTTCTCAAACTAAAAGTTTAATAATCAGAATACTCCACGATATTACTGTCGATTACGCTAATATCAGTTTGGAAACTGTAGCAATGAAATATAACTACAATAAAAATTATTTAAGTAATTTATTTAAAGAAGAAGTTGGTGAAAATTTCATTAAAGTATTAACACGAGAAAGGATTATGAAAGCACATGAATTAATTCAAACGACATCACTTCCAATATGTGAGATAATAAATAGCGTTGGTATCAAAAATCTAAATTTTTTTTATTCAAAATATAAAGAACAATATGATGAAATGCCTAATCAAACTAGATGTAAATAATTAAATAGTGAGACTAAAGAAAAAAGTCTGATATACATATCATAAAAATGTATATCAGGCTTTTTTGCTTTTACTTAATTTAAATGCATATAAAAAACTGTTATACGAATCCATCAAAAATTTCAAAATGATGGTTTTTCAAATAATATTTTTGATTTCATTTCTTTCGGGAAAAATATTTCTCAACCAACAAGTGTGATTCTTTCAACTTGCGGATGTTATTTTGATAGTTTTTCTGCAAGAATAAGTAAAACAATAAATCAACTGTATATAACTGACTAATTAACGACGTCGTGGCGGCTGATCTGATTTTATCCCTAGGAACGGTATTACTAGTTAAGACTGTCAAAGTGGCTAATTTGGCTAAACTACTTTTAGGATTGGATGTTATACCTACCACGGTAATTTTAGCCTCAACTGCGGCTTTTGCTAGCGTGACAGTTTCGTTGGTCTCACCTGAATCAGAGATTAAAAATAAGAGTTGAGAATTTTGTTGCGTTAGGACATTGGACAGCAATAGATGAGTATCTTGGGTATGGACCACACTTTTACCAATTCGAGAAAATTTCTGCGTAAAATCTTCGGCTACTAGATTTGAAGCTCCTAGTCCGTATACTGAAATAGCGCTAGATTCAGCTAGTAAATTGACGACTTTTTTCAAAATTGTTTGATTTAATCCTTGGTTGGTCATCTCTAACGTGTGTTGAATTCTGACTGCCAATTTACGTTCCAAATCATTTATTCCATCGGTTGGCGAGATTTCATCATATAATCCAGTCACATTATCACTAGTCGCCCTGGCCAACTCCACTTTCAAATCTGCGAAACCATTTAACCCGAGACTTTTCGAAAATCGAACAATTGTTGCTTGGCTGACACCACTTCTATGTGACAGTTGGGCAACGCTCAAACTGGGAATCTCTTGCACATTATCCAAGATGCACTGACCGAGTGCTTTCTCAGCTTTACTTGCGTGTTCAATTGCTGTTCTAATTGTCAGTAAAACCGTATTTGCCATATCCTAACCTCACTTAATTGCTTGACGAACAAAACCACCTGCTTGACGTAATTTTTCTTGTGCGGCTGCTTTATCTGTTTCAGTGGCAATCATCACGATTGCATCTTTAACTGAATAATCAGCTTTCTTTAAAGTTTCTAAAGCTTTTGCTTCATCAACGTCAGTAACTTCACTGATAATATTGATTGAACGCTGAACTAACTTCTTATTGGTTGGTTTGACATCAACCATCAAATTACCGTAAGTCTTGCCAATTCTCACCATTGCTGCTGTTGAAAGCATATTTAAAACCATTTTTTGAGCAGTTCCTGATTTCAATCGAGTTGAACCAGAAAGAATTTCCGGACCTGCAACAATTTCAATAGCTGTTTGCGCGTGCTGACTAATTTCTGAACCGTCATTACAAGATAATGCAACAGTTGTTGCTCCAATACTATTGGCATAATCCAAACCACCTATTACATAAGGTGTACGACCACTAGCTGCGATACCAACGACCACATCATTCTCATTCAAATTATGAGCTTTTAAATCATCGGCACCTTCTTGAACGCTATCTTCAGCACCTTCAACAGCTACAGTCATAGCTTTACTACCACCGGCAATCAGACCTTGGACCATTTCTGGTTCAGTTCCAAAAGTGGGTACACACTCAGCGGCATCGAGTACACCCAAACGTCCACTAGTACCCGCCCCGGTATAAAAGAGACGACCACCTTTCTTGAAGGAATCGGCAATTTTATTAGCAGCAATTGATATTTGAGGTAACTGCTTTTTGACAGCTAGAGCAACCTTTTGATCCTCGGAATTCATAACTGTGACGATTTCTTCTGCAGTCATTTCATCCAAATTCATAGTTTCTGGATTACGCCCTTCCGTCGATAATTTCTTAATGTCCATTTACACATCCCTCATTCCTATCAATTAACTCAATTGCCTGATTAGCTTGACAATACTGTAATAATTTCAAATCTGTAGCTAAAACTTGCCCGATAACATTAACCGTCGCATCAGCCGGCAAATCCGTTTTAACTAGCTGCAGCTCCCCTTGATAACGACCAGAAAGACAATTGTCTAAGGTAATTGCACCAATTTTTCTAGCAAAATTATTTTTTGGAGAAATCACGCTTTGGTTTAAACTCCTACCTTCGCGTAATCTGACCACATCCCTGGCTACATCCGCTCTTTGATGAAAAATATTTCTCAAATAATTAGGTACGGTTTCATCAAAATGAACATTAATTTGCAAAATATTATTTACGAAATAATTTCTAAATTGCTCAAATGTCGCCTGCTTTAGTGCCGGGTCCCCAACATAAATTCGATCAACTTTCAGTTGTTTAAAATCAAGTGCAGCAACTAAAGGATTCTCATAACGATGTTCCTCTAACGTTGGTAATCCCTTATAAACTGGAGCACGTAAATTAGCATCTCCAGGAATAAAAGCCATTACTTTAAAATGGTTATTTTGAAGCCATTGATTCTTTTGAACAAACCAATTCTTCTCCAATCCAGTATTTTCACGAGGATAATAATTATGCCAAGCTTCCAAATTATCAAAATCAGCTTGAGCTGCATTCAATTCATCGATATCATTTTGTTCAATCGTACTAGCATTTAAAGCAACTTTCATTCCGTGAGTTAATCGTGCGATTCTACTATTGTCGATTCCGTCATCGATTCGTAGCATCGTCACATGCATATTTTTGAAGACCTTCAAATCATGATCTAGATTCAAATTCAAACGTTTCAAAGCACTAGATGAAATATCCAGAGTCAATTCCAATCCGTGATTTGCACATAAACTACCTAGCTCACTTAAATTTTTCAACAAAACTTGAGGGTCATCTTCTGGTAAATTAATTGATGTAAAAACCCCTTTGAAACCAGCCTCGACAAAACGTTTAAACATTTCTAAATCTTTTTTCGTCAATGAATTGTGTAGATAAGCTGAAAATCCTAACATAATTTTCTCCTTTATTCTGGATAAATTTCGTTAATTCTATCTTCATCGACACCGAAGAACCACGTTACGATAAATCCTCCAGCATAGGCGACTAAGAGTGCCAACAAGTAGATCCACTGTTGTCCTGGTTGCATGATCAACAGACCGAACAATCCAGAAACACCTTGAGAAACGGCACCTAGATGGAATAGTGAAGCGACGATACCACCAAATCCAGCACCGATACTTGCAGTGATAAATGCTCTACCTAGTGGCAAAGTAACAGCATACATCAAAGGTTCACCAACACCTAAGATAGCAACTGGAATAGAACTCATAACCATCTTTCTAAATCTCTTGTTCTTTGATTTGAAGTAAAGTGCAAAACCAGCACCAACTTGGCCACCACCGGCCATCATCAAAATAGGTAGTAAGTAGTTAATACCTTTTGTTGGACCTGTAGGATCATTCAAAAGCACGTGAATTGGTGTTAAAGCTTGGTGTAAACCAACAGAAACTAAAGCTAAGAAAGTTGATGATAGTAAGAATCCACCAAAGACACTGAGTTTTGTATAAATGAAATCCATAACTGTATAGATTGCAGTTGTCAACCAAGCACCGACTGGTTGTAGGAAAACAACAGCTAATAGTGAACCGATAATAACTGTCAAAAGTGGTGTGAAGAAGGTATCCAACACACTAGGCATGATCTTACGCAAATTCTTTTCCAAGAAAGCAAAGAAAATACCCATTAATAAAGCTGTGATCAAACCACCAACACCAACTGTATAAGGTGCATTAGTGAATGGCATTGAAATGGCTTGAGAACTGAGTGGTGAACCAGTAATTGTAACTCCTAAACAAAGCGTACCACCGATACCACCAAGAATGGCGCTACCTTTAAATTCACGAGCCGCATTCATTCCAACGAAAATTGGTAAGAAAGTAAACAATCCCCAACCAATTGTCTTGATAGTCATATACCACCAATCAGTTACAAAAGCTGATCCAGTTTGATAATCAATAACATTAGCTAGACCATTGATTAATCCAGCAGCAATGATACCTGGTAACAATGGAATAAAGACATTAGCGATGTGTTGCAGACCACGTTGAAGCGGCTTGTCATGTTTAGCCTTATTTTCTTTTTTATTTTCCTTAGCAATATCTTTTACATTGTCGTCATCTTCATCATCTGAGTCACTCCCCAAAGCAACTCCAGTCAAATCAGCGAAGGGTTCAGCAATTTTATTAACCTTACCTGGTCCTAAAACAACTTGAAGTGTATCAGCTTGAACAACCGCTAAAACACCGTCAATTTGTTTCAAAGCATCAACATTAACTTTGTCATTGTCTTTAATGCCTAATCTCAATCTCGTCATACATGCAACGTTAGCAGTGACATTTTCTTTGCCACCGACGTTTTTCAAAATTTCTTTTGCTGTACTTTTTGCGTCCATGCTAGTTACCCCCTATTTAAATTCTTGCATCAACCAGTTGTATGATTTCGGAGTAGCTTTCGTCCAAAATGTCCAATTGTGATTATCTCCAGTATCCTTAACGTACTTAACTGAGAATTTATCTTTCTTCAAAGTCTTCACAAATCTATTAACGTTCTTAATAGGAACAGTTGTATCGTCCGAAGTTGTTTCAACATAGAATTTAACCGGTTTGGTCTTCTTGTTGATATATTTAGTTGGGAACAAACTGTTATAAACCTTATCAGACCAATTAGTCTTACCGTTTGTGAAAGCATGCATATTCATTCTGATAGGATTATCTTTTGGTAAGCTGTACCAAACAGATGGTGAAATTAATAAAGCCTTTGAAAAGTACTTAGAATATTTCAATGAAAGTCTTGCAGCGGCGTAACCACCCATTGAGATACCACCAACAGCGTGATCCGCTCTGGATGATGAAATTTTATAAGTGGAATTGATTTTTGGTACTAAATCTTTCATGATGGCACTTTCCATTTGCATGCCACCCTTTTGGTTAACATAAAAACTGTTAAAACCATCAATGAAAACGACAATTGCCTTTTGACCATTACGCTTCATTGCCCCGTCGAGCATTTGTTGAGAATTGAATCTCTCAAGTAAATTTCTATGATTTCCATATAATCCGTGCATCATATAAAGAACTGGATATTTTTTCTTTCCGTTAGGATTGTATCCACCCGGAACATAAACATCGTAATTCCAATCAAGATGCAATTTCTTGGAATACATTGTTGTAGTTGCCACTGTACTAGTTGGAGAAACTTTGGTTGCAGCTTCAACTGTATTTCCAGTAAACGTAGCTATGCCGAGCATTGTAATTACGCTAGCAGCAATAACTAAAAATCTTTTGACACATGATTTCATAATAATTACCCCCAAATATATTTTTGTCACCGCTTACAACTAGATAATACAACAATCGAATTTAATTTCAATATCCTTATTAATAATTAAAAAATTATAAAACATAATTTCATAATTTATGATTTCTTTTTACAAAAAAAGCCAAATTTATTATGAATTTACAATAAGTATGATTTTTGTAAGCGCAATCTTTATAATTGACTTATAAATAAAAAATCTCAATAATTAAAAGTGTGATTAATAAATGGAGGCTTTGTAATGAAACAACGTTATATAGGTGAAACCAGCTGGAAAACTTCAGCTGTAGCTTTAGGTATCATGAGAATGGACAAATTAAATCCTGCCCAAGCTGCTAAAGCTATCGACACGGCTTATGACAGTGGTATTAATTTTATTGACTCCGCTGATATTTACGGTGGTGGAAAATCTGAGGAAATCTTCGGCCAAGCTTTAAAACAAAGCAATGTCAAAAGAAGCGATTTGTTCATTCAATCTAAAGGTGGCATCGTTTCCGGAAAGAGATATGACTTTTCAAAACAACATTTGATCGATGCAGTTGACGGCTCTTTGAAGAGAATGGGAATCGATTATCTTGATTCATTCCTACTTCACAGACCTGATCCATTGATGGAGCCGGAAGAAGTTGCTGAAGCTTTTGATGAATTGCAAGCTGCTGGTAAAGTTCGTCACTTTGGTGTTTCTAACTTCAATCCTCAACAATACTTATTAGTTCAAGAAGCTGTTAGCCAAAGATTGATGATCAACCAATTGCAATTCAGTATTATGCACTCTGGAATGATTGATTTCGGCCTACACACTAACATGACTGACACACGTTCAATCAACCACGACGGAGGTCTTTTAGAATTCTCCAGAAGAATGGGCGTAACCATCCAAGCTTGGTCACCATTCCAATCTGGTATGTTTGCTGGAACATTTATCAACAACGACAAATTCCCAGAATTGAACAAGAAACTCCAAGAATTAGCTGACAAATACAATGTAAGTAAGAATGCTATTGCAACAGCCTGGATTCTCAGACATCCTGCTGATATTCAAGTTATCATCGGCACAATGAATCCTGAACACATTGCTGATAGTGCTCAAGATAGCGACGTCGATCTTACTAAACAAGAGTGGTACGACATTTACTTCGCTGCAGGCAATGATTTGCCATAAAATTTAACGTCAAAAAGCCCAAACCAAATTTTGGTTTGAGCTTTTTTAGTCTCTACTTACCAATGTTATAATTTTCATCAGACAAACAAAGGATTCGAGGATTATCATGCCATCAGAAAAAAACACTGCCACTGAAGTAATCGAAGCAATGAAATGGCAGATTGTACATACACAAAAACAAATCAGATCACTGAATCGAGCTATTACTCAAATCGGTGACGTAGAAGTTCTAAAAACTAGAGGTACTCTGTTGAAAACTTATGCTAAAGACGTTGACCTTCAAAAAGGCTATGTCATCCTTCCCGATTATCAAAAAAATGACCAACAGTTGACTATTTATTTAGATGTCACGCAATCGGTCATGGATAACGCTGAAAAATATTTCCATCAATATCGCAGAGATAAACGTGGTCTGGAGACGATTCAACATAATCTCGACCAGGCTAACGAAAATCTAAAAAAGCAAGAACAACGTCAAAAAGACTTTGATCCTGAAAATGATGAATTAGTACAACTAGTTAAACAACAACTCATCGACGAAGGTGCTCTGAAGACTAAGGTTCTTCACTCTTCTAAAGCTCCCGAGCCAGCTCATCCACGACGTTTCTATACAACTGACAAAGTTTTAGTTGAGGTCGGTAAAAATAGTGACCAAAATGATCACTTGACCTTAACCGCCAACAAAACTTATTACTGGATGCACGTTAGTAAGTTAGCTGGTTCACACGTTGTAATTCACAGTGCTGATCCTTCCGAATTGACTCTTCTACAAGCAGCCAATTTAGCAGCTTATTACAGCAAAGGTCGTGGGCTCAAACAAGTTCCTGTTGATGTTTTAAAAGTGGGCCAACTTTTCAAGCCTAAAGGAGCTAAGTCGGGACTAGTTGAATTTACTGGTCACGCAAAAACTTTGACCGTTACACCAGATGGTAATCTAGCTAAAAAACTTTCTGAAAAAGACTGAGAAATCAGTTTTTTTTATTTGAGTAAATAAACCTTACTTTCATAAGCTCTTAAACGAGTGTGCTTATCATCTGCATAGTTACTAATCAATAATGCGCCGCTATCTTGACCGTAGTCACGAATGACATCTTGATTCGTGAAATTATTGATTACAAGTAAAGTCTCATCGTTATAACGGCGACGATAAGTAAATACCTCTTCATCATCCATATCAAGCACTTCATAATCGCCATAGACGACTAAATCACAGTTGTGACGTAATTCGATCAATTTTTGATAATAGTAAAAAATTGAGTCAGGATTAGATAAATCATTTTCGACGTTAATTTCTTGATAATTATCGTTGATAGTAAACCAAGGTGTACCATTGGTAAAACCACTGTTAACAGAACTGTTCCACTGCATTGGCGTTCTAGCATTGTCGCGTGATCGGAATGCCAAATATTTCAACATTGTCTCTTTATCCACGATTTTTTCAATATCGACATATTCTTGATAGGCATTCAATGATTGGACGTCCTCGTATTGCGATAACTTGGTAAAGTGGGCGTTGGTCATGCCAATTTCTTCACCTTCATAAATATAAGGTGTACCTTGCAGCATGTGGAGTGTGGTTGCTAGCATCTTGGCTGCTTTCACACGATATTTAGGATTATCAGTTGCAAAACGAGAAACTGCGCGAGCTTGGTCGTGATTACTCCAGTACAGACTATTCCAGCCTTTACCATTGAGCATTACTTCCCACTTGCTGAGAACTTTTTTCAAATCGACTAAGTTGATTGGTTCATCATTCCAATGCCCTAAACGTTTATCCTCATTTGGTGAGATATTGACATGCGTGAATTGGAAGACCATATTAAGCTTATTTGCTTTCAACCCAGCATAGTCGATTGCATTCTTAGGTGATGAACCGGGCATCTCTCCGACCGTCATAACGTCATACTTTGACAAAACTTTAATATGCATTTCATCAAGAAACTCTGCTAATCGAGGTCCATTGGCAACTGCACCGGTACCTCCAAATTTTGCTCCTGGCTTCACTGGGCCATCTGGTAACCCTGCTGGCTTAGAAATCAGATTGATGACATCCATTCTAAAACCATCGATTCCCTTATCTAGCCAAAAGCGCATCAAATTCCAAACTTCCTCTCGAACTTTAGGATTCTCCCAATTCAAATCAGGCTGTTCTTTGGCATACAAATGCAAATAATATTGAGCTGTTCTTTCATCAAATTCCCAAGCGGAACCATCGAAACGTGACCCCCAATTGTTAGGAGCGTGCCCGTCGACTGGATCACGCCAAATATAGTAATCGCGATATGGATTATCCTTTGATTTACGGCTCTCTTGAAACCATTTATGTGAATCAGACGTGTGATTGACCACTAGATCCATCATAATTTTTAAATTCAGAGCATGTGCTTTTTCCAACATCTTATCAAAATCAGCCATCGTTCCATATTCAGGCTGAATAGCTAAATAATCGCTAATATCATAGCCATTATCGTGATTCGGTGACTTGTAAATTGGATTTAACCAAATCACATCCGCACCTAATTTTTTAACGTACTCCAAGCGACTCGTAATTCCATTCAAATCACCAATTCCATCATTATTGCTATCCTGAAAACTCATCGGATAAATTTGATAAACTACCGATTTCTTCCACCATTCATTGTCATTGGCCATAATTTTCCCTCAACATTCAGTCAATTTAAGTTACGCCAAAATTCTACTAAAAAACCCTGATTTTTAGCAATAAAATCAGGGTCTTAGAAAAAAAGAAATTTATGGTCAATGAAGCCAGTATTCACGCGATTCTGACAGTTTTAGCTTCAAAATATAAAAATAAAAATATCGGTTACTTCTTTCTTTTGCGATAAACCAAATACGAAGTAATTGGAACCGTCAAAATAACCCCAATCGTACAGATCAACGTTGTTAAAATTTCAGCAACTAGTAACTTATCATTTAAAATATCACCGAATTTGTAACCTAATGAATGGATCAAAAAGAACAATGGAAAAGTTGCAGAAAAGAAATTGAACAAGAGCGTATTAGTTTGAGTATTTAGAATTTTATTTCCAACTGAAAAACCATCACCAAAGATTTCTCTCGGGGTCAAAGTTGGCTTATTCAATACTATTTCATTCAACCCACTAGTGATTGCCACACTAGTTTCCGAAATAACGCCTAAACTATTGATCACGATAATGGCGATTGCTAACTGCGGAAAAGAAATCCCTGCTGCCAACGAAAAGGCTTCTAGTTCATCTTGATTTTCAGCTCCCATTCCTTGTGCCGAAGCCCAATATTCAAGAGGAATCGTCAATAACAAGATAACGACCATGATCAAAATCGACGTTGTAAAAGCAGTACTAGCAGTTTCACTATTTTCCACATTCATAAAAATAGCTACTACTAGGATAATAAGAGCAATCACGCCAGTCGTAATCAGGATATTGAAGCCGTCAGCAATTAAAATCAAAAGTGCAATTACAGAAATAACATTGATTCCCAATCCGAAAAGTAACGTTAACCCTCGGGTACCTGCTACTAATAGTAGTAACACTACGAATGTCGCAAATAAGTACAACATTATTTCACCTTCTTCGTGATAACTTTGCTAGCGATGAAGCTAGTTATTGGAACCGTTAAAACAATCCCAATGGCACTGATCAATAATTGACCAATTCCCAGACTCAAAGTCATATTCAGGGTATAACTGATTGAATTGCCATTACTCAAGTACAATAGAACGACATTCAAGTTTTGCGCTATAACGATGAATAACAAAATATTAATTAAAGGACCGATTAATTCTCGCCCAATATTGATTCCAGATTTAAAGAGTTTCTTTTCTGAAATGTCTGCTACTTCTTTCTTCATTTCAATCAACGAGGAGGAAATATCCATCGTTTCATCCAAAATAACTCCTAAAACGCCAAAGATAACTTGTGATAAAAAGACACTCAAATATGGTTGCAATTCAAAATCATTTAACTCCAAATGCATCCCACTGTAACCAGTCATTCCTAAAACAAAAGTACTCAACAACAACGCGGCCGTTGTTGCTAAAACAGTACTCGAGTAAGCCATCACTGCCGAATAAGTTGGTCCTAGAATGACTAATAATGCCGTTGCAGAAATCAGTAACGCTGTTATAACGGTGGATGGCAATAATGCACTATTGTGTGTCCCGATGATCAATTGTAAGTAACAAAAATAAATTACAAGATTGATCAAGACACTGACAAATAATTTTCTGCGATCAAATTTCATACAATACAGCAAGAAGATGACGATACCTAGCGTGAATACTACTGAGGTATCACGCTTAATATTTTTTGCCGTGTAATGTTTCCCGGACTTTGACAAGATTACTTGCTGTCCTGCTCGATATTTGTCGTCAGTCAATTGTGAACGATAATACGTATTTTTAAACGAGACGCTTTGGCCTCTTTTTTCAGTATTCAATAACTTTCCGGTAACTTTTTGGGTCACCTGCGTATCGGTATTTTTATACTCATCCGTCGAAGTTTGCTTATTGGTGACTTGTGTCTGTTCCACTTTGATGATTGGATCATGATACAAGAAACTGTCAAAATGAGTAAACGTCGTGGCTAATAGTACCAACAAGCCCACGATTATTAGCAAGCGAATATTTTTTTTCATGAGAATTTCTCCTAGCTTGGCTTATTCTTACATTATATGTTTTTTCAGAAAATTTTTAATAACTAAGGTATTATTAATTTGCAGTTGACAAGTTTTAAATTATGAAATATATTTGAAACATCAAATTCGTTAGGAGATTTCAATTATGAAACATACATATATACTTCTCATCGCGAATATTCGTTGGCAAAGCCGATAACTCAGATTGATCCGATATGGATTCAGTCTGAAAGGATTGTATCCATGTCGGCTTATTAAACTAGGAAAATTTTAGAGCCCACATGGAATTTTTATCAAAAGACCATGTGGGTATTTTATTTTTAGACAATCCCACAAACTCTGGGGTTGTCTTTTTTATTTGGGGGAATATAACGATGAAACATACTAAGAGACTATACGCGACACTTGTATTATTATTTGGATTTTTAGTTTTCGCATTCTTTTACACCAACCACGCCGATGCCAAAAAGGAAAATGCCATTCCTAAAGTCGGAGTCCTGCAATTAATGTCACATCCAGCACTTGACCAGATCAATCAGGGAATCGACGACACCTTAAAAAAACACGGTTATATTGATGGCAAGAACATAAAAATTGAATTTCAAAATGCTCAAAATGATCAGAGTAATCTTCGTACTATCAGTAAGCAATTCGTCCAGGATAACGTTGACGTAGCGGTCGGAATTGCGACTCCATCAGTCCAATCATTGAAAAATGCGACTAACAAAATCCCTATCGTCATGGGTGCTGTGACCGATCCAGAAGGTTCCGGCATCATCTCTAACAACAAAAAGCCTGGAGGAAATATCACAGGTGTCTCCGATCAAGCACCACTAA
Organism: Companilactobacillus miaonis; assembly: GCF_036913615.1. NCBI lineage: Bacteria > Bacillati > Bacillota > Bacilli > Lactobacillales > Lactobacillaceae > Companilactobacillus > Companilactobacillus miaonis. The sequence continues at coordinate 58,489 of NZ_JAYKTX010000011.1, read as the reverse complement.
AAGCTCAATTGAACTTGATGAAACAAGTCATCCCCAATTTGAAGACAATCGGTATCATTTATACTTCCAGCGATGCTTCAGCCACTAGTCAAATGAAGAAAATGAAAAAACTGGCTCAGCAAGATGGAATTCACGTACAAGTATCCAGTATTAATTCAGTCAACGATATTCAACAAGTAGCTAGCTCACTGATTGAAAAGTCGCAGACCATTTATGTTCCCACCGACAATACCGTTGCGAGTGGTATGAAATTGTTAACTTCAATTGCCGCTAAACAAAACAAAGCTGTCTTCCCAGCCGCTACAACGATGGTCAAAGATGGTGGTTTAGCCACAGTTGGTTTGAGTCAATATGAACTTGGCGAAAAAACCGGTGAACACGTCGTCAGAATCCTTCAAGGTAAAGAAAAAACAGCTACAACCCCTGTTACCTTCATGGAAAAAGGTCATCTGATGTTAAACGAAAAGATGGCGAAAAAACTCAAAATTCAATTCTCCGATTCACTTATCAAAGAAGCTCAAAAGAAAGGACAGATTATAAAATGAATTTAATCGTTTCTACTATTAGTCAAGGTTTCATCTGGTCAATAATGGCCATCGGTCTTTTCATAACTTTTCGAATCCTCGATTTCCCCGATATGACCGTTGAAGGGAGCTTCCCACTTGGTGCCGTTACGGCTGTCAGTCTAATTCAGGCCGGACACTCAACTTTATTTTCACTGTTGATTGCCTTCGTTTTCGGTTGCCTAGCAGGTTTTGCTACCGCCTTTTTATACGCTAAGTTAAACGTACCAATTCTGCTAGCCGGAATCTTGACGATGACTGCTATGTATTCGATCAACTTGCGTATCCTCGGAAAAGCCAACATGTCCTTAACCAAACCGAACAACATTTTCAATCAATTTGGTCTGGACAAATTGCCAACCAATTTCAACGGTATCGTTCTAGGTGTCGTTATCATAACGATCATTATTTTCCTATTGATCATCTTCCTCAACACTGAAAAGGGCCAGGCTGTCATCGCAACCGGTGACAACGAAACCATGGCCGCATCCCTTGGTATCAACACGACTGTTATGAAATTTATTGGTTTGATGGTTTCTAACGGAATCGTTGCCCTAACTGGTGGTTTGATTGCTCAACAAAATGGTTTTGCAGACGTCAACATGGGTATCGGAGTCATCGTTATCGGACTTTCTGCCATCATCATTGGTGAAGTTATTTATCCTGATGTTCCTTTGAGTGTGCGCTTAATCACCATCGTCATCGGCAGTATCGTTTACCGGCTAATTCTGATGATTGTCCTTCAATTAGGCTTCAACACAAACGACTTGAAACTGATTTCCGCCATCATCCTGGCACTCTGCTTGGCATTACCAACAATTCGCGAGCAGTTCTTAAAAACTATGAGAAACGGGGTTAAAACAAAATGACACCATTACTAGAAATTAAACATGCCGTCAAAACAATTTACAATGACGACGACAATCTCAATATTTTGAATAACATCAATTTGACCATCAACCCCAAAGATTTCGTGGTTGTTTTAGGAACCAACGGCGCTGGTAAATCAACTTTACTCGATGCTATTACTGGAACAAATGAGTTAACCTCGGGAAAAATTTTATTGAATGGCAAAGATATCACGGATGAAAATCTCGCCAAGAGAAGCCGCCACATCAGTCGTGTTTATCAAGACCCTAAATCCGGCACCGCACCCAGAATGACTGTTGCCGAAAATCTTCTCTTAGCTAAACGTCGTGGACTTCCCAGAAGACTACACTTACGCCATTTAAAAGAAAACATGCCCGAATTTCAAAAGCTGATTGCCAATTTACCAACCCTAGACAATCGTTTGAACACTTTCACTGAAAAATTATCCGGTGGTCAACGCCAAACTTTGAGTTTTCTAATGGCAATTATTCAGAAACCTGAATTACTACTATTAGATGAGCACACCGCCGCTCTTGATCCACAGACAAGCAAAGACTTGATGGAACTAACTAACAAAGTAATCCTAGAAAAAGAATTAACTTGTATGATGATCACCCATGATTTGTCAGACGCCATGAAATATGGCAATCGCTTGTTAGTTTTGAAAAAAGGTCAAATTATTTTAGATCTTGATAAAGATGAAAAAGATAAATTGAAAGAAAAAGATCTCTTACAATATTTCTAAACAAAAAAGACACCCTTCAACAGGATGCCTTTTTATTTGGAGAACTATTTTACGTCAACAGCTTTTAGCCATTCGTTTGTAGCAACACGATACATTTTTTCACCTTGGATCAAAGCAACTTTATCAGTCATCCACTTTGTTCCAGCGGCAAGTCCACGGTTACTTACAATGTTACCCTTTGAATCAAATAACTTCTTGTAGTTACCAGCAGCAGTTTCAACTACAGCGTTACTTACAGTATATTCGTAAACGTCACTAGCCTTAACCCATTCGTTCGTAGCAACACGGTAGTATTTAACACCATCACGAACCATAGTCTTGTCAGCAGCCCAGTTTGAGTCACCGGCTAGACGTCTGCCAGCAATAGCTTTACCTTCGGCGTTGTATAGAGTTACGTATTGGCCTGGGTTTGTGGCTACTGTGCCTTTGAAGTCTTTTGTTATTACTTTGTTTGTTGGTGTTGTTTGGTTTGAACTGTGGTTTTGGTTGTTGTTTACTGTGTGGTTTGATGAACCGTTATTTGTATTAGCCTTCTTGATTGATACAGTAATGCTCTTACCATCTTTGTTAAAAGGAATATCTTTGTCATTTACAAGTTCATATCCAGTTGGAATATTCACTTCATTTGCTTTTACAGAAGTTGCATCCGCCGCAATAACCATATTTTTGGCAGGGAAAGTTGTTTTTTTGTTACCTTGAACTTCAAAATTAACTTTAATAACTTTTGTTTTTTCAACATCAACTTGAACTTTTCCATCTACAATTTTGATAGGTTCTTCAGCATTTTTTAAACGGTAGTTTTCAGGTAATTTAATTTGTAAATCATTAAGATTTTCCATTTTTGGAGTCAATTCAAAATCTTTACCTATCGAGCTAAAATCTTGGTCAATAGTGGTACTATTAGTTCCTTTAAAAGATAATGTAACTTCTTTATTTTGTAAGTTAACAGCAACAGTATTATTGTTTCCAGCAGTAACTTTATCTTCTACTATAAATTCCTTATATTTTGTTAAGTCATCCTTACCAAATTCATGAGTAGATGGCATTTTAATACTTTCAGTTCCAATAATTTCATTATTGTACATATAACTAACTCTAACAAATACAGTTGTCAACTGCACTGTCACTGTGTTATTTTCAACATCTATATTAATAGCATTATCAGCGTTTTCTAGGCGATAACTTTTTCCGTAATCAGGTAATTTTTTAGCAATTTCCGATTTAGACAGATTGTTCATATTTACATCAATCTTTTTTTTGTCATCGATTACTTGATAATTTTCATCAACAACTTTTAAGTCAAATTGTTTCATTTCTTCATCCAACGTGACTGTAATTTTATTATTTGATACACTGCTAACATCCTTAAGCACGTAATTATAGGGAATTTTAATAGAGTTACGATCTACTACATTCTCTCCCTTAACTTCTAGATCTTGTTTAGCTAAATTAGGTGCGCTTATGATTTTCCCATCTTTACTTCCAACGAATTCAACTTCTACAGTTTTTTTTGTTGGCGTTTCGTTAACATTTGCACCTTCATTGCTTGCCGCATAAGAAACAACGTTGTTTACATTCATCCCACCTAAAATACTTGAAAATAGTAATCCCGTTACAATAATAGATTTGCTTAATTTCATTTTTAATCCTCCAAAAAAATATTTTATTAATAAGACACAGCTAATGTATACAAATCGTAAAATTTTAGCAATAGAAAAATGTCAAAATTTTATTTCGTTAAGATTTTTATTAATATAACAGTATTTATACAATTTATATTTTATTCATTATTTTTCTATTTATATTAGTTTTTTGTTATGCAAGCGGATACTAATAATTATTTTCTAATTATTCTTTTCATATTTATTTGTGTGATGGGACATTAAATTATAAATCTATAAAATTTTGCAAAAAAAAACTGCGAATCTTTCGACTCACAGTTTTTATTGAATATAAATTACTTAATTTCAGAAACCTTTAACCATTCATGAGTTGCTACACGGTACATTTTTACTCCGTTAGTTGTCTTCATCAAATCTGTGGCCCATCTTGTGTTTGGTGACAATGAACGACTAGCTATCAATTCTCCATTATCGTCATATAGATGTGCAAGTCCACTATTCTTGGTTTCTACAACGCTACGATCTGCTTTAGTTGCATCCTTATTAGTATTTGTATCGGTATTGGCATCTTCTGAACCTTTTTCGTTTTCAACGATGATATCAGAAGCCTTCAACCATTCTGTTGTTGATACTTGATAGTATGTAACGCCATTTAAGACCATCTTGTTGTTTGTTTGCCATCTAGTTTGATTACTTAATGAACGGCTCAAAACTTTACCGTCTTTGTCATATAAGTGAGCCAATTCAACGTTTACTCTGACAACGCCTTTAATTGGCATAATGCCATCTGCAGCGTTCTTTGTAACTGTAACAAATTGTGTATTGCCTTCGTTTTGAAGTGTCAATGTATCATCAGAAACTGTATATCCTTCAGGCAATTGATCCTTGTCTAAGGTAACGCTATCTCCAGCTTTTTCTCCAAAGATTTGTGTTCTTCCCACTTCGGTATTATCAGATGTCTTAAAGATAATTGTATTTGAAACCTTTTTAGTTACAGGAATGTTGTATTGTTCATTCTCAGCAATTTTAATAGTTTTTTCAGCATCATTGTTCCAGCTGCATCCGGCAGGTAAATTAGTTAGTTCAACAACATTACCAATTCCACCATCAACGTTTTGTGATGAAACTAGATTATTATTTTGATCAACAAAATTTACGGTAACGGTCGTCAATGGTGTTACTGTTACTGTCTTATTAGAACCGTCAGCACCAAAAGTAGCTTCACTGCTGTCAGCAACTACATAACCATCTGGAGCGCTTGTGATCTTCTCACCCTTTGTTCCAGAAATCTGGTTATTAAAATCTTCAATCGTGTTGCCTTCAGTATCGATGTAACCAACTGTATTTGTTACTGTTTCTGCAGCTTGAGTAGTAGCAGGTGCAGCATTGACAACGGTTGCTGGTGTAACGACTGTACCTAAAACCATGCCTGAAACTAAAATCCCACTAAGCAATAATGATGTACTTTTTTTCAAAATAATCCCTCCGTTATTTGTCATACTTTTCTTATTGTATTATTCAATTAAAATTCTAATTAAAACAAACATACGTTTCAAGGTTTATTCAGTAAACTTATCAAAACGTTTACAATTACTTCCTTATTTACAGAATTTTTCCCGGATTATTTAATAAAAATAATAATAAAAGTAGTACTATTATCTACATAAAAGCAATTTGAGGGAGATAACAGATATGTTTAAAAAGGGAAAGAACATATTCAGTTTATTAGTCATAATCCTGTCAGTTTTCATGAACAGCTCAATTACTACTGTCATGGCAGCAGATAATAGCACTGATTATGGTGATCAATTTATTACTAGTGTCAATTTGAAAAATTTGACTACTAATGAGGAACCAGTTACTTCTAGCAACATTAACGATTCTTTGCAGGCCACTTGGAACTTTGCCATTCCTCAAGGCAAAGGAATTAAGGCTGGCGATACGATGACGGTCAAGATTCCTGAAGCTTTAGTTCTGAATAACGATATTTCAGGTGTTTCGATTGAAGATAAGAAAACTAACAAGCAAATTGCTACCTTGTCTGCCACTCGAAGCGACAAAAAGATCCGTCTAACTTTTACCGATTATGCTCAAGAAGCTGACAATACGAGTGATATTTCCGGTAGTTTCCAGTTAACCACTGGTTGGGATAAGAATTTCATCACTACTCAAAAAGACGTCCCGATTGTTTGGACGTCTAACGGTTCTACTTCTGATCCCAATACCGGAACGACAATCAACGTCGACACTGGTACGGGTCCTGACAAAAATGAAGTACTTTATAAATGGGGAGCATACGAAGAAACTGGCTCGAATAAAATTCTTTGGCAAATTCGTGTAAATTACAAAGGAAATTCAAGCCCAAATACAATCAATAACGCTGTCTATACGGATATTGTTGGAGCTAATCAAAAATTAGTTCCAGATTCAATTCACGTCTACAATATTAAGTATCATCCTAATAGCTATAACTACGACCTAGGTTCTGAATTAGATTCTAGCGTTATAACGGACACCTCGGATTCTGGATTCAAAGTCAATTTTGGGAATATTTCTAGTACGTACTTCATTGAATACGAAACTGAGCAAACTGATAACGGCGTTTCGTACAATTACTCCAACACCGGTGTTTTAAATGGTAACAATCAAACTTTAGCTACTATTCCAATTACTTCGCCGGATAATAATGCTTCTGGTAGTGCCAATACTTCAGAAAATACTGTTAATATAACCGGTACCAAGAAATGGGTTGGTGACACCGAAGCAGACCGTCCTGATAATATTCAAATCGATCTTTATGCCAATGATGTCAAGGTTCAATCGACAACAACTGATCAAACTAAGAACTGGCAATACAGTTTCTCCAATCTCAAGAAATTTGCGACAAATGGTTCCCAAATAGTTTACTCAGTCAAAGAAGCTAATACTCCAAAAAATTACACTAGTTCTAGCAGTGGCTATGATATTACCAATACCTATAAAAGCGTGACACCACCTGCTGAAACTACTGATTACAAAGTTTCCAAAGTTTGGGACGACGACAACAATATTGATAAAATTCGTCCAACATCGATTAATGTGCAATTGCTCGACAGTAACAATAAAGTCGTCGATACGGCCACTTTGAATGAAAAGAACAATTGGACTTACACCTGGAAAAAATTAACGAAAGCCGATTACCATGTCGCTGAAACCAAAGTGGATGGCTATTCAACAAACATTAATACCAATGGTAATAGTGCCGTTATAACGAATACTCATAAAGTTACAACTAGTTTTACCGTTACAAAGAAATGGAGCGGTGATACTGATACAGATCGTCCCAAATCTGTTATCGTACAATTAACTGCTGATGGTAAAGACTCCGGTAAACCAGTAACTTTAAATTCTGATAATAATTGGACTTATACTTGGAACAATTTAAGTAAAGATAGTAAATACTCAGTCACTGAACAAGCTGTCTCTGGTTATACTTCTAATATTGATATCACGGATAATCAACATGCGATAATTACGAATATCAAAAAATCTTCAACAGTCGTTCCGACTGTCCCCGCAACTCCAGAGGAACCAAAGAATCCAGAGCCTGCCACTCCCGCAACGCCTGAAACACCAGTGACACCTGATAATCCTTTGCTTCCTGACCCAGAAACAGAGACTCCAAGTACTCCATCCACATCTGAGAATCACAATCCACTTTTACCACAAGTACCTGATACCTCAACTAATCAGACTCATCAAAATAGTCACGATACCTTGCCACAGACTGGTTCATCAGCAACTTGGTTCTACACTATTTTGGGATTGATCTTATTAGATTTGATTGGAATTTTCATTTTAAATAGAGCTACCAAAAAAGCCTAGTCGATTGACTAGACTTTTTTTATTGGTTTTCACGATTATATTTTTCACGTAACGCGTTAACTCGTAATTCTACTTTTTCGTTTTGATTGATCTTGGCAAATGCTAAAGCCTCACTTAAAAGATTATCGATTGTTTCATGCGATTCCTCTTCATACATTGCAATTTCCGCTGCCAACAATTTTAATCGTGGTAAGTAATACGTGATGTGTTGCTCAGAACACAACTTGATTCCGCGTTTGACCAAATCATCGCTCTTTTTGAATTCGCGTTGGTTAATTAAAAATTCAGCTGTGTAGAAAACTAGTGTCAGGATTCTCAAGTAAACGTTCACGCCACTTTTTTGGAAGGTCTCATCTTTGTGAATATCGATGTAATTCCAAACTTTGCCGAAGAAGAACTTTGCTTGTTGCTCCTTCTTCATATTCTGATACATCTTGCCCAACCCGATATATGCCAAATAGCTATAAATGCTTTGATGGCGTTCATCCAAATCATCTAAAATTTGGGCAAAGTTAAAGAAGACTTCTTCTGGTTTGCCTTTGGTCAATGCAAGGTAGAGCCCTTTTTGATAGTAAAATTGCATTTTCAAGGCATCATTATTTATTTCATCGATTTTAATTTCAGTTAAACTTTGAGCGACCTGTGAATAACTCTCCATCATCAATTCACTTTCAATTCTATCTAAAACCATTTTCATATGGGTAGTTGATTCAATTGAGTTGCGATACAAGTCATCAACTGACAAACCTAAACGTTCACATAGCTTGCTTAATATAGCAAGAGAAGGGATTCGACCGTTGTTCTCAAACTTACTGAGCGTTGATTGTGTGCAGATACCCTTGCATAACTTCACTTGGGATATTTTCAACGATTTCCTTCGTTCAATAAAAATATTAATATCCATAATTTTTTCCTATATTCTGAATCCAAGAAATATTTTATGCGGGATAAAAGCTAATATTCCGCACTTATTTGAATGCAAAATGTTCCTTTACTGATACTATTTATTATCTAATTTATATCATTATTTGTAAATACATATTACGATATTTATATTGAAACAAATTTTCATAAATTATGTGTTAAATTTTAAGCAAATTATTCGTATAATGCTGATTTCATTCACATTTGACCATTTTCATAATTAAATGAAAAAAACCATGACATTTTTCCAAGACTGCGGTATGATATATCCCATGCTACAAATACAGTTGTTCACGAATCGTGAACAAAAGAATTGAGGTTAATATGGCTAAAGATAATTTGAGCCGTAGTTTGTCATCACGACAAATGCAAATGATCGCCCTCGGGGGAACAATTGGTGTTGGTCTATTCATGGGTTCAGCTTCAACAATTAAATGGACTGGCCCATCAGTTTTACTCGCTTATGGATTAGCAGGTTTAATCCTTTATATGGTAATGAGAGCTCTAGGTGAAATGTTATACGTTGATCCTTCGACTGGTTCTTTTGCCAAATATGCCACTGAATATTTACATCCGGTAGTCGGTTTTTTAACTGCTTGGAGTAACGTCTTCCAATACTTAGTAGTAGGAATCAGTGAAGTCATCGCGGTTGGAACTTATCTCGAGTTTTGGTTCCCAACGATGCCAAAATGGATTGCCGGAGTTGTGGTAGTTATAACATTATGCCTGGCTAACCTCTCATCTGTCAAAGCATATGGTGAATTGGAATTTTGGTTTGCATTAATTAAAGTTTTAACCATTATTATGATGATCATTTTAGGATTCTTCGTAATCGTTTTTGGAGTCGGAAACCACGGTAATCCCGTTGGTATCAGTAACCTTTGGACTAATGGCGGCTTCTTTACTGGTGGTCTGAAAGGATTCATCTTTGCTCTGTCGATTGTCGTTGCTTCCTATCAAGGAATCGAAGTCATCGGAATCACTGCTGGTGAAGCTGAAAATCCACAAGAGAATATCGTTCGAGCTATTCGTTCAATCGTCGGTCGTATTTTGATTTTCTACATCGGAGCAATTTTCGTTATCGTTGCAATCTACCCTTGGAATAAATTAGGCGTTATGGGTTCACCATTCGTCGAAACGTTTGCCAAAGTGGGAATTACCTTTGCGGCAGAAATCATCAATTTTGTGATGCTAACAGCTGCTATGTCAGGCTGTAATTCAGGAATTTTCAGTTCCAGCCGAATGCTTTATACTCTCGGTTTAGAAAATCATTTACCGAAATCATTCGTTAAACTGTCACGCCATAACGTTCCGTACATCCCTGTTTTAGCCATTTCAATCGGTATTTTGATTGGTCTAGTTTTGAATTATGCTCTTCCTGTCTTTTTCCATACTTCCAATAATATTTTCGTAATCGTCTACAGTTCAAGTGTCCTACCTGGTATGGTGCCTTGGTTCGTCATCTTGTTCAGTGAATTGCGTTTTAGAAAAATTAATAAAGAAAAGATGAGAGATCATCCCTTCAAGATGCCGCTATTTCCAATCAGTAATTACTTGGCAATCTTTGCTTTAATTGTTATTTTGATTTTTATGTTCTTGAATCCGGAAACTACTTTATCGTTGTTAGTCGGAGTTGTTTTTTTAATCGTTATGACGGTAATTTATTTTGTTAAAGAACGGAAAAAAGTTTAAAAAAGAGAAATCCTTTTTTTTGAGGGATTTCTCTTTTTTTTTGCGTTTCTTTTTTTGGATAACCATGGTTCTTCGCGATATAGCTAAAACGCGTTCCAGCCAACAGGAGTCAACATATAGCTATGCTTCCCAAATCGCCCGCAAAGTACGGCGGGCAATTCGTGAAGCTAGGCTATCTGCTGACTCCTAACCGTTGGCTTCCACGCTCTATAGAAATGTACTTACATCCCTCACATCATAACGAACTGACTTCGTAAATTCTCCATCTGGTTTACCAATAGCAATTGATGTAATCGGAATATATCTGTCCGCATCCAATCCCAATGCTGGTACTACTTTATCAAAGTAATATCCTGACATAGCATTAGCTTCATAACCATGTGCTCTAGCTACTAGCATCAATTGCATTGCGGCCATACTGGCGTCGATAGTTGCGTCTTTTTCTAGGAAGCTTCTGTCAGCTTTTTCATACAGAGGCAAGAAAGTGTTGAAAATCTTATCACGTTCCTGTTCGGTAATTCTGCCATCTTCACAAGCTTTATTCCAAACATCACGATACTTCAAATGTGATTGAGTATCACCTAATACGAAGATCAAGGCTGAACAAGTATCTGTTTGTGGGTAATTGAATGGCATCATAACTGAACGGGCTTTTTCTTTGCCTTCTTTATCATCACAAACTACAAAATGCCACGATTGCAAGTTACAAGCCGATGGTGATGTGATTGTTTCTTCCAACATCTCAGAAATTTCTTCACGACTGATTTTGACATCACTCTTGAATTTTCTATATGAGTGACGGTTCAACAAAATATCCTTAAAATCATTATTCACTAAGTTTCTCGTTGCGTCCATAAAATTACTCCTCCAATCTAACTCTACTTAAATTCTAACGTTTTAAAGTTAGTTTGTAAACGATTTCACAATGTACCTAAGCTATATTGGTAGTTAAAAGTGCCGTCTTCCGCACAAGTCCTGTGATGGACTGGAACGCTGCCGGCACAGGTTTTGTACTCCAGGCTAGATCCTTGTATTTCAACGACTTCTAGTTGGGATACAGCATCTATTCATATTAAGTACTTAATTGTTTTAAAGTCTGGATACATTCCGATATTTCAATATATTTACTTGTATTTCTAATCAAAAAGAACAGAAAATATTCTTTTTTTATATTATTACTCTCATATCCAAATAGAAAATTCACAATAGCAAATTAATACTCCAAATTCCACATCAGAATAGAACAACTATTCCCACCCAAACGGAAAGCCAATAAAAAATAGATCCGTTATTCAATCCGGAGCAACAGCTCTGGGAAATTCAGCTGCGAAATTCTTGTTAATGCTTTAGCATTTACAAGAAGGCCAATCTTGAAGACAATTCCCGCTTTTGGAATTGGCTCCAAGTTGTGCCCAGAGCATTCCAATTTTCCAGAGCTGTTGCGGAGGATGGCATACTTCACCCACCAAACAAAAAAAATACCCCAACCATTTCTGATTGGAGTACTCATCAAAATCTATTTATCTGTTTTCTTAGATTTTTTATCTAAACCATGCTCACGCATCTCATGCCACTGTGTCAAACTGATCAAACCTGACATTGTAACTGGCAATGCGAATACTAACACGATCAAACCAATGATTACACCTAGAGCAACTTGGATCAAAGTTGTAACCCCACTTGGAATCAAAGCGGCGAAGGTACCACTCAAGATAATAGCGGCACTGATAACAACCGCACCGATTGCCGTAGCGGCCCGAAGCATTTGTTTCTTCAAGTCGGTTCCATCATGATCATCCTTATAACGAATCATCAAGAAGATACTGTAATCAACACCTAAAGCCATCAACATGATGAAGGTGAAGAATGGTGTGTTCCAACTCAACAATGGTCTGCCTAAGAAGGTTGAAGAAATGATTCTTGTCAAACTCATTGATACCGCGTATGCAGCTAACAAAGTAGCGATAATTGTCATTGGTTGTAATAGTGATTGGATAACCACGATCAAAGCAATTCCAATACCGATTACCATAATGATAGCTGTCCGCTTGAAGTCACCGTTAGCTAATGTTCTCAAGTCGTTATCTTGTGATGTTTGGCCACCTAGAGCAACTTGAGCACCATCCAAGGCACCATGTTTAACTTGTGCTTTGATATCTTTTTGAAGACGTTTGAATTGCTTATTAGCTTTTTCAGAGTTTGGATCACCTTTTAGAACAACTGTCATTGTAGTGATCTTATTGTTGTCAGCCATGTAAGTATCAAGTGCTGGCTTGAAGGCCTTAGAATGAATAGTTGCTTTTGGTAGATAGAAATCATCACCGATGTATGACTTTTGTAATTCTGTTAGATAGTCATTCATCGTATCGTTACCTTTAGCAAGAGTAGTCAATCCACTTGAAGCACTGCCTAAACCATTTTGAAGTTCTTCAACTTGTGAAGACATAGCTTGTAACTTAGTATTCAATGTTTGAACACCGGTATTCACTTGTTGTGAAGCTGAGTTAACTTGACTAGCACCACTGTTCAAAGTTGAACTAGACGAATCCAAAGTACTTGTTCCACTAGCTAAAGTAGAAGCACCACTAGCGATTTGTGAGTTAGCACTAGCTAGAGAACCGGCACCAGATGCCAACTGACTTGAACCGCTAGCCACTTGATTAGCTCCACTAGATAGAGTTTGTGTTGCACTGGATAATTGACTGATTTGGCTAGTCATACCAGGCAAAGCACTTGTAAATTGATTGATACCACCATTTAAGGTTGAGGCACCTGAATTTAATTGATTAATACTACTTACTAATGTAGCAATCTGATTAGTATCTAATTGACCGTTAGTCATCTGACTCAAAGCCGAATTTCCTTGCATTGCGGCAAGTAGTGGTTTGAGTTGGTTGACAGCAGTTGTTAACTCATTCATTTCCTGAGCTAAAGTATTGCTACCAGAACTTAGTTGTTGAACTTGACTTGATAAAGCAGGCAAACTAGATGCTGCACTACCCACACTAGATGCTAATTGACTGGATCCACTTGCTACTTGGTTAGCTCCACTTGCCAAAGTTTGTGAACTAGTTGCTAACGTATTAGCACCAGTAGCTGCTTGACTTGAACCAGAAGCTAATTGTTGAGCACCTGAATTAGCACTTGAAACTCCAGCTGTGTATGTACTCAAGCCAGATTGCAATTCTGCAGTTCCACTAGCTAGTTGTTGAGTACCATCAGCTAGTTCTTGAACCTGGCTCATACTGCCACTGATATTGGCATTTTGTAATTGAGTATTAGCACTGTCTAAACCAGATTTGATCTTGTTCAAACCTTTCTTAGAAGTATCTAATCCTTTAGTAATTGTCTTAAGTTGATCACGCAAATACATTGAACTGATCTTGCTGCCACCTGGTTCAGTTACTGAAGCAACTGTTTTAACACCGTCTTCTTTTTGCAAATACTGTGTCAATTGGTCGATGGCCCCAAGGCTAGCTTGTGTATCTAATTTTTTATCACTCTTAATATAAACCGTAATTGGGGCGGTCATCCCTTTAGAGAAGTGATCTTGAATTACTTCATAACCAGCTTTTGACTGGTAACTACTTGGTAACTCATCAGCATTATTAAAGTTTAAGTCACCATTCATCGTCATAGCGAACGGAATAGCAATCACAGCTACGACTGCCAGCATAATTGCAGGTTGTGCCAAAGCTGCCTTTGATAATCCGTGCCATAGGCGACTAGAACTGCTACCATTGGAAATCTTGCTTGGCCAGAACATCTTTGGTCCAAGTGTTGCCATGAAGAACATGTTTAGAGTCAATAGAACTGGCAATAAGACTACGACACCAATAGCAACGGCTGAAGCACTTTGATAGAATGAGAACTTCGCTAACCAGAGAACGGAGAAACCAATTAGAACAGAGAGTCCGGAATAAAGAACCGTCCGACCACCATGTTTTCTAGTCTCTCGCATCGCGTCTACCGGATCTAGGCCTTCTGCAAGCGCTCCTTTGAAGTAATCATAAAGTAAAATATTGTAATCAGTCCCAATACCAAACAAGACTACGACCAGGAAGACTTGTGTAAAGTTAGAGATTGGGAAATTCAAATGTTGAGCCAAATTCATGACTACACTCAAACTGGTAATAAATGCCACACCAACGTTCAATAATGAAATGATTGGAACAATTGGTGAACGGAAGACTAAGATCAAGACGATAAAGATGAAGATAACCGCAATAACCTCAGTCTTTTGGATTCCTTTTTCAGTAACAGTTGAGAAGTCATCGTTCAACGGATCAACACCGGTGATATAAGTCTTCACACCTGCTACCTTTAATTGTTTTGTCAAAGCATCGACTTGATGTTTAACCGAACCATTTTGTTTAACGGTAATTTGGGCTAACTGAGTCGTTTTATCCTTAGAAATCAATTGTTTTTTGGTTTCAGCATTATCAGTTGGACCCATTACGTTAGAGATATCTAATCCTGATTGATCATCAAGATTTTTTAAACTATCTTTAATATCAAGCGATTGTTCAGAAGACAACTTACTGTTTCCATTACTGAAAACAGCAGTATAAGTCCGAACCGACTTATTATTGTTAGCCTTCTTTTGAATTCGATTGGCAACTTCACTTTCGACATAATTGGGTAGATTAACTCCACCATTTTCACGAACTAACTGTGAAACATTTGGCATTGCAATCAACGCAACTACAATGATTACAAGCCAAGCAATCAATGCCGGCCATTGTTTCTTACGAAAATTATTCATAATAACCACATTCCCTTAATTAAAATCAGATATCCATACTTGGACAGTTGTCAAAATACAAATGTAATGATAAAGTGAAACCGAAAATAGAGCAAGAGACAAGTCTTAGAGATTGTCTAGATTTTTACAAATTATGAAAAATGTCCAGAATTGAGGCGCTTACATTTTGAAATATGATCCTAACAAGAAACAATCACGTGGTATAGAACGCACTCAACGCGCGTTTGCGGGTGCAATGTTTAATTCTTTAGCCGAAAAGCCGTTCGATAAAATTACAGTAAATGAGATTTGCCAAAGAGCTGATTATCCTCGGGCAACTTTTTATAATTACTTTAATGATAAGTTCGATTTGCTAGATTTTTGTTGGTATAAAATTGCTCAAGATATTAATATAGAGATTCCTAATCCCAACATGGACAAATCGACCATCATTCAAAATTTTGCCCAAATTTATAAATTATTCGATCAATATCATATCTTGTTTCAAAATATTATCGACAATAACCCTATTGATAGTCAGCTAGTTAA
The DNA here is from genome assembly GCF_036913615.1 of Companilactobacillus miaonis. NCBI lineage: Bacteria > Bacillati > Bacillota > Bacilli > Lactobacillales > Lactobacillaceae > Companilactobacillus > Companilactobacillus miaonis. Next base: position 42,916 of record NZ_JAYKTX010000011.1, on the reverse strand, counting down.
TCACTTTATTCACTACTTCACGGCGGTGATTTATGAGTCGATCAAATCCAATTTGAATTTGAAAGCTATCAAGACCCCGGCTGAATTAGTGGCGCAACATTGTAGTACAACGATTATTGAAGTTTTGAAGTGGATCTTTTTAGGGAAGCACGATGTTAGTTTGGAAGATGCCGAAGATTATTTGAATGAATTGTTAAGCGGACCAGTACATGTTTAGAGAGCGTGGAACAGGGGCGCTCAGCTCCCGGAGGATAGTGGAACGCGTGTTGACTATTCCGCATATAACCATGGTTATAAAATAAAAGAAATTTGGTATTAAAAAAGAGGAACTTTTCCGAATTTAAAGAAAAGTTCCTCTTTTTATATTGCGTGATTTCTATTCCTAATTACCAAACTTCCTTAGTTTGATCGTAAACGCGTTCCACAGGCCAGGACTTGGACATATAGCTACGCTTCCCAAATCGCCCGCAAACCCCAGCGGTCAATTCGTGAAGCTAGGCTATCTGCCAAGTCCTAAGCGGCCTGTTACACGCTCTTAAAAAATAGCCAGTCCCCCTGCTGGATTCCCCCAGTCAGGTTCTTGTGCTGTAACGACTAACTTCTCGTTAGTAAAAGCGTTCAATCCCAATTGACTAAGTTCTCTACCATAACCGGAACCTTTAACACCACCAAATGGCAATTCTGGAAGTGAAACCAAGAATGAGTTAACAAAGACCATTCCGGTTTCAATCTTTTCAGCAACTCGATGTCCATGTTGAGCATCCTTTGAAACTACGATTCCGCCTAAACCTAATTCAGAATCATTAGCTAAATCGATTGCCTCTTGATCAGAGCTCACTTTAAAGACTTGAGCAACTGGTCCAAACAATTCGTCATAAAACTCAGGATTGTCTTTTTCAATATCCGTCAAGATAGTAGGTTGAATAAATTGACCTGGTAGGTCGATTGGTTGATTGCCATAGTAAACTTTCGCACCATTTTCAACGGCTGTATTGATTTGTTTTTGTAACTTCTCTTTAGCACGTTTGGAGTTCATTGGAGCAACAGTAGTATGCTCATCCATTGGATCTCCTGGAACTAATTTTTCAAAGTTATCCTTTAATTTCTTCAAAAATTCATCGTATAAATTGTCTGCCACGATAAATCTCTTAGCAGAGGTGCAAACTTGACCGGCGTTATACATTCTAACCCGCCAAGCTAAATTAACTGCTTGATCAACGTCAGCGTCAGACAAAACTACAAAAGCATCGGAACCACCGAGTTCCATTGAATTTTTCTTCAAATATTTACCGGCTGTTTGGGCAACCGATTGTCCACCACGTTTTGATCCAGTTAAAGCTACACCTTGAACCCGAGGATCAGCGATGATTTCACTAACTTGATCGTAACTGGCAAATAGGTTTGTCAGACTACCAACTGGAGCCCCTGCTTCTGAAACAATCTTCTCAAAAGCTTGAGCGGAAGCTGGAGTGTTTGAAGCGTGCTTTAAAATCATTGGATTACCAACGATAAAGTTCGGTGCAAAGACACGCATAATTTGATAGTACGGAAAGTTCCAAGGTTCGACCATCATCAAAACACCTGTTGATTGATGAAGAATCTCCGCATCACCAGTATTGCGACTAGAAATTGGAGTTGGTTTCAACATTTCCTCACCATTGTCAGCGTAGTAGTCGGCGATAATCGCACACAACTCAACCTCACCCTTAGACTCTGACAAAAGCTTTCCCATGTCGATTGTAGCAATTTTAGCCAATTCAGTTTCGTTTTCTCGTAACAAAGCAGCTATCCGGTGCAAAATTTTACTCCGGTCACTGATTGGTTCGTCGCGCCATTTCTTATAAAGTGCTTGCCCGTTGCTTAAGGCTGTTTCTATTTCATCGGCCGTTGCATCAGGAAAGGTTTTTACTAGTTCGTTATTATATGGATTGACTGTTTTATATGCCATTTCTAATCCTCCTAATTTAATTCTCACTTTCAATTTTAATGTAAACGTTTTATTTTACAAGTATTTAATCCGTCCACAAATTAAATTGGTACTGTCCAATTTGGGAAATAAATCACGAACTTTCAAAATATAATAAAAAAAGAGTACTATAGAGGTTATATATAATGAAAGGTGTCTACTTATGGGCGTTTTCTTCTCCAGTATTCAAGGAATACTAATAATTATCGGACTGATTGCCGTGGGTTATGGTCTAACTCATCTCGGTTGGTTTTCTGAAAATACAACTAAAATGATTGCTAAGTTGGTTACGCAAGTTGCTTTGCCAGCTTATATGATTTCTACGATCACCAAAGATTTCACGGCTAAAAAATTAATTAAATTGCTACCTGACCTAGCTGTACCGGTCTTATCGATGACTATTTTGATTTTCATTTCAATTTTGCTGATCAAAATTTTGAAAATCGATCCTAAACACAAAGGTTTATTTGCTTCAATGTTTTTCAATTCCAACACTGTCTTCGTCGGCCTTCCCGTCAATATGGCTTTGTTTGGTGAAAAGAGTTTACCTTACGTTTTGGTTTATTACATGGCCAACACGACTTTCTTTTGGACTCTAGGAACTTACTTAATTCAAATGGATGGTGAAATCAAAGGTAAATTCAAACTAAAAACGACTTTGAAAAAAATCTTCTCACCACCACTGATGGGTTTTATCATCGGATTGATCTTAGTCATTTTCCATATTCAACTACCTAACTTTTTAATGTCCGATTTTGAATATTTAGGTAATCTAACGATTCCACTTTCGATGATTTTCATTGGTATTTCTATTTACAATGCTGGTTTGAAAAACATCTCCTTCCACAAGGATAATTTGGCAATTCTCTTCGGAAGATTTATCTGTGCTCCACTTCTAATGGCTGCACTCTTCTTATTTATCCCCTCAACTCCATTGATGCGACAAGTTTTCATTGTCCAAGCTGCCATGCCAGTTATGACCAACGCTCCCGTTGTTGCCAAACTTTATCACGCTGATTCCGACTACGCTGCTATCATGGTTACTGAAACAACATTATTGAGTTTGATAGTAGTCCCAATCATTATGGTTTTAATTAAGTAAAAATTTCACAATATAAAGCTAGATAAAACATAGGATTCTCTCCAATTTTTTTCACAATATTGTATCTTCAAAGTATGAAAGGGATTACAATATTCCTATACAGTTGAAAAGGGAGTGGAATTCTATGTTTTTTATTGATACATCAAGAAATGGGAAACCTGTTTACAATGCCATCGTTAATCAATCGCTAGATAACTATTTGGTCAACGATTTACGTCTCAAAGGACACGGCTTAATTTTGTATATTAATAACCCTTCTGTCATTGTCGGTGTGCATCAAAATGCCTACGCCGAAGTGAACTTCCCTTACCTCAAGGAAAAGAACATCCAGTTAGTCAGAAGAACTTCCGGTGGGGGTGCCGTTTATCACGATTACGGCAATTTCATTTTTGAAAATATCGTCATCGGAAATGATGAACACTTTGGCGACTACGGTTACTTTGCTAAACCAATCGTCGACGCCCTACACGAAATGGGTGCCACTGGTGTCGAGATGCGTGGCCGAAATGATATCGTCGTTGATGGTAAGAAATTCTCCGGAATGACGATGTTCAAAGTCGGTGATTCTTTTGCGGCCGGAGGAACTTTAATGTTTGATCTCGATATGGACACTGCCAGCAAAGTCCTAACACCTGAAAAAGATAAATTGGAATCAAAGGGTGTCAAATCCGTCAACAAACGCATCACTAACATCAAATCATACCTCGACGAACCTTATAGAAGCATGACCGCTGATGAATTCAAAACTGAATTGCTTAAACACATCTTCCACGTCGATAAACTATCCGACATCGAAACTTATACTTTAACTGATCATGATTGGGAAATTATCGATTCCCGCTTGAAAGACAAATATGATACCGATGCCTGGAACTACGGCAAGAACCCCGGTTTCACACATTACGTTTCCAAGCATTACGATATCGGTACCGTTGCCTTCAACTTCTCACTTAAAGACGATAAAATCTCAGCTGTAAAAATTTATGGAGACTTTATTACTGGAGGAGATATCACTTTAATTGAACAAGCCTTACTAGGAGCTGAATTCACCAATGAAGGATTGAATAAAGCACTCGCAAAGATTGATTTAGCGGCTAATTTAGGTAAAATCGAACCCCAAGTTCTCGTTGATCTGTTGCTTTCAAAGTAAAAAAAATAACCGTTATAACGATGTTATAGCGGTTATTTTTTTATCTATTCTTGAACTTTTCAATTCCATCCTTCAAACGTTTAACAGCATCTTCAACATTACTTCTTGGCGTAGCCAGATTCATTCTCAAGAAGCAGTTACCATTACCTTTATATTTAGTGCCTTCTGCCAAATACAAACCTGTTTCATCACGTAAAAATTGATTGAATTCATCCGACTCATCAGTTAACTCAACACAATCAATCCAAGCTAAATAGGTTGCTTGAGCAGGAAGAACTTTAATTTCAGGAATATTCTCACTAACAAATTTTTCCAAATATTCACGATTACCGGCAACGTATTTCTTCAAACCATCTAACCAGTCAAAACCTTTAGTATAGGCAGCAATTGAACCACTAATAGCCATAGCTCCTGGCTCATTCAGACCATCACTGACAATTCCTTGTTCAACTCTTTGACGAATATGCGCATTTGGAATAATCAACGTCGAAGCATGTAAAATTGCTAAATTAAAAGTCTTACTTGGTGAAACTAAAGAAATACTGTTCTTAGCAATTTCTGGGTCCAATGAAGCAAATGGTGTGTAATCATGACCCGGCATCATGATGTCACCATGAATTTCATCAGAAATTATTAAAACATCATGCTTTTTAGCAAGTGTACCAATCTTGGTCAATTCGCCTCGAGTCCAAATATAGCCCGTTGGATTATGTGGATTGCAGACGATCATCGAAGTAGTTCTAGGATCAGCCATCTTCTCTTCCAAGTCTTTCCAATTAATTGAATACTTCCCATCATGGTAGTCCAATTCACTATTTAAAATATGATGACCATTATTGTTTATCGCTTTATAAAATGAGTTGTAATTTGGTTCTTGTAACAAAACATTGTCACCAAAGTCAGTCACATGACGTAAAATTGAGCCAATCGATGGCATAACGCCGTTACTAAAGACTAACCAATCTAATTTCGGTTCAAAATTATGTTCACGCTTGTACCAACCAGCAACGGCTTGGTAATATTCCTCTGGCACATATTGATAACCAAAAATTCCATGTTCAACATCTTTTTTCATTGCTGTCAAAACTTCAGGAACAGTTTGGAAATCCATATCAGCGACCCACATAGGCAATTCATTTTCGCCAACGTTCCACTTACTGGAATTACTATGACGACGATCATTTATTTTATCAAAATCAAATGACATATTTTCACCCCTCAATTTATTCTTCAATTTGAATATATCATTAATTTCGTAAAATAGCATAGACGGTCACTTTTATAGAGGTAATTCTTAATTTTGGGTGGTGGTTAACTGCCGCCTTCCGCACAAAACCTGTGATGGACTGTATTTCAATGATTTCTAATTGGGATATAGTATTCTATTCATATTAAGTACTTAATTGTTTTAAAGTCTGGATAGATCGAATTCTAAAAATAGAAAAACAAAAAATCCCCGATTCTTTTGCCATTGTTGCCACTATTTAGAACGTGAAGAAACGCAATAACGTATTAGCATGCAAGCCACACTTTAGAATAGAAATCCTATTCCTAACCAAATGGAAAGCCAATAAAAAATAGAACCGTTATTCAGTCCGGAGCAACAGCTCTGGGAAATGCTCAGCCGTGAAATTCTACTTAGCGCTTTAGCGCTTACGTAGAAGGGTGAGCTTGAAGACAATTTCCGGTTTTGAAATTGGCTCCAAGTCACCCCACAGCGTTCCAGCGTTTCCCAGAGCTGTTGCGGAGGATGGCATACTACCCCAAAGAACCAAATCATTACTGTAAATTTAACTTTATTAATGGTATTTTAATTTTCTTAATGGCATAATAATAACAATTAATGGAGGGTTTTTATGCCAAAACTGTTTAGAAAAAAAGATATTGTTAAAGACCTATCAGAAGACAATGCTAATTTGAATCGAACTCTGACCGCCAAAGACTTAATCATTATGGGAGTCGGTGTCATTGTTGGTTCTGGTATCTTCATCACTCCCGGAATCATTGCCGCTAATTACGCCGGTCCTGGAGTTATTTTGACATACTTGTTAGCAGCGTTAGTTTGTATCGGAGCAGCTTTTTGTTACTCGGAGTTCTCTTCGACAATTCCTCTAGCTGGTAGTGCTTATACTTACTCATATTCAGTTTACGGCGAAATCGTTGCCTGGATCGTTGGTTGGTCGTTAGTTTCAGAATATTTATTTGCGGCTTCTTCAACCGCAGTCAGTTGGTCGGCTTATTTCCGAAATCTCTTGGCTGGTTTTGGAATCGAATTGCCAAAAGCACTTCAGTCGGCACATGGAACAGCTGGTAATACTCAAGGACGTTTTGATCTAGTAGCCTTTATCATCGTCTTAGTTGCAACGGTTTTACTTTTGCAAGGTCTGACGGAGTCGATGAAAGTCAATACGATCATGGTTTATGTGAAAATCTTCGTGATTCTACTATTCGTTTTGGTAACAGTTTTCTACGTGAAACCGAAAAACTATGATCCATTCTTGCCTTTTGGTGTCGGAGGAATCGGCCGTGGTGCAGCGGTCGCCTTTTACGCTTTCTTAGGTTTTGACGTGGTCTCCTCGGCTAGTGAAGAAGTTAAAAACCCCAAGCGTAACATGCCAATTGGAATTATTGCTTCACTTTTGATAGTAGCAATTCTTTACAGTTTGGTTTCGCTAGTGCTCGTTGGCGCGGTCAACTATAAACAACTGAATGTGGCCGATCCGGTGTCACACGCGCTAAATCTCCTAAACTTGAATTGGGTGTCAGGAATCGTTTCTCTTGGAGCTATCATGGGTATGACGACAGTGTTGTTGGTCGTAATCTATGGTGGTACCAGATTGATTTTCTCCTTGAGTCGTGATGGTTTACTTCCTCAAAGATTCAAAAATCTCAGTCGCCAAGGAGTGCCGATTGGTAGTACCTTTTTAGTTGGTTTAGTCGCCGCTACAGTTGCGGCTGTTGTTCCGATCGAGAAGATCACCGAATTGGTTAATATTGGTACTTTGTTAGCTTTTGCGGTGACTTCAATTGGCGTTATTTTCTTACGTCACAGTAAAAATACTAAAGATCTCAAACCAGCTTTTCGGGTTCCGTTTTATCCTGTTTTCCCACTGATTTCATTCGTTGCCTGTGTTTACTTGATGACACAGTTACAGAGTTTTACTTGGAAGATGTATGTTATTTGGACGGCTTTGGGATTAGTTATTTATTTCGGTTATGGGATTTGGCATAGTCGGGAGAAATGAGATTTTAGAGTATAGAAAAAGACCTGGAACTTTTGTGTTCTGGGTCTTTTTTTGGTGTTTTCTATTTTTTAATAACCATTGTTTCTGGCAATATAGCTAAAACGCGTTCCAGCCAACAGGAGTCAACATATAGCTACGCTTCCCAAATCGCCCGCAAGTTCGGCGAGCAATTCGTGAAATTACGTTATCCTCCGGGAGCTTACCGCCCCTGTTCCACGCTCTATTTTACTGAATAATTAGGTGCTTCCTTAGTAATAGTAACATCATGTGGATGTGACTCTCTTAATCCGGCATTTGAAATCTGTACGAATTGGGCATCTTGTAATTCTTTCAAATTATGTGCTCCAACATAGCCCATTCCGGAACGTAATCCACCTAACAATTGATAAATTACATCGCCAACGGCGCCTTTTGCGGCTACACGGCCTTCGATTCCTTCTGGTACTAACTTGTTAGCTTCGTTAACGCCACTTTGGAAGTAACGATCTGATGAACCGTGGGACATAGCGGCTAAACTTCCCATTCCACGATATGTCTTAAATCTTCTTCCTTGATAAATTTCAAATTCACCAGGGGCTTCATCTGTCCCGGCTAACATTGAACCAAGCATAACGGCGTTACCACCACCTGCTAGTGCTTTAACAATATCACCTGAATACTTGATACCACCATCGGCAATGATTGTCTTACCGTATTCATGGGCAACACTAGCTGCATCATAAACGGCTGTTAATTGAGGAACACCGACTCCGGCAACGATTCTAGTTGTACAAATTGAACCAGGTCCGATACCTACTTTGACGACATCAACACCAGCATCATACAAAGCCTTTGTACCTTCAGCTGTAGCGACGTTTCCGGCAATCAAAGTTGCTTCTGGGAACTTGTTTCTGATTTCAGCAATCTTTCTCAAAACTCCAGCAGAATGTCCGTGAGCTGTATCGATGATAATTGCATCAGCGCCGGCTTTTAACAAGGCTTTAGCACGTTCGAAAGTATCGCTTGTGACACCAACAGCGGCAGCGACCAACAAACGACCATATTTATCTTTAGCGGCATTAGGGAACTCTTTTACTTTTTCAATATCTTTAATCGTTACAAGACCGCCAAGACGACCGTCATTGTCAATCAATGGCAACTTTTCAATCTTGTGCTCTTGTAAAATTTGTTCAGCTTCTTTTAGGCTTGTGCCAACTGGTGCAGTGATTAGTTCCTCACTAGTCATCACGGTACCAATTTTCACTGAATAGTCAGCAATGAAACGTAAGTCTCTGTTAGTAATAATACCGACTAATTTTAGATCCTTAGTATTATTTACGATGGGAACACCACTAATACGATAGGTACTCATCAATTTCTCTGCTTCACTCACTTGGTCATCAGCTGTTAAATAAATTGGATCAATGATAACGCCGTTTTCAGAACGTTTTACTTTTGAAACCTCATCAGCTTGTTGTTCAACACTCATATTCTTGTGAATGACACCTAATCCACCTTGACGTGCCATTGCGATTGCCATTGGAGCTTCTGTAACTGTATCCATACTTGCACTCAAAATTGGTGTATTAAGCTTGATATTCTTAGCTAATTGAACTGATAAATCTACCTCATTTGGTAAAACATGACTCTCCGCTGGTATTAATAAAACGTCATCAAACGTGAATCCTTTTTTATCAAATTTTGTATCCCATGCCGACATGATATTCCTCCTAGATTTTTTGTTTGCCCCTATTAGGGTAAAATTTATACACATGTTATCTAATTTTTTCTAGATAGTCAATGCAAGTTGACGAAAAGAAAATAGGGTAATCGTTATAACGGTTACCCTATTCATACATTTTTATTGCAATTACTTTATAGTTCCATAAATTTTGTTTTTCCAAATAAAAATCAAAGCGTCGTTTCTTTAAGTACAATTTGTACAAAATAGTTTTGTTATTCTTCACAATGTAACCTTCGATCCGATGTAATTCGTGATCACAATTGCGGTTCAAATACTCAGCCGTTTTACTATCAACTGCTGTCCGAACCAGTTCAGCCTTATTTTGTAACGTCGTTTTACAAGCAAATTCCATTCTTTTACGAATTAAATCATGTATGACTAATAATATAATTATTACAATCATAACTAACAATAGTAAACCACCATATATTTCTGTAAGTTCCACACTAGAAACGTTCATAACACTCAACACTTTTATATTTATTTTAATTAAATACTATCATGATGATATTATCATTATCAAATACTGCGCTTACAACTTTTTATGTGGTAATATTTTTCTACAGACGTTTTAGAGTTCTTATTATTTATTAGTTGTTGTAAAATGCCGTCTTCCGCACAAGTTCTGTGATGGCTCAGCCGTCACAGAACTTGTACTCCAAACTAGATAGATAATTTTATTATTATCCTATTTGATTCAAAAATAATGAAGCTGTTTTTTTATAACTAAACTATGACAAGAACCTATTTAGGGGGAAATATATATGAAAAAATTGGTTAGGGACAAAATACCCGACATCATTCACGGTGATTTTAAGTTTGAAGTTCTTTCAAATGAAGACTATCGACTCTCTTTACGTGAAAAAATTGTTGAAGAGGCACAAGAAGTCAAAGCGGCTGACACTCGGGCAGGTCTAGTCGAAGAATTAGGCGATTTAGAAGAAGTTATCCGTGCAATTTTAGATGACGCTTCAATTACATACGAAGAAATGGACAGTTTACGCCAAGCTAAAATCAATCAAAAGGGTAAATTTGCCGAAAAATTTGTTATGATAAATACCAAAGAAGAATCCTAAACGGAGGCTTTTTTATTTAGGTAGTTTTTAATTGCCGCCCTCCGCACAAGCCCTGTGATGAGCTGGAACGCTGCCGGCGCAACTTTGAGCTTTTGCACAGTTCGCAAAATCTCAAAGCTTGGCCTTCTACATAAGCGCTAAAGCGCTAAGTAGAATTTGGCGGCTGAGTCATCACAGGGCTCGTGCTCCAGGCTAGATAACATCTTTTATAGATTATTTCGCTTAATTCAGAGATAAGAATAGTACTTTCTATTTTAAATAACCATACGTACTATATTTAAATAGAGATAGTTATTTCTTTAAGAATGGAAGAAAAACAAAAGATAGAACCGTTATTTAGTCCGGAGCAACAAACTCGCTTTGGCTCAGTGGTGAAATTATTCTTAGCAATTTATTGCTTAGAATAAGGCCGAGCTTGGAGACTTTTTCCGGTTTTGAAAAAGACTTCAAGTCGTGCCCACCACGTTCCAGCCAAAATCGAGTTTGTTGCGGAGGACGGCATACTAACACCACATAAAAATAGAAAGAAGATTATAATGCAAATCTTAACTTTGTTTGTCGTCGCATTAGTAGCTTTAGAACATATCGGAATCGCTGGTTTGGAAATGTTTGCCAAACCTGAACAACAGGCTAATGCCTTTGATATGCCACTAGATTTTGTCAAAAATCCACACGCCAAGGTAGCCTTAGCTAACCAAGGTATTTACAATGGTCTTTTAGGAATTTTAATTTTAATGATGATTCTCTTTTTCACAGGTACAACTCTTAAAATAATTTTGATCATGTTGATGCTTTACGTGATAATCGTCGCTGTTTACGGCGCTATAACGGCTAGCAAAAAAATTGTTTTTCTCCAAGGATTGCCTGCTTTAGTTGCTTTGATTTTGGTGCTCTTCTTTTATCGTTAATCAAAGTCTTCTATAATATAAGTAATTTTATAAAGAATGGATAAAAAAATGAAAAAAGATTCATTACTCAAAAGTTCACTCTGGATCTCGATCAGTGGAATCATTTCCCGAGTTCTAGCAGTCGTTTACATTATTCCTTGGAATATTTGGATTGGCCCCCTAGCAGTTAATGCGGCCAATGCGATGTACGGAAAAGTTTATAACATCTACAATCTTTTCTTGATTATCGCAACCGCCGGGATTCCGTCCGCAATTTCTAAAGAAGTTGCCGCTCACAATGCTTTAGGGCGTTACGATCAAAGTGAAAAGCTCTTTAAAAAATACAGTATCTATATGACTTTAGTCGGTATCGTCTGTGCTGCCGTGATGTTCTTCGGAGCAAAATATGTGGCAATTGTTTTGGCTGCCGGCGATATGCGAGTTGTAACGCCGATCAAATATCTTAGTGTCGCAATGTTGATCATCCCGGCTCTTGGTATTTTAAGAGGTTACATCCAAGGTTATGCTTTCATTTCCTACTCGGCTTTTTCACAAGTTATCGAACAAATTGCCCGTGTCACTTACATGCTTTATGCCACTTACACCATCATGATTTTGCAAAAAGGTAATTACGTTTCCGCCGTTAACCAGTCAACTCTAGCTTCATTTATCGGGGCAACTCTGGCTTATGTATTTTTACTTTGGATCAGAGTTAGAGTTAGAAAATCGACTACGATTGAGGATATCAAGACGAGTCCTGAACCAACTGAAACGAATCTTGATATTAATTTCAGTTCCATGTTACGCTCGGCTATTCCGTTTTTGTTAGTCGATACGATCATGACCGTTTTACAATTGTTTGACCAAACAACTTTCACTTGGATTTATCAATTAATTCTTCACGCTAGTGAAAAAACAATCGACAACTTGTACGCTATGTTTGGCTTCCAGGCTAATAAGATCATCATGGTCTTGGTATCGCTCGCCATTTCCGTATCAGCTTCAGTTATTCCAGCTCTTTCAGCAATGGTCAGCAAAAAAGCTTCCAATGAAGAAGTCCAAAACTTCATGCGTAAGATCGTCCAATTTACTTTCTTTATCATTGTGCCAGCCACTTTCGGCGTGATTGCTATTAGTCGTCAACTCTGGACTGCGTTTGTCTTTTATGACCAAAGTATTCTCGGTTCAAAAGTGTTGATTGTTTCTTGTTTCGAAGCGTTCTTCTACTGTACCTTCATGATTCTAGAAAACATTCTACAAGTTACACGCCACATGAAAAAATCGATGGTCTACTTAGCAATTGCTTACTTACTAAAGGTTGTTCTTCAACTGCCATTGACGCTTGCCTTGGGTGTATACGGACCTGTTACCGCAACCGGAATTTCCTTCACTATCATGAGTTACTTTGCCTTTAGATTGATCAACAAACAGTTCCAAATCATTGACCAAGTTCTGGCTAAGAAACTGATTCGCATCTTAATCGATGGAATCATCATGTTAGTAGTCGTTGGGGTCGCTAATTTCTTAGTCGTCAAAGTAATTTCTGACGCTACTAAAGTCGGTGCAATCATCGTCATTATCATCTGTGGAATCCTCGGCATACTCGTTTACGGAATCCTCAGTTACAAAGACGGTTCTTTGAAGATTATGAAAGAGATTCGTGATACTAAAATTTATTAATGTTATCTAAGGAAAGCTGCGGCTTTCCTTTTTTGATACAAATAGTCTTGTATAGAAGTATTCCATAATTTTTATTAACAAAAAAATTGAATTATACTGAAACTATATTCAAATTTGTTAGGACTGAAATTTTATGGCATACGAAAAGAAATTCATGGAACTAGCTGCAAAAGAAGCAGAAAAAAATGTAGGTACACAAGTCGGTGGCCCCTTTGGAACAGTCATCGTTAAGGATGGTCAAATTATTGCTAAAGGACGTAATCACGTTTTAATCAATCGTGACCCTTCAGCGCATGGCGAAATTACTACCATTCGCAAAGCTTGCCAAAAATTAGGCACCCACGACTTATCTGGTTGTGAACTTTACACCAATGCTTATCCTTGTCCAATGTGTTTGGGAGCTATCATCTGGTCTAATATCAAGACTTGTTACTACGGCAACACCGCTACCGATGCAAAAGACATTGGTTTCAGAGATGATTTCATTTATAAATTTTTAAATGACGGTTTAAAAGATAAAAAGGTTCTCGACTTAGAACAACATGACCGTGATATGACTATCAAAGCATTTGATGACTTTAAAAACGATACTTCACATACTATTTATTAAACATGAAACAGAGCGGGACATAACAGGGTCATTCGAGCATTAAGGCAAATAGCACCGGGTAATCAAAGAGCAATTACCCGGTGCTATTTGTTTTAAGAAGAAATTGCTATGTTATGTTCCGCTCTTTGTCTTCAGTGTACAAAAAAGTTCTAAGTAAAGAAATTAATCTTTACTTAGAACTAATCTTAGGTTGTTTAAATTAAAATTTTACAGCTTCTTTATCTAGTTTATACACTACAACAGACACATCAGTACTATTCTTGGAAACTACATTTAATTGTGCCTTATCAGCGTAAAACCTTTCAGTGAATGTTCTTTCTCCATTGTTAACAAAAATTTCAACCGAACTTGTATCGACAAATAAATGAAGCTCCAAATGATCACTTAAATTGACTGTGGCTTCTCTTTCACTATCTTTGCCACCTCTATTTAAAATCATTTTTCCATCAAAATATTTCAAGTCTAAAATCAAATTATCGTCGGAGTCTTTTAATTCAATTCCAGTCCCATTTAAATCACTAGAATCAAATGATAATAATGCCTCATATTGTCGATCATTATTAACAATTGTTTTTTCACCAATAAACGAAATATCACTATCTAGTAATTTTCGTTCACGTAGTCTTTCCAGTTCTTTGATAGGTCTCATTTGTAAAATATTATTTTCATAAATTAATTCTCGAGGAATAGTTAATGCACCGGCCCAGCCATCGTTACTTTCTGGCATCTCACTGCCCCACATATCCATCCAACCGATGACGATTCTTCTTCCGTCAGGTGTCAACGTTGTTTGACTAGCATAAAAATCGTGTCCGTTATCTATTTCAGAAAAACCACCACGTTGGTATTCATTTTTTTCATAGTTATACTTGCCAACCATATAACCAGTTTCATTTTCATTCTTGAATTTACCATTATCTTCAAGAATCCCCTGGGGCGACATTAGTAGAAAGTCAAAATCTCCTAGATGGAAAAAGTCGGGACATTCCCACATATAACCTTCCTTACTAATTTCAGAAGATTTAGTAACAGGTCCTACCAAATTCCAGTTAATCAAGTTTGGTGATTTATATAACAATACTCTACCTAATTCATCTTTACCTTGACTCCCTAAAATTAAATACCAAATTCCATTGTTATACCAAACTTTAGGATCTCTAAAATGTTGGGTATTATCTTCTGGCGCTTGAGCGATTATCGGATTATTCTCATACTTTTTAAAATTAATTCCGTCTTCACTAATGGCCAAATTTTGATTTTGCCAAAAATGATCAGGATTCCCATCACCAATATAATGATGTCCTGTGTAAATGAGATACATTTTATCGTTATAGACTACGGCGCTTCCTGAGAAACAGCCATCTTCATCTTCCTTATCTCCTGGAGTCAAAGCGATTGGCAGTGTTTCCCAATGAACTAAGTCCTTACTTCTAGCATGTCCCCAATGCATTGGGCCCCATTGTGCATCATTTGGATAGTGTTGGTAAAAAATATGATAATATCCCTGAAAATAACAAAACCCATTGGGATCATTGATCCATCCAGAAGGTGCCATAATATGATATCCCAATCTATATCTCATATTACTTAATTGTATTTTATCCTTTACATATTCTTTCATGATTATCTCCTTAATTTTGAACGTGCGCATTTGTAGAACTTGTATTAGCTAAAGATTCATTCCCTTTCTTCAACGTAAATACTGCAACAACAGCAAATACACAGACAAAGATACCTAAATATAAATAAGTCGTTTTAAATCCCAAAGTATCGTACATTTTACCAACTACTGAAGATAAGAGAATCGTTCCTATTTGACCGGAAAATTGATATCCAACTAGATAAAGGATTGACGATAATCTAGCCTCAAAATTGGCGTCTAAATATTTGAATACCGCTACTAATAGGATTGGTAATTCAAATGAGTGAATGAGTTTCATAAGTGAAATCAAAATTGGTCCATTAACTAATCCAGACCCTGTAATACGAAATGCCATTAAGAAACCGGCGACTAATAAAGAATTGCGTGCTCCTAATTTATTAACAATTTTAGGAGCCAAGAACATCATTCCAGCTTCCAGAAAAACTTGAAATGAGTTCAAATAACCGAACATCTGATTACCCAATTTAACCGTTGCAAACTGTTCCGCAAAGTATCTTGGAAATTGTTGATCATAGACTCCGTATACACAAGTAACACCTAAAACAAATACAATAAAGAACCAAAAATCTTTTAATTTGAATAAGTTAAAGACATCCTTAATTGACACTGATTCAGCTTTTTTAGCTTCATCATCAGTAACTTCAACTTTAGTTGTCAAAATAATCAGGAACATAATAATTGCGGCTACTGAAGCTATCCAAAAGTTATAACTAGGATTAATATTGAAAAGTTGTCCCGCAAAAAATGTCGTTACTGCCCAACCTAATGATCCCCACATACGTGAACGACCATATTCGAAGTTATATTTAAGACTGATTTTTTCGATATATGACTCAACAGCACCACACGATGCTAAATATCCAATACCCAAAAATAGTCCTCCGACTATTGCTCCTAAAACAACATTATATTTAAGCAATGGGCCATAAACGTAGATAAAGAATGGTCCAGTAAAAATCAAAATACCACTTAAATAAACAAGTAGATCTTTTCTAACACCGAGCTTATCTGAAATAAAGCCATACAATGGTTGCATTATCAGTGTAAAGGCAGCATTCACACCAAAAATTATTCCTGTCGCTTCACCGTCTAAATGGATTTCTTGTCCTAACCAGATAGCAAATAAAGAATAGCAAGCAGACCAACTTACAAAGAAAAAGAAGAAAAAAGCACTCAATTTAAAATATGCACTCTTACGCATTATGTAATTACTCCTCATCGTGTGTCAACCGGTTGACATTTAATTATAAAAAAATAAGCACTTAACAAAAATCATTGTAAGTGCTTTCACAGAATATGTCAACCGGTTGTCATATTTTTTTATACTGTCTTCCCACGATGCAATTTAACTGGTATAACCTTATCCCTGCCTGCTCCATTATCTATCATTCTTTCGATAAGCATCTTAACTGCTTCCTCAGCCATTTTATCAATTGGTTGAACAATTGTAGTCAAATCAGGCAATAGAATTCTAGTCGTATCTGCTCCATCATACCCAACTATCTTTAAATCGTTGGGTATTTGATAGCCTAATTCACTAGCAATATCTCTTACTTGGGCCGCATCCATATCGTTAGAGAGAAACATTCCGTCTACATTGGGATGTTCTTTAAAAATATTTCTAAAGAATCTATCTTTTTGATCATATCCAATATTGAAATCCAAAGTATAAACTATTGGTTTTAATCCATTCTCCCGCATAGTTTTTTCATAAGCTAAACGCCTGTTTTGAGCCGGTGTCTTTAATTCTTGTGGACCGTTTGTGTGAATTATTACCTTGCAATTATTATCAATTAATAACTTGGTAGCTAAAATACCACCTTGATAATTGTCAGATGAAATAACTGGTATATCATCATTTACAATCCTATCGATTGAAACAATTGGCAAATTTGCATTGTCATATTCACTAATTCCTTGATTATGTGCACCAACAATAAGCCCATCAACTTGATGTGCCATCAAATCACGCAAGTATTTCTTCTCTTTTTCGGAATCGTTCATCGAATTACCGATCAAGGTCTTAAAACCATTCTTAAAAAGAATTTTTTCCATTGATGCAATTAATTGTCCAAAGAAAGGATTATCCACCGTAGGAAAAATCAATCCCACTAATTTTGTCTCTTGCTTAAACAATTGTCTTGCGACCACATTTGGTCGATAATTTAATTCTTCCATCGCATCATGAACTTTTTTTATGGTCTTATCACTCAAATAACCACGCTTATTCATTACTCTAGAAACAGTTGTTTTTGAAACACCCGCTAATTTAGCGACATCATCAATTTTTGCTCTCATTATTTCACCACAATCTCTATAATATGCATATTATAGCATGTTAATTTTAACGCTATATTTTCAGTAATTCATCAATTGATTTTTATATTTTCATAATTCCAATTTGACGTTGAAAACAAATAATAGTATCTTATTTATATTGAAAACGATTACTGAAAATGAGGAGAGATAACTTTGCTAGTAGGAAGTATTGAAGCAGGCGGAACTAAATTTGTTTGCGCCGTAGGTGATGAGGATTATCGTATTAAGGACAGTGTCCATTTCCCAACAACTACACCGGAAGAAACATTACAAAAGGCTATTGATTATTTTAAGAAATTCGACATTGAAGCTCTAGGAATTGCATCATTTGGTCCTATCGAACAACGTGTTAACTCACCAAAATATGGCTACATTACATCAACTCCTAAGCCAGGTTGGAGAGATACTGACTTCGTTGGTAAGATGAAAGAAGCTTTTGACATCCCAATGTTCTGGACAACTGACGTTAATGGTTCAGCTTATGGTGAATATGTTATGTCAACTCTATCCAATGAAAAAATCGACTCACTAGTTTACTACACTGTTGGTACTGGTGTCGGTGCTGGTGCCATTGATAAAGGTACTTTTGTCGGTGGTATGGGTCATCCAGAAATGGGTCACACTTTTGTTAAACGTCATCCTGACGATCTTGATTTCAAAGGTGTTTGTCCATTCCACGGCGACTGTCTTGAAGGATTAGTTGCTGGACCAACTTTTGAAGCACGTCTAGGTATCAAAGGACAAGATGTTCCTTTGACAAATCACGTTTGGGACATCATGGCTTACTATGTTGCCCAAGCAGCTTTACAATCAACACTTATTCTAAGACCAGACAAGATCGTCTTCGGTGGCGGTGTCGTCAGTGAAGCCTTCTTAGTTAAGGTTCGTGCTCAATTCAAAGAACTATTGAATGACTACGTTGAAGTTCCAGATCTAGAAAAATACATCACAATGCCAACCATCAAGAACAACGGCTCAGCTACTTTAGGTGACTTTGCCTTGGCAATTCGTGAATTACAAAAATAAAAAAATCAGCATCGCGTTCTCATATTATGTGAGGATGCGATGCTTTTTTAACCTTGCCGTCTTCCGCACAAGCCCTGTGATGGACTGGAACGCTGCCGGCACAACTTTGAGCTTTTTCAAGCTCGGAAAAATCTCAAAGATTGGCCTTCATGTAAGTGCTAAAGCACTAACATGAATTTGGCGGCTGAGCCATCACAGGGCTTGTGCTCCAGACTAGATCCTATTCTTTGCAGTATTTCTGTAATTTCTAGTTATGGTATAGTGTCCTATTCAAATTAAATCATTAACTTCTTTAAAATCCAGAATTTCTATAGTTTGACATGCGTTCCCAACAAAAAATAATCGGGGCTTTCCTTCTTTCTCCTATTACTATTCCTATATTTGAATAGAAAAAGCACAACAACGAATTAGTTTTCCAAATTCCACATCAGAATAGAACTACTATTCCCAAAAGAATGGAACGCAAATAAAAAATAGAACCGTTATTCAGTCCGGAGCAACAGCTCTGGGAAATGCTCAGCCCTGAAATTCTTGTTAATGCTTTAGCATTTACAAGAAGGCCGAGCTTGGAGATTGCGCGCACTTTGCGTAAGCTTCAAGTCGTGCCCAGAGCTGTTGCAGAGGACGACATACTTCACCAACCTCAAAAGCAAATAAACATCGTCATCACTAATAAATTGATATAATAATATTATGATTCTCAATATGGAGGTAAATAATGGAATTCAAAAAATTAAGTAATGGTGTAGAAATCCCAATGTTAGGATTTGGAACTTATCAAATTGATAACGCCGATGTCCCTGCCGCAATTCAAGGTGCCATCGATGCTGGTTACCGTCACTTCGACTGTGCCCACATTTATGGTAATGAAAAGGCAATCGGAAAAGCTTTCAAAGATCCTGGCATTAAACGTGAAGATCTTTTCATCACTTCCAAAGTTTGGAACGCTGATCAAGGCTACGACTCAACTCTCAAGGCTTTCGACCAAACATTGAGTGATTTACAAATGGACTACCTGGACCTTTATTTGATCCACTGGCCAAACGAAGAAAACTTCCAATTGACACTGGACACTTGGAAAGCTTTGGAAACACTTTATGATCAAGGTAAGGTAAAGGCAATCGGTGTTTCTAACTTTTCAGAAAAACAACTTCAAGAAGTCTTTGACATGGCAAAAGTTAGACCGATGGTCAATCAAATCGAGCGTCACCCATACAAGACTCAAGTGGAACTGGCAAAATTCGATACAGATAATGACATTGTTAACGAAGGTTACTCACCAATTGGACATGGTCATTTGATTCTTCAAGATAAGACTATCAATGAAATTGCTAAAAAGCACAACAAGACTGCTGCTCAAGTTGTACTACGTTGGCACATCGACACTGGCTTTGTTATTTTCCCTAAGTCATCTAAAGTTAGTCGTGTGAAAGAAAACTTCGATATTTTTGATTTCAATTTGACTGATGATGAAATTAAAGCTATTGGTGCTTTAGATCAAGATAAACATCTTAATTACTAATTAATTGCTAAAAAAATGCCCTTCGACCAGATTTTATGGTTGAAGGGCATTTTTTCTTATTTTGATAACCATGGTTCTTGGCAATATAGCTAAAACGCGTTCCAGCCAACAGGAGTCAACATATAGCTACGCTTCCCAAATCGCCCGCAAAACCGGCGGGCAATTCGTGAAGCTAGGCTATCTGCTGACTCCTAACCGTTGGCTTCCACGCTCTAAAAATCACGCTCTATCTTTTTCTAAATATAATAAACTTACTAAACACGTAATTCAAAACGACTACCACGACATTAGCTATCAGCTTAACGACAAAGCCATTGCCATGCATCAGTTCCATTCCAATAAACATTGTTCCTTGGTCAAATATCCATGATCCTCCTCTGAATAAGAAGAATGATCCCATTTCTTGGAAAAAGGCTTTCCAGGTTTTGGTGTGGGAATTGAAGACCCATAATTTATTAGTTACATATGCGAATAAGACCGAAATTAAATAAGCAATTGCATTGGCAATTTGGGAATTCATCCCTAACACTCGCCACAAAACTGCGAATCCAACGTAATTTACTACTGTTGTTAAGACTCCGAAAAATAAATACGGAATCGCATCTTTATACTTGCTCCACAATTCTTTTATCATATTAACGTCCTTAATGGTTTAATTTCCAATTTTTATAGCTTAATCCAAGAAAATAAGCAATTACTTCAAAGGCTGAAATAAAGAAAGTAACTGGCCAGTTGGTGACAAACGCTAGATATAACCCTAGCCAAACTCCAGCAAGCGACAATCCGACTGAAACCATAATCAATTTTGGCACCGAGTGGACTATGTACTTGGCTGTTGCTCCTGGTAAAGTCAGTAAAACAAAAACTAACAATGAACCAACGATTTGTGCACCGATACTGACGCTGAGTGCCAAAGTTACTAAAAAGGCAATCGATAGTAATCGCGTTTTCAAACCGGCTGCACGGGCGCCAATGTGGTCAAATGAGTCAAATGACAGTGGCTTGTAGAAAATGATGAAGACAAAAATTACAAACAGCGCCAAAATCATCAACTGATTAACTTCTTTGGAACTGATTCCGACGATACTTCCGAAAAGGATATTTGTCGCATAACTACTCGATTCAGACGACAACGACAAAAACAGGATTCCCAAACCAATGAACAGCGACGAAATTGCACTGATCGACGCCTCTCTTCTGGACGACTCCGTACTGAGGCTGCCGACTGCAATCGAACTGATCAAAGTGAATAAAATCATTCCGGCCAAAGGCGAAATCCCGATTAAGATGCCAAATGAAGCGCCGGCGAAGCCAATTTCCGATAACGTGTGAGATAGAAAAGACATATTCCTAGAAACGACAAAAACGCCTACTAATCCAGCTGTTATTGCAATAAAAGTACTAGCAATAAAAGCCTCTCTCATAAATTCGTATGCAAACATTTTTATCCTCCCATATCAAACATATCTTCAGAAACATCAGCCACATCAACTTCCTTGAGCGTTTGGTCTTTAAAGAAGAGTGCTCGATGAGTGTATTTCTTAGTTAAATCATAAACGTGCGTGATGAAGATGACCGTCAAATTCTCTTTTTCATTCAATTCTTTGACAAGATCCATCAACTGCATTTTTACTTCTACATCAAGACTGGCAGTTGATTCATCCAAAATCAAAACTTTTGGTTCATTCAATAAAGCTTGAGCCAAATAGGCTTTTTGCTTTTCACCGCCAGAAGCTAACCCAAGGGGTCGGTCCTTTAATTTTGATAAACCAGTTTTTTCTAAAATTGTTTTGATCAATTCATTATCCTGGCGACGTTTCTTTCGACTAAGTGTGAATTTCAAATTCAAGCGGACAAATTGTTCGATATTCAAAGGATAATCGATATCAATATTTCTAAATTGGGGAACGTAACCAATCACTTGTTTGTGATCAACAAGTAATTCACCACCGGATTTTTTCTCCAAACCCATAATAATTTTGACAAGCGTCGTTTTACCAGAACCATTTGGACCAATCAAACTTAGAAAATCCCCATCATTGATAGTGAAATTCACATTTTGAAAGACCAATTGATTTCCAAAGCGCTTCGTTAAATTCTTTGCTTGAATCACTTTTTCACTTTCCCTTCAATTTCTAAATCCAACTTTAATAATTATCACACTAATCGCCAATTTTCGTTGAATTAACATCTCATTTTAAATTATTTTTCTTAAAGATAACTTTATGAGTGTAAGATGCCATTAACAAAGCTTTCCTGTATTTTCTATAACCAAACTCGGCTCAAAACTAACTTGCGTCCACAAAAATAACAGCATCCCTCAGAAGATATTACACCAATAAGTGTCTTCCCTCCTTTATATAGATGCTGTTATTTGATTATCTAGTAAACACCCTCTAAGAATATAACCAATTCTTATACTAAAGGCAAGTTATCAACTATTACCAAATTTGGAAATATTGACCATTTGCTGGTACTAAATAACTGCCTACTGGTGAAGTAGAGTCTTTACTATAAACATTGATTTGATAACCATTGACATTGTTCCAAGTTACTTTTCCGTTAGCTACATATTGAGTCTGTGTCTTATCATAAGTAGTACTCAATTTGTCAGCTAAAAATGAAACGGCTTGGTCACTTGTAGTAATGTTAGTTGTTTGTGTTTGACTGTCATCACTACTATTTGAAGTAGTTGATTGATCATTTTGTGTTGCTTGATTTGTATTTTCTGATTGTTGTGAATCTGTGTTTGAATCTGTATCTGATCGTAAATCTGCACCAGAATTCTTTGAATCATTTGTTTGTGACTTGTCTGTATCGTCTTCATCTGTGGAAGCATCTGATTTATCAGTCGTATCAGATTTTTCGGGAGTTTCTTTTTTATTTTCGCTAGTTTTGGATTCAGATCTAGTATTAGTACTTGATTCTGTGCTTGCCGATTGACTGCTACATCCAGCCAAAAGGATCCCCATTAAAAGCATCGTGTAAAGCGATAATCTCTTAAACATAGTACATTTCCTCCTTGTACCAGAACATTATATCGAAATTCAGTAAACTTTAATAGATTTACTGACAAAACGAAAGAATAGTTTAACTTTTTTGGAGGGGTGAAATATGCCGTCCTCCATAGCAAAGCTGATTTGTGCTGGAACGCTGTCGGCACTATTTTGAGCCTTTGCAAAGTACGCAAAGTCTCAAAACTAGGCCTTTCACTAAGCGCTAAAGCGCTAAGTGAAATTTGACGGCTGAGCCAAATCAGCTTTGCTATTCCGGACTGAATTTCACATTTATTTTTTATTTACTTTCCATTTATTTAGAAATAGTAATTCTATTCAAATTAATGTTTTGATATTTTAATAACTGGAATTGTTCCTCCTTAATTAAAATAGAGATAATAGTAACAAAAGAAGGAGGATCTTACTTATTACAGCACTTCACTGCAGTTTTAGTAAGATTCTCAATTATTTTTCTATTAAATTAATTCAATTGAACTATTGAAACACAATAACGTATCCAAACCATAAACCAGTTCTCAACTTATCCCGAATAGAACTTATTCCCATTCAGAATTCATTGAAATAACGCATAGATCCTCATTCTAGTCTGGAGCAACGGCTCTGGGAAATGCTCAGCCCTGAAATTTTTGTTAATGCTTTAGCATTTACAAAAAGGCCAATCTTGAAGACAATTCCCGCTTTTGGAATTGGCTCCAAGTTGTGCCCAGAGCGTTCCAGCGTTTCCCAGAGCTGTTGCGGAAGACGGCATCTATCTACTACCCAAACAAAAGAACAAAACCATACAAAAAAATAGCATCTATCAAAATAATAGATACTATTTATTCAATTAACCATAAATTTTATTGTAATCAATCGTTTCACCGTTACGGATCTTTTCGCCTAATTCGATTGATTTATCGACGATAATGCTTTGACCATCGATAGTTTTGAATGGATGATCTGGAGCTTTTTCTTGAGCTAGTGACAACTCAGTACATCCCAAAACAATCACGTCGCAGTCAAACTTATCATGCATCGTTTGTAAAATTTTGTGATACTTTTTGGCGTTAACTTGACCTTTGATTTTGATGTCATCGTAAATCAAACTTTCGACTTCATCTTGGATTTCTTGGTCACCTAAACTCAATTCAAAACCAGCATTTTTAATTTCGTCTTCATAAATATGATCGGCAATGGTTCCTTTAGTAGCAATCAAACCAATTCGTTTGGCATTTGGATATTGCTTTTTCATCACGCTGATTGCCATGTGTGGCATGTGGATGATTGGAATATCAGTTGCGGCTTGTAGTTCTTTATAGTAATAATGTGCGGTATTGCAAATAATTACCATGAACTCTGGATTAAGTGCGCTCTGTTGTTTGATATCCTCTGTTAGTGGGGGTAAAAAACTAGGCTTGCTGTGATCCAAAATGTGCGCTGTCCGATCAGGAACACTGGAATGATTGACTAAGATGTAGTCTAAATAGTCTTGGTCATTTTTAGTTGGTGTTCGTTCATTTAACAAGTGCACGTAGCTTTCTGTGGCTAAACTTCCCATACCACCAATTACTGTAAAGAATTTCCTCATACTTCTAACCTTCAATATCCTTCAAAATTTTCTTAGCGACTACTGGGTCACTAGGATATGGTACATCGACGCCCTTAGTCTTTTGATAAGGGTCGTTGCCTTTGGCAGCTAGGACGATAATATCATCATTGTTGCTGGAAGAAATCATTTCTTTGATTGCTTCTTGACGATCCAAAATCGTTTTGACATTAACCTTTGTGTGATCGATACCTTCATCGATCTGTTGACAAATTTTGGCCGGATCTTCAAATCCTGGATCATCGGTTGTTAAAATAGCTGAATCAGCTAGCTCTGTTAAAACTTTAGCAAACCCTTCGCGTCTATCGACACCTTTGTCTCCTGGGCTTCCAACGACTACCTTGATTTTAGAATTTGGATATTCGCGTTTCAAAAAACTCAACAAGGCGTTCATACTGGCGTAGTTGTGGGCGTAATCTACAAAGATTGTCCCGTGGTTCTTGGTGTTAATGTGCTCCATTCTCCCCGGGACGAATGCTTTTTTTAGGCTATCAGCAATCACCGAGTTATCGATCTTCATAATTTTGGCGGCAGTAATGGCAGCACCGGCATTTAATTCATTAAAATCACCGACTAAACTCAATTCATAAGTATATTCGCCGTGATCTTGTAGGTCTTCAGCCTTATCACTTTCAGCAGTGTAAGTGAAGACAGAATCATTTAAATTCGATTCCTTGTTACGGATACTGAAGTCGGTGTCACCAACTTCGTTCTTGGCAAAGCGATAAATTTCTTTGTCAGGACTAGTTTGTTTGGCAGCGGCATAAACTGTATCGTAATCGTTTGTTTGACGGTTGATGATGTTGACCTTAGAATTAATCATCAATTGCTTCTTGCAATTCAAGTAATCGGCGTAAGTTGGATGTTCATTTGGTCCGATGTGATCTGGAGTGATATTCAAGAATCCACCAATATCAAACTTCAATCCGTAAACGCGATTCTTCTTATAAGCTTGTGAAGAAACTTCCATGACTAAGTACTTCATTCCATTGTCGACAGCTCTTCTCATATCACGGAACAATTCCAATGATTCTGGAGTCGTCAAATCAGACTTGAACTTGTCTTCTGGCTTTGGTCCAACGATCCGATCAACAGTTGAGAATAGCGCCACCTTGCCTGGATAAGCACTGTTTAAAATATCATATGTGAAATAAGATGTGGTTGTTTTACCTTTAGTTCCGGTAAAGGCCACGATAAATAAATCATCTTGAGGATTACCAAAGAACTCAGCACTCAAAAGTGACAAGGCTTTGGAAGCATCCTTAACGATCAAACGGTCGATGTCTTTGCTATATTCTTTTTCAGAAACATAGATCTTGGCACCGTTTTTTATAGCTTGATCTAAATATTCTGCTTTAAATTGGTTTCCCTTGCAGAAGAAGATTCCATTGGATTGGTCTTCTTTTGAGTTATAACTAATGTTTGTGACTTCGAGATTTTCATCGCTTACTGAATCACTTACCAATAAGTCGTCTTTTTTCAAAATCTCAATAGCTTTACTTATTTTCAAACTCATTTTTTCACCTGCTCCTAAAATAGACGATTGAATAGATTGTCAAAAAATTCAACGATTGAATCCCACCAAGACTTCTGGCTAGTCTTCTTGTGTACTTTTTTAACATCTGCCTTTTTGAACGGAAGATAACCACTAGCAGTATTAGCAGCAATTAATTTTACCGTTTGCTTTTTGTGGGTCGCAGTAAAACCTAAGTCGTTACTACTTTCATTATAACTTAAATTTTCAACATTAGAATTTTTTGGTACCCAAAGATAAACAGATTGATTAACTTTATATTCTTTTTTATTAACAGTTACCTTTTGGTCCTTTTGCAAAACTTCCTTGTGTTCAAAATTATCCTTCACGTAATGGATCAAAGTTTGAGTACTGCGGAATCGTTTATCCACATCACTCTTCTCGCCTTGCGCATCCATGATAATCGTGACGATTCTGGTATTTTCAAGTGGGAGTGTTCCGACAAAAGATTCCCCCGCTTGCTGCGTTGTACCAGTCTTTAAACCATCAAATTCATAACCTTCTTGATAGTCTCGACCACCTTTTAACAATAGATTCAAAGAATCATAGGTTTTTGTTTCATTATCAACCGGAAAACTCAACTTAGATTGTGAAGTGGTTTGTAGAATTTCAGGATACTTATCTAAAACATGTTTGACGATCACACCGATATCATTGGGAGATAATTTATTCTCACCATCAGCGCTACCTAAGTACATATCTTCTTTTAAATCTGAATTATTTAAACCAGAAGCATTGTAAATTTCTGCATCTTTAATGCCCCAATCTTTCAGCGTTTGCCGCATCATTTTCACAAATTCTTTTTGACTTCCGGCTACTTTATCAGCCAACATCATCGCTGCCGAATTTGACGAAACGATCCAAGCAGCATTGTATAAATCTTTAACCGTATACGATTTGTCCACGTCTAATCTGACATTGGTCAATTCGTTATCTTTAGTCATGTCAGCTTGTTCTTGAGTGGGTTTAACCGTATCTTGATCTGTAAATCGGTTCTCCTTCAAGGCTTTCGTAACTAAATAAAGCGTGATTATTTTCGTGATTGAACCGATGGCAACTTTTTGATCAGCATTTTTTGAATAAATAACTTGACCAGTCTTTTCATCGAACGCTAATCCAGCTTTGGCTTCAATATTTACTGTCGTATCAGCTTGCACAGTTGTCGTAAATATTGGTAATGTCAAGATTATCACCGACATTATCAATACAATTTTCTTACAGAATCTCATTTCAAAACCTCACAAATCATTCTTGGTTAAGGATAGGAAAATGACTAATAAATGAAGTCTTATCCTTATCCGAAGTAACGGCAATCGTGCCACCGTGTAATTTCACCATGCTTTGCGCAATGGCAAGTCCTAAACCTGTTCCACCGGTCTGTTTGGAACGTGAGTCCTCAACTCGGTAAAAACGGTCAAAGACGTGTTTGAGTGAATCTTCTGGTATCGGTTGACCATTATTAGCGACTGTTACGACAACTTCTTTTTCTTTTTGCTCAGCTGTCAACCAGATATGGGTCGCACCTTTACCATATTTCAAGGCATTCATGATCAAGTTATTGAAAACCCGGCCGAGTTTTTCAGTATCGCCCTTCATCATGATCTTGTCTGGAGTGGAATTAACAATAATCTCCATCCCTCGTTTATTAGCTTCCAACTCAAAATCAGCCGACAATTGATCAAGCATCTGAGCCATATCAAACTTTGTCATATTCATCCGACTAGTGGCATGTTGAACATTAGCGAATTCAAAGAGTGAATTGACCAAATCTTGCATTTCCAACGACTTTTTATAAGCAATGCTAGTATATTTCAAAATTTGATTCAAATCAGTGTAACTCTTACTTTCAATCAAACCTAAGTAACCAATCACCGACGTCAATGGTGTTCTAAGATCATGACTGACATTGCTGATCAACTCATCTTTACTCTTTTCCGATTGTTCTTGTTCTTTAGCCCGACGATTCATATTCTCAATTAAAAGATTGAAACTTTCAATAATACCTTGCAAATTTGGATTAACTTTAGTTTCAACTGGTTTGACCAAATTAGCATCGGCACTTTCTTGGAGAATTTCTTTGATTTGACGTAATTCGAGTCGATGATACAAAGTCATCACAAACAATCCTGTCAAGATGAGTTCAAATACGATAACTACAATCAACTTTTCAGGGCTATGTGTCAAAAGTTGCCAGTTTGCTTGCAAGTTTGTCGTAAAACTGCTTTTGCCGATAAATCCTATTAAAAAAATATTGATTATCTGAAATAAAAGAAAGGTGCCTATTCCTTCTAAAAGGAGGACACCTCTTTCTTTTGCATTCAGTTTGATTCTCTTATTCAAAAATCAAACCTCCACTTTATAACCGACGCCCCAAACGGTTTCGATAACTTTTTCGCCGTTCGTGGCTTCTTCTAATTTGTCACGCAGATGGCTGACGTGGACCATAACTGTTTTTGCTGACACGACGCTCTCTTGTTTCCAAACGCGTTCAAAGATCTCATCGGCGGAAAATACCCGGTTAGGGTGACTAGCTAGTAAATAAAGCACTCCAAATTCAAGTGCCGTCAACTGCACTTTTTGTCCGGATTCGGTCACTACTTCATGTGAATCTTTATAGATAGTAATTGGTCCAACTTCCAATTTGTCGGGCACATTTTTAGCTGTTTGTTGCGTACTGCGACGCAATAGTGAACGAATTCGAGCCATAATTTCCAATGGATTGAATGGTTTAGTTACGTAATCATCCGCTCCGGTAATTAGTCCCTGAATCTTATCCATATCAGTCGTCTTGGCAGACACAATAATTATCGGAATTTGGGAATTCTTACGAACTCGTTTGACCACTTCGATCCCATCGATTCCAGGCATCATAATGTCCAAAACCATCAAGGCAATGTCACTGTGGGCAGCCAATTGGTCCAAAGCTTCCTGGCCGGAATTAGCTGTAACCGGTTCATAACCCTCATTCTTAATATAAATACTAAGTAGTTCTACAATCTCTTTATCATCATCGACCACTAAGATTTTCATTTAATAGACCTCTCAAGCGTACATATATTTACAAGTATACAACTAGTTAGTATTATACAATAAGATAGAACTAGATTACTAATTAGACTACGAAAGTGAGTTTTTATGGACTATTTAAAGAGGCGCATGAAGTTTGTATTGATAATGATTTTTTCGGTGGCGATTATTTTGTTTGTTCAATACGAGTTGCATTTTGATTCTAATATTGATATTAAAAAAGTTGGTTGGATGATGACTCTTTTGCAGGCTGCTGCTGGAGGGTATGGTTTGTACGGTTTGGTGCAGTTTTTCCGGGTTAAATAATTTTAATTAGTTAGTTGGTGTTTGGCTGTCTTGTGCTTCCTACTATAGTTTGGTGGGTGGTTGATTGCCGTCTTCCGCAACAGCTCGGGGAAACGCTGGAACGCTGTCGGCACGACTTGAAGCCTTTTTCAAGCCCGGAAAAAGTCTCCAAGCTCGGCCTTCTAGTAAGCGATAAATCGCTAACTAGAATTTGACGGCTGAGCATTTCCCCGAGCTGTTACTCCAGACTAGGTCCGGTTCTTTGCGGTTGCTTTGTAAATTCTGAATGGATACGGTTCTATTCGATGATGACGCAAATTTGATTTATGGTCTGAATACGTTTATCGGCCTTTAACTAAATATCACAAGAAATTTTGGTAGTTTTAATTTAGATGATTTAAAAAATAACAGCATCTATTCAGGTTTTCTGAATGGATGCTGTTTTGGTTTTAATTCTATATCTGTTTAGTTCTTCTTATTTTCTTGTTTCTTTTCTTCTTGTGCGCGGTGTTCGTTGATGTTGCAGCCTTCTGGGCCACAAACAGCACTTTCATCGCTGCCTAGGCTTTGGAACGTATTTTTCTTGTCGTCCATAATTATCCCTCCTTGGCTTGTACTTGTTGTAGAGCTTGGACAAAGGTTTCGTATGGTTGGGCTCCAGAAATTCCGTATTTGTTGTCGATAACGAAGAATGGGGCGCCTTGGATTCCTAATTGTTGAGCTTCCATTTGGTCAGTCCGAACTTCCTTTTCGAATTGTCGGCTGTTGAGTACTTCGTCGATTTTTTCGGCGTCTAGACCTGCTGTTGTAGCGGCTTTTTTCAAGACGTCGTGGTCGGCGATTGATTCACCATTACTGAAGTACACTTGGTAAAAAGCGTCGATAACTTTTTCAGTTAGATCCCGATCACCCAATGAATCTGCCAGTTTGATCAAACGGTGAGCATCGAGGGTGTTGGTTGGTACAGCGTTTAGTAGGTCAACTTTTAATCCGTCGGAAGCTCCCATTTTTGAAATCTGTTCGATTTGAGCGGTTGCTTGTTCAGTTGTCATTCCATGTCCGGATGAGAAGTTCTCAAGCATTGTTTTATCTGTTGTGGTTGGTAAGGTTGGATCTAGTTGAAATGATTTGAATTCTAAAGGTGTGTCGTCATATAGATTTAATTCTTTTAAAGCTTTTTTCATTCTTGTTGAGCCGATATAGCAAAATGGACAAGCAATATCTGACCAATATTTAATTTCCATAAATTTTATCCTCTAATCTTTTCTATTCAACCAGTTGATTGAATAGCTTTATACTAGCATGATTCAGCAACATGTCAATTTGCTTGCTCACTGACAAATTCACGCCAATCATAATAGCTCTCGTTCAAACTGTATGCGTGATGGCCATTCTCATTTAACAAGTGTGCTGCTTGATTCGTTAAAGCACAGAGGTGTCCTCGACAATAAACGATAATGTCCTTTTTGGCATCGAGTTGTTGCAGCTCTTTTTTCAATTCGTCAGCGGGAATATTGATAGCTCCTTTGATATGACCAGCATCAAATTCCTCTTTTGGCCGGACATCTAGTAACTGAACGTCATCTCTGGCCAGTAATTTGAGTGCTGCTGGCAAATCAAGTGTCTGGACTTTTTGTTCGAGATTGAATTGACTTTGGAGCTGTTTCATCTCTGATAGTTGGTTTTCACCGACATCCCGCAATAAATAAAACAATTGTTCCACTTGTGGGGACGCCAATTGATAAATTACGTAGTTACCTTGCTTTTTATACTTAACTAAATTGGCTTCACGTAAATTTTTTAAGTGTCTGGAAGTGTTGGCAATGGTCATCCCTGACTGTTTTGATAGGGATTCGACGGTTTTTTCACTTTGGGAGAGCAAATCTAGTATTTCTAAGCGACGATCACTGGATAAACTTTTACCGATTTTTGACAATTCGCTGTAGAGATTAGTTTTGTATTCATTGGCTATTTTGTTCATTTTTTTGGTTCCTTTGATGGTATTTGAGTAATTGATTGAATAGCTTTAGTTTAATTAGTTTTTATGGATTGTCAATTTTTGTGTATTTTTGATTGTCTTGATAATAGTAAAAAAGCCTCAATAGAATTTTTCAGTGAATTCTATTGAGGCTTTTTTGTTTTTAACCATGGTTCTATGCGGTATAGCTAAAACGCGTTCCGCAGGCCAGGACTTGGACATATAGCTACGCTTCCCAAATCATCCGCAAAGTGCGCGGATAATTCGTGAAGCTAGGCTATCTGCCAAGTCCTAAGCGGGCCTGCTACACGCTCTCTAGAAAAATGTTCTTTCCTTAATTCCCATATACTTTCTAAAGCCAAATCTAATCGCATATGCGATAGCGGCTGAGACGAAGTATCCTACTGAATTCAAGGTTGGATTGATGGTTGTTGGTACGAATGCCATTGCTCCTAGGAACAAGAACATTCCGACCATTCCTACTAATAAATAGGCAATTGTCTTTCCCCAACCTGGTCTTTGTGATTTTGGCAGGCGCATTTGGTCGTTGAACCATGTTAACAATGCACCCCACATTAATGACAAGACAATCAAAGTTAAGATACCGGTTTGATTATTTGGATCGGCCTTCTTAGATGTTAAGGCAACGATTCCGTATAGTAATCCAAACAAAGCAAAGAATAGTAAAGCTGTATCGATCCATAGTCCCCAGAATGGTGTCTTCTTAGGTTTCTTGACTGGATGGGCGATTTCTTGGGCCTTTTGAGTAACCGGTCCGTAAAGTTGATTGGCAGGTATACCTTTGATTTGATTTTCAACCATTTCTGGTAATAATCCGTCAATGACTTCTTTGGCTTCTTCTTCCTTAAAACCATTTTCAAGCAAGTGTTTGTTCAACTTAAAAACGTATTCAGCATTTTTGTTACTTAGTTTTTTGTGCAAGTCATCTGCGTTGGCACTATAAATCTGACTTGTCACTTCTTCTTTTTTATCGCTCTTAGCTGACGCGGCTTGTTGCTTTTGTGCAGCCTTCTTATTCTTTTCTCTTAAATCCTCTGACATTTTGCTCCCCCTGGACTAAACGTTGAAACGGAATTCGATAATATCACCGTCTTGAACTTCGTAATCTTTACCTTCGACACGTAGTTTACCGGCTTCTTTGACAGCTTTTTCACTGCCTAATTCATCTAAATCACTAAAAGACATAACTTCGGCACGAATGAAACCACGTTCAAAGTCAGAATGGATGATTCCGGCTACTTGTGGTGCTTTCATACCTTCATGGAATGTCCATGCACGTGTTTCCTTACCACCTGCAGTAAAGAATGTTCTAAGACCTAACAATTTGTAACTAGCTTTGATAAGTTTATCCAAACCAGATTCAGAAACACCTTCAGCTTCAAGGAATTCTTTCTTTTCGTCGTCATCTAGTTCAGCAATTTCTTCTTCAGTTTTAGCAGAGACGCCAATTACTTGGGCTCCTTCTTTTTGAGCGTAATCTTCAATTATTTTGTAGTACTTAGAACCTTCTGGATCAGCCATATCGTCTTCAGCAATGTTTGCAACATACAAAACTGGTTTTGAAGTTAACAAGAACAAGCCTTTAACGATCTTTTGTTCTTCTTCGTTAAAGTCAATCGTTCTAACGGCTCCACCTTGTTCAAGGACTGGTTTGATCTTTTCAAGGACAGCAAATTCAGCTTGAGCTTCCTTATCCTTAGCACTCTTAGCAGCTTTTTCAACTTTTGTATAACGTTTGTTGATGCTATCTAGATCGGCAATCCCTAATTCTAGGTTGATTGTTTCAATGTCATCTAGTGGATCAACTTTTCCCGTAACACTAGTGATATCGTCATCGTCAAAAGCACGGACAACGTGGACAATGGCATCAACTTGTCTAATATTTTCCAAGAACTTGTTACCAAGTCCCTCACCTTTACTAGCACCCTTTACGATACCTGCGATATCAGTAAATTCAAAAGTTGTATGGATCAGCTTTTTAGCAGGAATCAATGAATCAATTCTAGCCAATCGTGAATCTGGTACTTCAACCATCCCCACATTAGGTTCGATAGTAGCGAAAGGATAGTTAGCCATTTCGGCACCAGCCTTTGTAATAGCGTTAAATAAAGTTGACTTACCAACGTTTGGTAGTCCGACAATTCCGGCAGTTAAAGCCATTAGTTATTCCTCATTTCTTTTCATAATATTAGGTGGCATTAGTTGATCTTTTCTCAAGTAATGTTGCTCGTTTTCCGTTTTCACCTGGTCAGCTTGGGTCAATACCTTTTTGAATTTCTTGTTAAATTCAGCCCGTGGAATCATAACGATGTGTCCACAACCTAGGCATTTGACTTTAATATCCGCACCCATTCGGATAACTTCCCAGCGGTTTTCCCCACAAGCATGAGGTTTTTTCATTCCAATAATATCTCCAAGTTTAAACATACAATTCCTCTAATCTAAATGGATTCCTAATATGTCTAAAATACGGTTCAAATCATCCGTATTCGAGAAATCAATTTCGAGTTTTCCATGACCACTACGAGTCTCTTTCACTGAGACCGGTGTGTCAAATCTTTCCACCAATTTTTCCTCGGTAGCTTTGATAAATGGTGACTTTTGAACAGCTTTTTTCTTCTTCTTGCTGTTGTGCTTTGACTCAGTAGCTAATTGTTCAAGTTGACGAACCGTTAAATCTTCATTCACAGCTCGTTTGGCTAGTTGGTCGATTTGATCCTTATCTTTCAAACTCAACAACGTTCTAGCTTGCCCCATTGATAATTTACCACTTTGAACCAATTTTTTAGTTGCTTCTGGCAAATTCAATAGTCGTAAATAGTTAGCGATGTAAGGCCGACTCTTACCCAATCTTTGGGAAACTTGTTCTTGCGTTAGATTCAGCTTGGTAATTAACGTCTGATAAGCATCAGCTTCTTCCAGCGGAGTTAAGTCTTCACGTTGTAAGTTTTCCAAGACGGCGATTTCCATCATCCCGGATTCACTCAAAGGACGAATGATTGCCGGGATAGTCGTCTTTTTGGCGATCTTACTAGCACGAAATCTTCTTTCACCAGCAATGATTTCAAAACCATTGACACTTTCACGTACGATAATTGGTTGAAAAACACCATTTTGTTCGATTGAGCGTGCTAATTCGTTTAAGGCATCCTCATCGAAGGTTTTTCTAGGTTGGTATGGATTAGGACGAATATCATCGATAGATAAGTCAACAACTGTTTCACTGTTTTCGTCAATTGCTTCAAATTCGGAAAAAATTGCATCGATTCCTCTGCCTAAACCTTTTTTATTTTTGCTTGATGCCATTACGTTTTAACACCTCCTTAGCAAGATCACGATAAGCTTGTGCACCCCTTGATTTATCATCGAAATCAACGATTGGTAGACCATAACTTGGTGCTTCGGCTAAACGTGTATTTCTAGGTACGATTGATTTATAAACTGAATCACCAAAGTAAGACTTCACTTCATCAACAACTTGAGCACCCAAGTTAGTCCGAGCGTCAAGCATAGTGATCAGGACACCTTCAATCGCTAAATTAGTGTTGAAGTGCTTTTGAACTAGGCGAATGGTATTCAACAATTGACTCAAACCTTCCAAAGCGTAATATTCACTTTGAACCGGGATAATAATCGAATCACTTGCAGTAAACGCATTAGTTGAAAGTTGTCCTAAAGATGGTGGACAGTCGATCAAGATAATATCGTACTCATCATCAACTTCTTGTAGTCCGGCTCTCAAGCGAGTTTCTCGGGCCATCATTGAAGTCAATTCCATTTCTGCACCAGCCAATTGGATTGTTGCTGGCACAATATCAAGATTTTTATGTTTAGTATGAATAATTGTCTTCTTCAATGGATATTCGTTGACCAAAACGTCATAGACATCTTTTTCAACATTAGCCTTCTTGATTCCCAAACCACTAGTAGCGTTTCCTTGTGGATCAGTATCGACTATCAATACCCTTTGACCAAGATCAGTTAAACATGCTCCCAAATTGATGGTGGTTGTAGTTTTTCCGACACCACCTTTTTGATTTGCAACAGATATTTTTCGTGCCATTTTATTCCCCTATCTCTAGAAATTGTCTTACAATCTCACAAAATATTATCTATGGTAATCACTTTTTGGCGCTTTTGCCATAACTATATAATCTTATCATTTTTACAGTATTCTTTAACAGTTACAACATCACTTCACGAGTGGCTTCTTTGCAGGTGTACCAGGCTTTCGAGGGTATTTTTTCGGTGTCTTAGAAATTTTTTCAACAAAGATAAAGTTTCTAACTCCCGCTTCATTAGGAAGTTCAACTGACTCTTGTTGAGTTATCTTGCCACCTAAAGTTTTGATGGCAAATTCAGCGTTTTGCACTTCTTCAGGAGCTTTTTCCGACTTCATAGCTACAAACTGGCCACCAACTTTGGCTAGTGGCAAACAAAACTCTGTCAACACATTCATAGCTGCAACCGCTCTAGCCGTTACAACGTCAAATGATTCACGAAATTGACTATTTTTGCCAACTTCTTCAGCACGACCATGAACTAAAGTAACGTCGTCTAAATTTAATTTTTTAACTAAGCTATCCAAAAATTTAATTCGCTTGTTCAACGAATCAACAATCGTTATCTTGAGTTTGGGGTTGATGATTTTCAATGGCAAAGATGGAAAACCAGCTCCCGAACCAACATCACAGAGTGTCAATTCTTGATTTAAGATTTTTTCATCAACAAAACCGAGGACGATTGAATCGTAAAAATGCTTCAAATAAACTTGATCTTCTTGCGTTATCGAAGTCAAATTCATGACCTTATTCGTCTCGACCAATTCATGAAAATATGTCGCAAATTGTTCTTTTTGAACATCACTCAATTCAATACCTTTTTGAGCTAAAGCTTTAAAAAATTCTTCCGGTTTCATTCAATACCTCCACTCGTGAAACAAGATGTTTCACACTCTTTAATCCTATATTAATGAAGCGTTTAATTCAATGCTGTTTTTGATTTGTATTTTCTAATTTTTAAGGTATTAAAAAATATTATAATTAATAATGAATACACTTAATTTTAGGAGTCAAAAAAATGATAATCATTAAACATACCAATGAACTCAAACCAAACGAATTAGTCGAAATTTTTAAACAACGTACCGCAGTCTTCGTCGTTGAACAAAATTGTCCCTATCCCGAAGTAGACGATGACGATTTTAACGACCTCCACGTCTGTTTAGTCGAAAATGGCAACCTACAAGCCTATGCCCGAATCATTGACAAAAAGACACACATCACCTTTGGACGTGTGCTAGTAGTTAAAAAGTTTCGTGGTTCTGGCTTGGGAAAAGAAATAGTGGCGGCGACTTTAAAAGAAATCACACAACGTTTTCCCAATGTAAAAATTAGAATCCAAGCTCAAACATACCTACAAGACTTCTACAGCAGCTTTGGCTTCAAGACCATCTCAGAAACTTATTTAGAAGATGGTATCCCACATATTGACATGATCTTAAAATAAAGAAAAACCGTTCGAATTAAAAATTCGAGCGGTTTTTTAGTGCCCCTGCCAAGGAACTTAATTATAACGCTTCTAACACATATGGTCACACCCATCGGGCAAGCAATCACAATTTACTTTTTCCGGAGCGGTTTTTATCTTTTCATCCAAAGTTTTTTGAAGCGTTATGATATCGTTACGACTGATCTCGAGCGAATCAATTAGTTCATTTAAAACTGTACCCGTCTTGTGAGCGCAAAAGTCGTTGAACAAACTCTTAGCGTATTCATCCATCGTGTCTTGTTCAGAAACGGTCGCTGAATAAATATAGCGGCCACCTTCTTTTTTACGGCTGAGAAACTCTTTTTTAGTCAAACGTGTAATTAAAGTTTTAATGGTCGAATCTGACCAAGTTTGTTTTTGTTGCATTAAGTTAATAATTTCCGTACTCGTCACGTGATTTAAAGTCCAAACGATACGCATAATTTGCCATTCAGCTGAAGAGATCTCTTTTTTCTGTTCTTTTTTAGGTACTACAGTATCCATCAAAATCTTCCTCTCTTGATGCATACAATTATATAACATAAATCTTTTGTTTGGGTGGAAGATTAAGTATGTCGCCCTCTAATATGATTCTCCATCCAAGCCCTATCTTCCCATCACAGCCTTTTTCTCATCATATACTTCCACACAGTAGTCTTTCTTGCCGCAAGCTGGACAAGTCAATTTTCGAGCTTTTGGATTGTGCTTAGCAAAAAATGCTTCCTTGAAATTCGGTTTGAATTCAGTTCCACAATTTGGACAAATATAATTCGTATTTTTAAAATAATATATTGATATCCAAGTAGCACCAATAATAGCTATTCCAATCGTGATGATAAACGGCCACCATTGGTGACGGGTGAATCCCCAAAATAGTGTCCCAAATTCTACTAAATCTATTAAAAATCCATAACCAAGCATTCTTAGATGTACTTTACGTAATTTACTTTTGTTGTCCATTATTTTTTCTATGTCATCGATCGTCGTTAGATTTACTTTCTCCATTTGTGGTAAATGATTTTTTAGTTCTTCAACGGTTTTTAACTGTTCCTTAGTATCTTTCAATGAATCTTTAAGCGCTTTTTGTTGTTGCTCCAAGAGCAGTTTTAAAACTGTGATGGAATTATCACTTTCAATGATTTCGGAAATTGCTTTGAGTGATAACCCTAAATTTTTGAGTAGTAAAATTAATTTTAATTTTTGTAAATCATTATCGGTGTAAATACGACGACCGTTGCCAACTATTTTACTGGGTTTCAACAAAGCTTTATCATCATAGTACTGTAGAGTTCTGACAGAAACATTAGTTAGCTTTGCTAATTCACCAGTGGTGTATTCTGACATAGATTTTCACCTCTTTCTATTCTTGTTTTACTTCATTACGTTGGGGGATGTGCAAGTACTTTTGCCATATAACGGCGTTATATTTTACAATACTGTTGGTATAGACCTTGTGATTAAAATTACATATCAATTAATTGCTATACGTTTTAAAAAGTCATAAAATATGGCTTTGGAAATGATAAATATTTTTTTGAAATAGGAGGATAGACTTACGAAATATAGTTTTTTTGTTCAACCGCAAGTAAATAAAAGTGATAATTCCGTTTTTGGGTATGAGGTTTTGTTACGTAAAGAGGATAACGGGACTTGGCATTTACCTGATGATTTCACCGAGCTTTCTATTGCAGAGCAAACTAAGTTGGTCGAAGAAACTGCGAAGTCTTTAAAGAAAGCCACCGGCTCAATTGATCGCGTGATTTCTTTTAACCTCAACAGGGAACAAGCTTTGGACCCTTTAACTCTAGGAGAAATTATCGCCTTGAAAAAAAGGATCTCTCCTATTTCATTGACGATTGAATTGACTGAATCGATGCCTTTAAACATTATCAAGGAATATAGTTCTTTGTTGCATCAATATGATATTGCCTTGGTACTCGATGATGTAGGAACTGGTTCAAATACGTTTGAAAATATTAAGCATACTTTACCATACGTTGATCGTATCAAATTTGCGATGCAAAATTTCCGTATGGCAGGAAAGCCTGAAAAGATTCCAGAATGCTTATCTTTTTGGGTCCATCAAGCTAAAAAGTACTGTCTAGGTATGGTGCTTGAGGGTGTCGAAGATGGTAACGACCAAGTTTTGGCGAAGAAATTTGGAATCAATATTCAGCAAGGTTATCTTTATGGTAAGCCGGCTGAAGTTGTGGCTTAAATTTAATTTTAGTATATAAAAAGACGAACCTGTTGTCTCCTGTTTGATTGGGAGGTTGGGTTCGTCTGTTTTTTTGGTTTTGTAATTTTTTCT
This sequence comes from Companilactobacillus miaonis, assembly GCF_036913615.1. Taxonomy (NCBI): domain Bacteria; kingdom Bacillati; phylum Bacillota; class Bacilli; order Lactobacillales; family Lactobacillaceae; genus Companilactobacillus; species Companilactobacillus miaonis. The sequence goes on along the minus strand of NZ_JAYKTX010000011.1, from coordinate 3,660 downwards.
ATTTTAGATAGTTGTTGTTCTTTTGGGTATAACCATTGTTCTATGCGATATAGCTAAAACGCGTTCCGCAGGCCAGGACTTGGACATATAGCTACGCTTCCCAAATTGCACGCAAAGTGCGCGCGCAATTCGTGAAGCTAGGCTATCTGCCAAGTCCTAAGCGGGCCTGCTTCACGCTCTGCTCTAAGCTAATGCATCCCAAGCTGGTAACAACTCTGGTTCTTTCTCTAAATCTTTACGTTCTTCATCACTGAGGAACTTCTTATTGATAACTACTTCGTATACATTGTCTTCAAACCACTTTTGGTCCATCGTGTAATATCCATGATTTCCGTTCTCTTCGCCCCATGAATTTTCGACTTTCCAACGGTTTGGTTGGCCTTTTTTCAAATTAACTCCAGTGATTGTCATGGCGTGTGATACTTCTGCTTCGCCATAATCTAGTCTCAATCCTTTATCAAATTGACTGTCGATACCAAAGAGTTCGTCGTATTGATACAAGTCGCCTAACAAATAACCATTCTTACGATCTGATTGCTTTAAGACATCGTTTCCGAACCAAACTAATTGATTACCTTTCAATTGTTGGATCGTCAAATCATTGAGGCGTTCCATTGGTAGATTCAAGAAAGTATGAGGTTCTTTTCCGACCATGTTATTTTGAGTATCAATTGCGTAAACTTGATGATACTTCTTACTCTTTTGTGGTGAATTCTCAATTGTGACATAATCATCCAAGTTAGTGGTAAAGTAATTCTTATAGAATTCTTTAGGTGTGATATTGTCAGCTTCGATCAATTTGCCATCATCAGTTCTAAGAGATAATTCAAAGTCCTTTGGTGGTTGGCCAAATGAGTAAACACACAGTTTATAAACTTGGCTAAGCATTTCTTCAACTCGTTTGTCGATTGCTTCTTGGCTAGTCTTCTTTTGAACTAAACTACGCAATTCAATACCGTTTTTACGCAATAATTTACCTAAAACGTCATCGAATTCATTAGTATGTTCAGAAGGTTGTGTTTCTGGCATTGCATATGTTGGTACGACACCATATTTGGCAATCAAATTAGCTGCATAATCCCAGAAGCCACCGTCTCCATTGGGACTTTCGAACAGATTATTTACTTTTCTATCAGTAACTGGTAATTCAGCTGTCTTTAAGACTTCTTGATAAAAATAATTGGATTTTTCTAGACGATCATAAAATGATAAATAATTTTGTGACAACTCGAAATCCTTTAAATTGTTACGCAAAGCAAATTCAGTTCTCAATGTATTCAAAGCTGCAAACAACCAGCAACGTCCAGATTGCTTTTGATTAGAAACTTTGCCAGTCTCAACTTCGAGATTAAAAGTTGGATTCAACTTTGTTTTTACTTGAGGATTTTCAGAAGCTTTGTAAATACCCACTTGTGCTACAGAATTTTTAAGAACATTATTACTTGCATCTTGATTTAAGTTCTTATTAAAATCTGCTAAAATTTCATTATTGATTTCCTTAGTCAATTTCATCACCTCGTTATTAAACTATATTACAATTATTTAACTAAATTACAACATTTCTAATCAAATTGGAGAAATTATGTCAGAAATTATTAAAATCGCTTATTTATACGAAGATCTCATGAACACTTACGGTGACAGCGGTGATGTCAAGATTCTCAGTTTCCTTTTAAAAGAAAAAGGTTATGAAACGCAGGTTGACAATATCAGCCTTGGTATGAAATTTAACGCTTTCGATTACGATTTCGTATTCTTCGGTGGGGGCCAAGATTTCGAACAATCCGTTGTCGCAACCGATATAAAGCGACACCGCCAAACTATCAAAGACTACATCGAATCCGATAAACCAATGCTTTGCATCTGCGGTGGCTACCAATTTTTAGGTAAATATTATGAAACCAGCAGTGGGAAAACTATTCAGTGCTTGGACATATTGCCCCTTCACACAGTCTTTAAAGCTGATAGTAGAATGATCGGTGACACGGAATACAAGACCCAATGGGGAACTGTCAAAGCTTTTGAAAATCACAGCGGCCGAACTTATTTCGATGACAAAACCAAACTAAAACCTTTCGGTGAAATGGTCGAAGGCTACGGCAACAATCCTGACGACGGTCAAGAAGGTATGCGCTACAAGAACACCATCGGTAGCTATTCCCACGGACCAATTCTAAAAAATGAAAACGTCGCTCGTGGTATCGCCGACGAAATCATCAAAGCTCATAAAGAACGCATGAAAGAAAGTGCAAAATAAAAACCTCGGCAAGCCGGGGTTTTTTTGTATAAAAATAGACATAAAATCACTACTATAAGTCTTCTTTAAGTAAACTATATAGATTTTCATCATGGAAACCATCGTCTAATAGTTCGTTTTGGCGTAATGTTCCTTCCAAAATAAAGCCAGCTTTCTTAGCCACTGCATTACTTGCTTTATTATCAACAGCTGCTTGAATTATGACACGATTTAACCCATAATCTTCAAAACCTAAGTTAGCCATACACTTCACTGCTTGTGTCATAATTCCTTTCCCTTGAAACTTCTTATCCAACCAATAGCCAATATCAGCACTAGCTCGTAAATGATCAAAATGATTAAAACTAATCATCCCGGCAATTTCGTCTTGATACCAAATTATAAGGTTTAATGAATCATTCGTTCCCATATGGCGATTAGTCATTTGTAAAAACTCAATTTCATCATCCGACACTTTAGTTAACTTTAACCATGGTAAATAATACTCAAAATATTCTCGTTGCCCATCTAACAATTTGAATAACTTAGGACCATCAATTTCAGGCCTCGGTACTGCTAGTTTAATATCATCCGACACTTTGCAAGATAACACTGTACTTACCTTCTTTACCTTATATCGTTTATGCAGATTAAAACTTTAATTATCCAGAAATCGATTAGTTTTAAATATCGCCGTTGCAATTGCTGGTGCAACGATAATTGCGACAATCATTTCCGGAATTCCGTTAGTCCCAACAATGACTAATAATACTTTATTCAAAAGATCAGTTTGGGTTGCGTATGCTTGTGCCATTGTGCTAGCGTACATCAAACGCATCAACCCTAATACTAAGACTGTATTGACTAGGGAACCGACTCCGGCGGCAATTGCCATCCCTAAAACTTTTTTACTAGTGTGCTTTTTAAACCAAAGATAAATAAAACCAGCAATCAATCCGACACAAATTCTCGGTAAAACGGCGACGACTGGATTGGTGAAAACTGTCGTATCGATAATTGACGTTGGACTCGTGAAAGCACGAATAACCGTACCAATTCCCCAAACTAGTCCTACTATTGCACCACTTTTAGGTCCTAAAACAATGGCAGCCACGATCACAGTAATGTGAATAATCGTTATGTTAATGAATCCTGTGGGAATGTAACCCAAAAAAGGAACCATCGATTGCACAAAAATAATGGCAATTAAAATACCCAAGATGGCAGTCCGATATGCCTTCCGTTTTTGCAAATTCCTCACGTCCTCAAATTAATTTTTCTTAATTTTACCCGAATATGTTAAAAAGGACAAAAAAAGAACCCCACCACACAGGGAGGCTGCTGAAAAAGTAGTTTCTTTGATAGAAAGCGCATCTAATCGTTCCAAAGATTAGATAGCGCTTTCTTTTTTGTTATAATTTAAG
>NZ_JAYKTX010000010.1:0-115780 GCF_036913615.1 Companilactobacillus miaonis | reverse complement strand
AAACAAAAGGTATGTCCCCCCGTGAATACAGGGAACATACCTTAGTAATTTAAAAAATATAATTTTGTCTAACTTTTCTGTTGCACTTCATTAGGTATAAAACAGAAAAACGTTTATTTCACATCATTGGAGACTTTTTTGCCTAGTGTACTGAAAGTGTAAATGTTGAGTTGAAGAGGGTATTTGTTGACAATGATGTCTTAGCACATCACAATGAAATTACCTTTTAGGTAATTTCATTGTAATGTGCTGGAGGGCAAAATGAGAATTTCCTATAAAAACAGGAAAGTGGAAAAGCAGTGTGAGAGCTTAAAAGAAGCAAAAAAGGCCTTTTCAGAAAAAATTGCAAAGAAATTATTGAAATTGGTCAACTTTATTAAAGCTGCTGAAAATTTAGAGTAAATAATTAAAAACCCCTTTTATAAATTTCATAAATTAAAAGGGGATAAAGAAGGACTTTATGCTTTAGATATAGATGGAAGAAAGAGCTCCTACAGATTGCTAGTCGCATTTGATGGTATGACTAGCGAATGTATATTTGAAGAAGCCATTTCAATTGTTTCGATACAAATCGAGGAGGTTAGTAAACATTATGAGTAAAGAAAACGTGTATGAAGATTTGATTGCATTTCATCCGGGATCATATGTCGAGGATATTGTTGACGAATTAAACATCACACAAGCTGAGTTTGCTGATCGATTGGGAGTATCCGCAAAAACGATTAGTAAAATAATAAATGGTGAAGATAGAATTAGTAATGATATTGCTAATAAATTAGCAAATCTCACGGGAATATCTATAAAGACATGGATGAATTTACAAGAAGCATATGATATTAAATTTCTTGAAATAGAAAATAAAAAAACTGTAGATAAAGAAGAAAATGTTTGTAGATTAATCGATTTTGGATATTTTAAAAAAAATCATCTTGTAAGAAGTAAAAAATATTCTATTAAGGATAAGGTCGATATATTACATCAGCTGTTAAATGTTTCAAGTTTATCTAATTTAGAAAGTTTTAATCCTGTAGTAAGTTATCGGAATACAAAAGGATTTGAAGAAAAATCCATTATCAATTCAAATGTAATGCTAGAACTGGCTATGAATGAGGCCCGAAATGTCACCGATGTCAAATATACAAAATCGAAATTAAACAAGATTTTACCAATCATAAGGGAAATGTCTTTAGACTCTCCTGAGGTATTCTATCCCAAACTAAAAGAACTTTTATTAGGCTGTGGCATAGTATTAGTTGGGTTGCCTAATCTAAAAAATGCATATTTAAATGGAGCTACAAAGAAATTTAAAAATGGCAGTGTTTTACTATTAATAACAGATAGAAACAAATATTCAGATGTTTTCTGGTTTTCTTTAGTTCATGAATTAGGCCATATTTATTTCAATGATTTTTATTCGAACTATGAAAATGAAGAGGAATATCAACAAAAGGAAGATCGTGCTGATAAGTTTGCTGCGGATTTCTTCATACCTCAGGATATGTATTCAGATTTTGTAAATGAAGGTAAATTTGATAAAAAATCAATTCTGAATTTTGCAAAAATACTAGGAATAAATCCGAGCATTATTGTAGGAAGATTGCAGAAAGAGAAGTTTATTGATTATAAGGATTTACAGGAATTAAAAACTAGTTACAGCATTGTGATGTAATTTTCTAGTGAAACTATTAATAACATAATTAAAGATTGAAAATTAAATGTTCTTTATAGGGTTGAGTCGTGGTATATAGATTTGGCTCTTTTTTATTACAATGTATTCTATTGAATTAAGCTGTCAAGGAAATTATATTTCAAAACCATAATAAAAATGTTCGAATTTAAGGGATAGATAAAAAAACATATAAGTCATTTCCCAAGCTAACCCGTATAATAGAATTACTAGAAGTTTTGCAGTTGAGAAAGTAAAATCATTGGAGGAATAGGCTTGAAATTTACACAAAGCAGTGAATGCAAAGTTTTATACAATTATCCAGAATCAATATTAAAAGGGACAGTTGAAGTGTTGGGCCATTTCGAATTGTTCCAACAATGGAATGAAGACAATATTTCACAATTTTTAGTAATATTAAGAAACGCTTCTGAATTCGGTGATAATCCAGAAGCAGATGGAGCTCTATTAACTGTATATAATGCTGTAAAAGCCTATTTTAACTATTTGGTAACTGAAAATGAATTAAACATGTCACGAGAAGACTTACAATATTTGTTAGAGAATTTTGAAAAAGATAATGAACTCTATGTTTTTCCAAAATTTAGCAGTCTGGACGAAGAATCGAAGGAGTGGAGTTGGCAAGTTGCTTATGAGATCGATCAAATGATTGATAAGTGGATTAATGGCTACGTTGAGGCATCCAAACATCCAGAACGTATCGAACAGGCTGAAATTTTCGATTATATGAGAAACCTATCAAAACAAATTTATGATCGCAATCGACTGACTCCTAATAATTGGAATCGTGAAGCCATTGAGACGACGATAGTTATTAATGGTACCCAACTACCCATGAAAAAAGATTATTACCTAGCTAGAAATAAAGAAGTCGCTAGCTTATTGGGATACGTTGTTGGTCAGCATTGGATGAAGGGCAATCAAGCTGCTATTATTAATCAAAGTCTTAAAGCAAGCGTAGAAACTGCCAGTAAAGTACTGAGATATTTTGATGAACCTGGACCAGAAGAGAATTACGCGAATAAGTTTCGTAATTTCACTATTACAGATGAAAGCTTTGTCTTGAGACTTTTGTACGAAGTTGATAAATTTGCTGGAGTGGATGAAGACATGAATGATTTATTGCTATTTTAATTAGTGGAAAGGAGCGGGCTTTATGTCAGACAAAGAAAGCAAAACGGATAAGCTTTTTAAAGTAATCGACAAATTAGATAGTTCCAAGCTGGGTAAAGTTTTGGATGTTACGGGCAATTTGATTCAATCTGGAGCGGATGTGGTTAATCATCAGTTAGATGAGCACAATAAGCGCCATAGTGATGATGTCAGAGTACCCGATATTATCGATTTAAATTTGAATCAAACTAAAGATCTGTTAAATGACTTAAAGATAAAACATGATTTTGTAGTGATTGACCCTAGCCCTAAATTAGCAGCACATAAAGTTGATACGGTAATTAAAACCGTTCCTAAAGCTAAAACAGTTTTGCCAGCAAATGGATTCATTAAAATTTACTATATAAATAATGAAGCACTAGACCAAAGTAAGGAACTTTTAAAGGAAATTAATGCACGTAAGCAATCTCGAAAAGATTCCGCAAAGGCTTTGGCTAATAAAATTGGTCAGGAAACTAAGTCAGGTATCAGTGGAGCCGTGGAAGCATCTAAAAAATTGGTGCCACATTCTAAGAGAAAGAAAGCCAAAAAGATAAAAGCGACTATTATTGAGATTCCCAAAGAGTCTGATGATTCTAATGAATAGTAAGGTTGTATTTAGTTAATAAAAAGATTTTCCTAATTTAGAACAGTATGGCGTAATTAGAAATATTTTCGGAAACATTATACTCGTAATATACTCCTCTTATAAGTATAATAATGAATATAAAGAGGTGCGATTATGCAGATGAAAAGTAATGAGAAGAAGAAATTAAATGTCAATATTGATAGAAATTTAGCTGATGAAACGCAATCCATTCTAAATGAATTGGGCCTTAATCAAACTACAGCAATAACAATGTTTTATAAGCAAATCGTTGCTAGGGGAGAAATACCGTTCTCTGTTGGATTGACAGAGAAACAAAAAGCTTTACGGAAGCTTCATAAGAATATAAAGAATATACCAGTAGAAAAACTTGAGAACAAAAAACAAATAGAGGACTGGTTTAATGATGAATCGCAAGATTATTAAATCAGATGATATATTAATACTCTATGTTAGTTTTATTAACTCAATCGGAGGAAAGAAAAGACCTGTTTTAGTTTTAGGGTCTGATAAAACATCTCTTTCCTTTTTCTCGTTGACCTCTAGATACGAGAATAAGTCAGAAAGAATAAAGAAACAGTATTACAAGATTAAAAATTGGAAAACTGCAGGCTTAGTAAAACAGACGTATATTGATGTTGGTAAAGTTAGGGAAATTCAATTAGATACTGACGTTGGATTTTATCGAATAGGTCAATTAGACTTAGAGGACATAAACGGATTGAATGATTTCTTAGAAAAATTCGGGTACAATAATTTAAAATAAATGGAAAAAACATTTCTAGTTCAAGTCACGATACTTGATTAGAAATGTTTTTTGATATTATGGTTTCCCATATTCAGAGTCGTTAATGATTTTTTGATAATGTTGAGCATAATCTGTTAGTTCATCTTTGTTTAAATAAAATGTACCACTTAAACTTTAACGTTAGGTTAAAGTCAATGATAAATTATTATTTGCCTTAATTCAAAATTCCAATCACACAATCCTTAAAGAAATATTAAAAAAAATAACCATTAGTGAATAATACTAAACTGTAAGAATAATGTAATAGAAATGTATAAATCTTTTTCTGTGGAGACACTTATAATTGTGTTAATAAATTATTTGTAATCACGGAATGAGGGTAATCACATTAAGAACAAACGAGGGATGTATAAAAAAATTCTTATCAATATTTTGGTTATTAGTGCGCTTATCGTAGGATTAAGCTACTATTTCCATAATAATTCACAAGCCTCGACGGATAGTGAGGATAGTCCGAAAAAAGTTTTGACGATCAAAAAGAAACAGTCGATCATCAAAACTAATTTGACCAATTATTTGAAAACAGTCACTAAAGACGGTACTGCCAGTGTCAGTTTTTATAATTTGGGAAATGATGGATCTTCTAATAATCAGTACGCCAAGGTTCATCAAAAAGGCGCTTTGGAAGTTGAGTCTAATGCCACGGCTGTCATGACTGCTGCTAGTACTTATAAACTATATCTCACGGCGTTTTTAATGCACCAAAAACAAAATGGTGATTTTTCCTGGACTAGTGAGAACGAAACAGGTTTCACCAAAATGATTGTTAATAGTGAAAATGATTTTGCGGAAGAGCAAATCCTCAATAACGGTGCCGATACAATCAGCTCGTTCATTGCTAGCCAAGGTTGGTATCCAAAGGTTTTCCAAACTGATGAAGCTGCTCAGACAACAAGTTACAGCCTACAACTATTGTTGGAAAGTTTAGAAGCTGGAACTGGAGTTTTCCAAGATCCGTTTGATCAGTCGATGATTTTGAATTTGATGGGCAAACAGATTTATCGAAGCGGAATTCCAGCCGGAGCCGCTGCCGCAGAAACAGGTACGACTGTTCAGGATAAAGTCGGTTTCTTGGAAGATACGAATAACGATGCCGGAATCGTAACCCTACCCAATGGACAAAAGTATATTCTAGTAATTATGACGAATGGCCATAACCAAAGTGGTCTAAGTGGTTTTTCGCGAATAGCTAAAATCACTAAAAACGTTCAAAAAATTGTTTACGGATCTCATGCTGGAGAAAAACTGGTTAACTACTCTTAAACAAAAGTTCGGATTTCATGTTAGATGGAGTCTGAACTTTTTTTGATTTGTTGAAAATCGCCATACGGCGGTAGAACACCTCGTTTAACATAATGATCTTGGTAAATAGAATATATGTGATTACATATTTCGTGATTCTCCTCCTCCCAAGGCGTTCTTATTTGTTTGGTTACTAACGTAATTTTTGAAGGATGAAATATTCTGTAATCATCTTTTAAATTTTGAATGATTTCCGGACAATATCCCTGATAATCGGTTTTGTATTTATATAATTTACTATTGAATTGTACTTTGTCACCTGTCTTTAATATACCGAGACTTTGAAATCCTTTAGTTAGATTGATCCAAATTGGTTTAGGCAAAGAAATACCATAATTAATTATCTGAAGATTTGATAGTAATATTATTGGAGTTGCATTTGCCCAAAAAATATTATTGTACTTGAACCCATATTTCATAAATTCACCACGAAAGGTAAGACGCTTATCTGAACTAATATTTTCTAAAGTAATTTGTTTTTTTATAGTCATCATAAAATCTCCTTTAGCTTGTTAACTATAAATTACGAAAAAAAGACTGAAATTACGGATTAATTATCCATAGTTTCAGTCTTTTTTAGTGCTTCGTAACCGGCACTGGTGAATTTGTTGAACATTTGCAGGTCTTTGTACCACGAATCATCTTTGGTGAAATGGTGCCGTTTATTGATGGCAAATGAGCCGTGGATAGAGTAAATGAAGAGTAATTCGGCTTCTTTTTCACTCAATCCGGCTCGCTTTTGAATCGAAGGTACGATAGTGTCACGTTCGTGAGCGATGATGCGGCCAATGATGTAGTCACTCAAACTGGAATCCATCAAAAGATCACGGTATTTTTGTGAATCAGCGATTCTTTGGCAAGCCGGCAAGAGTGATTCGTTTTCTTTCAAGACGTCTAAACTTACTTTGGCCGGGTCAATGGTAAAGCTCGATTCGCCTGTGAAAAGTAAGGCGTCATCCAAAACGGCATTCAAGACGTCGGTCAAGTTGTCGAAGTGTAGATAAAAGGTTGAACGAGTGATGTCAGCTTTACGGCAAAGCATTGCCACGTTGATTTCTGGGTACGATTTTTCTGATATTAAATCTAAAAAAGTATCTTTAATGATATTAATGGTGTAAATAGTTCTGCGATCCATAAAAATCTCCTTAACGCTTTTTAAAAACTGTCCATAATTGGATGATTTTTGAAAATGTGTACTTAATTTTGGTTTCGTTATCCGGTATTTTAAAAGATATTCAATACACTGTGTACATAATTGTACACCATGACGACAAAAATTAAAAAGGAGTTCTAATGAAAACAGAGATCAAGCAAGCTCAAGCGATGATTCATAACAGTGATGCAATCCTCATTAGTGCCAGTAATGGGCTTTCGATTGCTGAAGGTTACAACATTTTCGCTGACGATGAGAATTTTGAGAAATATTTCGAGCATTTTCGTGTATTATACGGCATCAACAGTTTATTGCAGGGCGTGATGGCACAATTGCCAACTCCCGACCACCAAGAGTTTATGCGTCAAGTGCATAAGTATTTAGTGAGTGATTACCAACCTACAGCTGTTTTTCAAAATTTGAAGCACTTGTTGCGGGGGAAAAATTATTTTGTGGTAACTTCAAATGTCGATTCACACTTTCAATTAAACGGTTTTGATAAGGATAAGCTTTGGGAAATTGAAGGCAATTTTGAGGGTCTGGAGATGAAGACATCTCAATGGCAAGCTCAGGAAAAAAACTTCTTGGAGTTTGTTCAAACTAATAAAGATAAGAAAGTTTTACAGCTGGAATTAGGTATCGGGGCCAGAAATCAAATGATCAAAGCTCCATTGATGGAGTCCGTGGCAAAATATGATTGGCAATTTCTAACTTTGAATTTGGCTAAGGAAATCAATATTGCTCCAAATATTCAAGCGAACTCTTTAGCTTTGCCAGGTGATATTAAAACAACTTTGACGGAATTATTGGAGGATTTTTAAAATGGACGATTTAACTTTTTACGAGAAATTAGTTATGAAGACGCAGACTAATTATTCTAACTTCTTTAATGTTTACGCTAGTGGTAGCACACCGGTGAAATTGACGGATAAACCAGCTTTGCCATACGATGAGCAGATTCAAATTTTGGCCGATAAAATCAAGCAAGCTGATCACATTATCGTTGGTGGAGCTTCTGGTTTATCAGCTGCCGGTGGTGGTGACTTTTACTATGAGAACAATGATTCTTTTAAAAAATACTTCGGTAAATTTGCTGAAAAATATAACCTTAGTGGAGCTTTTTCTGGGATGCAATATCCTTGGCCAACTCGAGAAGAGTATTGGGGTTATTTAGCAACTTTTCTTTACACGACTCAACATGCGGAAATTAGACAACCTTATCGTAACTTGCAAGCTATTTTGAAAGACAAGGATTACTTTATTTTGACGACTAATCAAGATACGCAAGCGATTAAAGCTTTTCCTGAAGAAAAAGTGGCTCAAATTCAAGGTGATCATCGATTCTTTCAATGTTCACAACGTTGTAGTGATGAAGTTTGGGATGCGGTAAAACCAGTTGAAGAGATGGTCAAAGCTATGGGGGATGATACTAAAGTGCCAACCGATATGATTCCTAGATGTCCTAACTGTGGTGCTGAGGCTTTCCCTTGGGTGCGTGGTTATGGCAACTTTCTAGAAGGAACTCGTTATCATCAAGAATATCAAAAAATTTCTGATGACGTTTTAAAGCATCTCCATGACGACCACTTATTATTGATCGAACTAGGTGTTGGTCGAATGACACCAATGTTTATTCAAGAACCATTCTGGGGTTTAACTGGAAGTTTAGAAGGTTCGTACGACGTGATGATCAATCGTGATTACCAATTTTTGCCAGAGGAAATTGAGGACAAAGGTCAAGCTATTAAGGGTGACATCGCTAAGGCTTTGAGTGATGTTCGTCAAATTCTCGAAAAGTAAAAGAAGATTTTTAGTATTTCACATTCTTTCAAATTAATCTTAAATTGTTTCCAAAATTCTGATTCCTTAAGTAAGGAAAGAAGTATAATCACTTTGGAAATATAAAAATATTTGTTTAGAGGGAGTGTGTTTATGAAAATTTCTTTGAAAAAATCGGCGACACTGATTGCTGCTCTAACAATGGCAACAACAGGGGTCTTGTCACTGAATTCAACGACAGCAAAGGCTGCAACCGTAGCGACTGTAAAGCCTGGCGTGACAGCTAGACTGTATACTTCACAAGGCTACTTGATCACTAATCGGGCTTTGGCACCTAATACACCTTGGCGTGTTGGTAAAATTGTGAAAATTAATGGCGAAACTTTTTACCAAGTTGCTACCAACGAATATTTGCAGGCGTCAGATTCGACTTTAAACGATGGTAATAGTCAGGCTATCGGTACTATCGTCAATGGGAGTGCGCCAATTTACTACACGATGACAAAGGGTGAAATTCCAGCTGCTAGAAATCTACCAAATGGTTCGACTTGGAAAGTTGATCGTGCTATCAAAGATACAACGGGCGCAGTTTATTACGAAGTTGCTTCTAATCAATGGATCAGCGCTAAAAATATGACAGTCAATAAAGCTGTTGAGACGGTAAATTCTAACACGGCTTTTAGCACCTTCTCATCAAAAGGAAAGGTTGTCGCCAATCCACAAAAACCAACTAATAATCAAACTTCGAACTCAAATCCAGATACAGCCAGTGTAGCCGCCGCCGTACTCAAATCAATCAACGACGAACGTGCTGCCAAAGGGGTCGCTCCATTGTCACAAACCGCCGCTTTGACAAACACCGCCAACATTCGTGCCAAAGAAATTTCCGTGAAATTCGATCATCAAAGACCAAATGGCTCAATGTGCTTCTCAGCCTTCCCAGACGGATGGGGTACCGAAGAAGAGAACATCGCCTACAGATACAAACGTCCCGCAAATGAAATTGCCGCTGATATCATGAACAGTTTCAGAGCGGAAAACTTTGCTCCAAGTCACTATACAAATGTCCTATCACCCGATGTAAATACAGTCGGAGTTTACCGTTCAGGTGACAGATATTACGTTGCTGAAGATTTCATGGGTTAATGAATTTTAATACAGACTAAAAAAACTGAAGTCATTGGGAAAAATCCCAGTGGCTTCAGTTTTTTTACATTCAAGGAGCATTATCACTATATTTCAACATTCTTACCAAAATAATTATGTTGAACAGCCATCATTGCTCCAGCTATGGCACCGTCAAATTGGTCGTAAGCCTTCACTTGGATTGGCTGAGGATCAACACCATTGATGACGAATTGATTTTGAACCAAAAAGCGGCTCAGAATAGTCTTCAATGGTGGAAGTTCGAAAATTTGTCCGTGCAAGATAATTTTATCCGAAACAATCATGACAGAAAGATTGTTTAGCGCAATGGCCAAATATTTCATCGCATTAGTCAAAATAGAAATCACACCATCGTCGCCCATCTTGAAAGCTTTTAATAACGCCTCGATTGAGATTGAATCCGCATCAGGAACCAGTTGGTGCAAGTAGGTTGTAGCGTTATTACGATATAAGATCTTGGCTTTTTTGATCATCCAGGTTTCGCTGGCATATGTCTGCAAGCAACCACGACGACCACATTCACAAAATTCTCCATCGGGATTGACAATCATGTGGCCAATCTCACCAACTAGAAAATCATTTGCTCCGTAAACTTCACCTTGGTAGACGTAGGAAGCAAACATGCCCCGGCTGACGTGGAAGAAGAGATAGTTCTTGTTGCTGAGATTGTGAGTAAGTAATCGCTCAGCACTGCCCATTGTGTGAACGTTATTTTCCAAGTAAATGGGAATTTCTGATTGCTCTAAAAGCTTGCTCCAATCAAGATCCGTCCAAAGTTGGTTGTTGCTAGATATGCGTTTGGTTTTGCTATCAAAATGTCCGGGAATCGAGATACCAATCGCCTTAGGGTCGTATTTCGAACAATCATTTAAAAATTCCGTCAAATTTTGTTGATAATTTTCCATCGTGATGGCGTTACTAGTGTTAATTTCAAAATTTATCGCTTTTTTCTTGATAACTTGGCCAAGATTGTCGATCAAACAAAAGCTGAAAAATTTTTCTGACAATTCGCTGCCGACATAATAAGCTTGTTTGCCACAGGGAGCTAACAAAATTCTTTTTCGTCCGGAACCAGCGGTCGTGGGAGTTGTTTCGCCAACTTCTTTGACAGCGCCTTGCTTGATTAACTCATTAACGATGTCACTAGTAATGGCGGCGGTGATACCGGTTTGGCGAGAAATATCTACTCGGGAGATTGAACCCGTTGTGTAAATTAAATCAAGAATTTGATAGCGTTGTTCAGTTCTTCTTTTGCTAACTTTCATATTTAATTTCTCCTTATCAAGAATTATTATAACAATTAATTATTAAAAATAAACAAAAACTGTTAAAAACACTAAAAATAGCGTTGACAAATTACTTTTAAGAATATATTCTATGATTGTTAACAGAAATAAATAATTTAAAAGCATACATGTAAACGCTTACTTCGATATTTAAATTATTAAAAATAATCAAATGGAAGTAGAGGGGTTTTAACTGTGAATAATAAGTTTATGGATAGTTTGCAGAACCATCTGTTGCCGATTGCGACAAAAATTGGTAATCAGAAGTTCTTAGTTGCACTTCGTGATTCGTTCATTGGTACTATGCCTGCTGTTATGACAGGATCAATTGCGCTTTTAATTAATGCCTTTTTAGTCGATATTCCAACTCAATTCGGTTGGGATGCGATTGTTACCAACATGGCATGGTTGGCTGGAATCAACAGTTTAATTTTTCGAGGCACAGTTTCCGTTGTTTCGCTAATCTTCATTTTCTCCCTAGGGGTCAATGTTGCTAAAATTTATAACACTGACAGATTATCAAGTGGTATCGTAGCATTCAGTGCGTTCATCATTTCAATCGGTAACTCAGTCAGCTCAACTTTTGACATTTCAAAAGTAAAAGGTGATCTAGCCGGCGCTCTTAAAGGTGCTGAAGGAATCTCAATCCATGGACATCAAATGGAAGTTACGATTTCTGGTTTGATTCCAGGTTCAGATATTAGTTCTAATGGTTATTTTACAGCTATTTTAATCGGTTTCTTGTCAGCAATTATTTTCTCAAAGATCATGAACAAAAATTGGACCATCAAATTGCCTGACTCAGTACCACCTGCCATCGCTACACCGTTTCTATCAATCATTCCAGCTTTCATTTCACTATATGTAGTCGGAATCTTCATTACTGTTTTCAACAATGTAACTGGTCAGTCACTACTAGACTGGATCTATAAAGTATTGCAAATGCCATTACTCGGTATGTCACAAAATATCTTTGCCGTGATTGCCATCGCTGTTTTGACCCAATTGTTCTGGTTCTTCGGAATCCACGGTGGAAACGTTATGGCACCTATCATGGAAGGGGTCTTCGGAGTTGCCTTACTAGCTAACCTTGACGCCTATCAACACCATGAAGCAATTCCTTACCTTTGGACAAGTGTTTCCTACAGTGCCTTTGTTTGGTACGCAACGCTAGGTTTGCTCATCGCCATTTTCTGGCAATCACACAACAGTCATTACCGTGAAGTTGCTAAACTTGGTCTAGCCCCAGTACTATTCAATATCGGTGAACCAGTTATGTATGGTCTACCAACTGTTTTGAATCCTTTACTATTTATTCCATTCTTGCTCTGCCCAGCTGTATTGTCTGGAGTCGCTTATGGAGCAACATATCTAGGTTTAGTAAAACCAGTTACTCAAAATATCACTTGGGTTATGCCACCAGTTCTATACGGATTCTTTGCTACAGCTTTTGACTGGCGCTCTATTATTTTATCACTTGTCAATTTAGCTTTAGCTACATTTATTTATCTTCCATTCGTTAAGATGGCAGACAAGCAAGACGTAGTTGAATAAGAGAGGGTAATTATGAAATTCGAGATTAAAGATCAATTCAGATTAAACGATCGGCCATTAAAAATCTTGTCAGGAGCAGTGCATTATTTCCGACTTGATCCTACCCAGTGGCACGACACATTATTTAACTTAAAGGCAATGGGCTTCAATACAGTTGAAACGTATATTCCCTGGAATGTGCATGAACCCGATGAAGGTAAGTTTGATTTTAGTGGCCGATATGATCTGGAAAAGTTCTTAGGAATTGCTGAAGATCTCGGATTGTATGTTTTACTTAGGCCCACTCCGTTCATCTGTGCCGAATGGGAATTTGGCGGGCTACCAGCCTGGTTATTAAATTATGATCTGCAATTGCGTTCCAGTGATCCAGAGTTTTTAAAGAAGGTCCAAAATTATTACCAAGCGTTAATGCCGCGCTTAGTATCACACCAAATTACACACAATGGTTCGGTTTTGATGATGCAAATTGAAAATGAATACGGCTCCTATAGCGAAGATAAAACGTATTTAACTGAAATCGTCAAAATGATGAGAAGCTTGGGAGTTGACGTCCCACTTTTCACTTCTGATGGAACTTGGATTGAAGCCCTCACTGCCGGAACGCTGATCGATAAAGATATTTTTGTGACAGGTAATTTTGGATCACACTCGATCGAAAACTTTGATGCTTTAGAAAAATTTCACCAACAACACAATAAGAAGTGGCCATTAATGTGCATGGAGTATTGGGATGGTTGGTTTAATCGCTGGGGTGAAAAAGTAGTTCGACGAGATGCTTCTGAAATGGTTGAAGACGTTTCGAATTTATTACAACGAGGCAGTATTAATCTATACATGTTTCGCGGGGGGACGAATTTTGGTTTTATGAATGGCTGTTCTGCTCGAAAGAACAAGGATTTGCCACAAGTTACCAGTTATGATTACGATGCAATTTTGAATGAGGCGGGAGAACCAACTGAGAAATTTTTTGCAATGCAAAATATGTTGAAACAAAACTTCCCTGATGTCCAACAACATATCCCCATTTTTCCTAAAATTAACTCCTATCCAACACAACTAAGCACGGGATGTGCCGGTTTGTTAGATAATGCTGAAAAATTTGAAGTTGTCAAAAGTTCTTACCCTAAGTCATTTGAGAAATTGCATCATTATTATGGTTATGTTTTGTATCGGACTGAAACTAAGAATTTTGGTCACGACGAAAAACTGAAAGTTATCGATGCTAATGATCGAGTTAGTTTGTACGCTGATAAAAAATATTTAACAACCCAAACTGCTGAGACAATTGGCGACGAAGTTACTATCAATGGTAAAGATTCTCAGATTCAATTAGATATTTTAGTTGAGAATCAAAGCCGCGTTAATTATGGATACAAGTTGACGGCACCTACCCAGAAAAAAGGTATCAAAGGTGGCGTGATGGTCGATCACCAATTCCAAGTTGGTTGGCAACAATACTTGATACCATTTGATGAAACACTAGAAAAATTGTCATATCAAGCCTCACCAAAATCGACGCAACCAACTTTTAATCGATTTACGATGAAATTAGAGGATATTCATAGTACTTACATCGATTGTTCAAAATATGGCAAAGGCTGCGTGGTAGTGAACGGAATTAATATCGGACGTTTCTGGTCTAAAGGTCCAATCCATACGCTTTATGTTCCTGGTGGGATATTAAAGAAAGACAATGAGATTATTGTTTTTGAAACTGAAAATGTTCCAATTGAAGAATTAAGATTTAGTGACCACGCGATTATCGATAAAATGTAATAGATGGAGAAGAAAAATGATTTTTTTAAACGTACCTGCACAACAAGATAAAATTATTGAATTGCTAAATAATTATGATCAAGATGGATTGACATTTGATTTTGTTGATAAGAAGGGTTTGAAATTAAGATTTAAAACCAACGCAACAGATTTAGATGCCGCCGCCAAGACAGCTAAGGCAGCTGTAAAAGCCGAAGTCTGGGGAAGTATGTTATCCTTCCAAGCGGGCTTTGAATAGGATTAAGTAGAACAAAAAGACAGGATGAATTACATGTCCTGTCTTTTTGTTTGTCGTTTAGACGCACTTGAATGTACTAAATGGGAAACCAAAATTCATATGATGATTTAATATGCTTGTTCTTTTTTAATCAAAAGTTAATATTATGGATTTATTTCTGTAAATCAAGAATTGAATTCTCGTAATAAGCAAATAAGCAAAAGAGATGATTCTATTTACTTTTATAATGGGGGTTCTGTTTAAAAATTAGGAGTGATTTAGTGGTGGAACTAGTTCTTACGACGATAATCAAGTGTGGCCCCCCTTCTTTCTATTTTAATTTAATTCTAATTAATATCTAATTATTTTAAACTATTTTATTGAAAAAAAACAGTCTTTGTAGATTTTGGGACAAATATTGAATTTTTGATTATTTACCTTGTGTTCTTAGTACAAAATAAAAAAGTTGTATATTTGCAAATTTCCAAACATATTAATTTTTTGGCATATAATTTAAATATTTGTGGGAGAGTAGAACTTGATTGAAATAAAAAATACTAGTGAATTCAGGTGAAATAAATGATTTATAAGAATTTTTCGCATTTTAAATATTTTTGGTTGAATGTTTTTGGCTTAGTTTATAGCGCTGAGAATATTATTATGGCCTATATTGTCGGAAATCTTACTAATATGGCGACAAATAAGGAATTTAATGCTATACCAAGTTTCTTATTTCAAATATTAGTAGCACTGTTATTGGTATTAGTTTCCAACTTATCCTTTAACTACTTAAAAGCAGATGCTATTAAGCAAACAAATATAACATTAAGAAGTAAAGTATTAAAAGGAATGCTGACGCGAAGTAAAGAAAATAGTTCGGATTTAGGATTTTTAACTAATGATTTTAAACTTTTGGAAACAAATCGTTATGAAGCAGAAATACAAATTCTGATCAATACTTATACAGTTATACTGGCATTGTTATACGCATTCTATCTAAATTGGTCACTGACATTAGTATTTTTAGTAGGATCAATATTGCCTTCTGTTGTATCGAATTTTTTTCAAAAACCAATTCAAAAATCATCTAATGAATGGTCTAAGGCAAACGATAACTATGTTAATCAGACCAAGTATACATTAGCTGGAACAGAAACCTTCAACTTGTATCATAAACAAGGAAATGCGGTTAGACAGAATAGTCGATCAATAAATACTTTGGAAGAAAAGCTTGCTCGTATGAACTTGCTAAAAAGTAATACAGATGCTTTTCTCAATGTTATTGCAATCGTCGGGACATTTTTATTACCCTTTTCTATCGGAATTATTCTGGTAATTAATGGAAAGACGAGTTTAGGAGCATTGTTTGCGATTGTACAGCTATCTAACTCATTTACGAATCCAATTTTGCAAATTTTGAACGAACGTAATAATTTATCCACCACAAAAGATATTGTTAAAAAAATAGATGGTTTTGTACATGAAATAAATTCACGGGATGATTCTACAGTAACAAATTTTGATGAATTACAAATACATGATATTTCCTTGTCTCGTCAGGGAAAGAAATTAGCTAATGAAATTGATTTATTAGTTAAAAAAGGCCAAAAAATTGCAATCGTAGGGCCATCAGGGTCAGGAAAGTCAACTTTATTGAATTTCTTATTGTATGGAACTTATGGTAAGGCTCAAGATGTTTTTTTAAATCAGTCAAAAGTTGATCCAGGATCATTTACCAATTTGTTTTCTTGCGCTAATCAGAAAACTGTTATTTTTCCAGATACACTTTGGTTTAATTTAACGTTAGGAGCAAGAGTTGATAAAAACAAAGTGATAGATTTGTGTAAAAGCTTAGATTTGACGTCTTTAATTGAAGAGAAAGGGTTTAATTATCAATTAGGAAACAATGCTGATCAGCTTTCAGGGGGACAATTATCTAGGATAGGTTTAGCAAGAGCTATTTTAGCTGAACGTCCAATTTTATTACTCGATGAAATAAATGCATCGCTCGATAAAAAGACTTCACAAGATATTCATAGATATTTATTTGAATCCAAGTTGACATTTATGGAAGTTAATCATCATTACAGTATAGATGAATTGAATAACTATAATTCAGTTATTGATTTAAGTTAATCCATAAAAAAAATTGGAACATAACGTAGCCTTCTTTAATTAAAATAAATAGCACTTCAAATTTGAAGAACAATTTGAAGTGCTATTTGCTTTAATGCCCGAAAGGTGATTTATCAGTTTTTTTGTTTCACTCATTAATAAGTTATTTTGGCAAATTTTGTATAAAATCACCGTAACCGGCTTGAGTCAGCATGGAAAGTATACTCTCTTGCAAACTCTTATCTTTCTTAAATAAACTATCAAAGTATAATCCCAAAATTTTATACATTAGGAGATCGGGATTTTCTGATAAGGCTTTTATTAATTGTAAAGTCTCGTTCAAATATGTATAATCGTTTTCTTTATAAGATCTATTTAAATAATTTATACAGATACCAGCAATTCGACGCTGTGCAACAAAAGAATGTTTATCAATAGTATTTTCGTACACAGAGATTATTTTCTTCATGTAAACGTTCAATCTGTCTAAACTAAAGATAAGCATTGAACTGCCAAATAATTGTAGAAAAACTTCATCATTTGCCCAATCTTCACTTTTATTTAATTCGTTTGATAAATCTTGTTTAAATTTCGTCGAAAGGTTTTCCATATTGTTCTATAGAATGGCAATTATTATTGTGACTTTTAAATATAGTAAACGATTGTCGGTTAATTTTGAAATTTGCTTTTCGATTTTTTTTGCTTGACTGAGATTGTGATCATAAAAAGCCTGTGCCAGTTTTTCTGAAATCACTTTTTTTAATTCCATTTCAGAGACCGGAGTACTTTTGTTTTCTAATACTTTAGTGAAGAAATCCTCGATATTAATTTTGTTGGCTATCAGAATGGCAATTAAGTCCTCGGATTTTAAATCTTGTTCACCATTCTCAACGCGTGAATATTGCGATACTGATAATATGTTCTTAACAAAAGCTGACTGTGTTAAATTCAAGTCAGTTCTTTCCTTATTTAAAAAGCTACCTATTCTAATCTTTTTCATTTACTTTTTCACTACTTTCTTTGTGACCATCTCGCCAAAACCAAACGAAGAACCAAGTAATACTAATCAGAGCTAATACAGCGGTCCAAATTAGGATTGGTTTGTTCATGTTCGTGGGTGCGTATAGCTTAAAAATATTGGAAAGGGCAATGACCCAGATGATTGGTTCAGAGGCAATTACGATTGGCCGCCAAGTTTTTTTGATGACGAACATGGTGATGAGAGCGGCGATGATGACTAGTGCATTGATGGTAACGACTAAACCGTCAGTTAGGGTGAGGTTGAGAACTTCGGGTTTGAAAAATTGAATGCCGGTAAAAATTACAATTGAAAATATCGAGACGATCCAAGTTGATAGTAAACCTAATTTCTTATTTTGAATTAGTTTGGGATAGACGCTTTGATGAATAAACCAAAGAATGCCCCAAATTAGGAAGAGTAAGAAGATTCCGTTTAACAAAAAGGGTGCTAAATTTAATTGCCGGTTTTGACTGTTCATCTGGAGGATCAAAGTCCAAATGGCACTGATGCCGAAGATGATTCCATAAAATTTTAATTGTTTTTTGGGAGTTATTTTCGGAAAGTTACTGATCAATTGATCGGCGACTTCGTTAGGGTGCTGGCCAAAATACTCTTTAGCAGTGGAACCATCCTTTTGTGCGTCGAGGATGTCTTGCAAAATTTCGAAAAGCCGGCTTTCTACTTCGTAATCGTCGTACAAAATACCAGCTGTCCGTACGTAAACGAGTAGGTCATCGTAATACTTGGCATTTTCGGGATTCAAGTCTTTTCGTAAGACGTTGTTATTTGCAATTAGTTGTTGTGTTTCGTCTGATTTACTCATCTTGTCCACCTTTTTGAGAAATAATTTTGTTGACGACTGATTCTAGTGCCTGCCACTGACTGACAAATTCGTGTAACTGTTTTTGACCTTGTTTTGTCAGTGAATAATACTTGCGCATGGGACCTTCGGATGAAGGCTTTTGCTGGCTGGTCAAGTCGCCGCGTTTTTCCAATTTTTGAAGTAACGGATAAACGGTTCCGCCGATCACATCGGTAAAACCGAGCTTATTTAGCTTTTGGACTAATTCGTAGCCGTAAACTTCTTCTTTGGAGACGACGATCATTACGCAACCTTCGAGTACTCCTTTGAGTAATTGGGAATTATTCATTTTTTTGACCTCACTATTATGTAATACATACTACTAGGGTCCAACTAGTATGTAAAGCATAATAGTGAAATCTTTGGTAGAATAGTTTTGAAATAAAAATTGTGGGGAAGAAATAATGGATAATGAGGAATTATTAAAATCAGACATTATTGACCGACACGTTCGACAAGGACTCGGATTAAGCTGGGTCAATTTTGCCGTTTTGTTTTGTGCAACCTTGATTGCCAGCGTCGGTTTGAATATGAATTCAGTCGCGGTCATCATTGGAGCCATGTTGATCTCGCCGATTATGGATCCAATCATCGGAATGGGGTATGGCTTCGGGATTCGTGATACTAAATTGATTCGTAAAGCTGCCACCTTGTACGTGATCGAATTGGTAGTTGCGCTAATTGCGGCGACGATCTACTTTGCTTTGTCACCAATCAAAGATGCTAGTGAGCAAATAATCGCTCGGACCCAACCAGCCATTTGGGATGTGTTAGTGGCTTTCTTCGGAGGTGTCGCCGGCATTATCGGTTCAGCCAAGAAAGACCCCGGCAATATCCTACCTGGAGTAGCGATTGCGACTGCATTGATACCACCACTTTCAACCGTCGGTTATGGTGTCAGTCAAATGAACTGGTCGATTGTTTTCAGCGCCGGCTACTTGTTCTTGATCAATACCTTCTTTATCGCCCTAGCCACGATGATCTGCACCTTGATTTTCAACTTTAAGACGAAGAAATCTTCGTCAATGCCTTTGAAAAATCAGATTTTAATCTTCGCTGCCGCCATAGTAATCACGATACCAAGTTTGGTGTCGGCTTCAACGTTGGTTAAACAGACTTATCATGATACGCAATTAACGAGTTTTATTACTAATGAATTACCTGGCGTTTATGTCGTTAATAAAGAAATTAATAATAATAAAATTGAATTGGCTGTCATTGGTAGCCAATTTAGCGATTCAGAAATCACTAATTTAGATAAGAAATTAAAAAACTACCAGTTAGGTGATTATAAGTTACAGATTCAGCAATTATCCAAAGGAAATTACTTGAGTGTTGATGCCTTTAAGAAATATGTCGATCAAGAGAAGACTAAGACCACTCAAACAGCGACAACAGATAATTCGGATAAGAATCTTTTGAAATTGAAACAACAATTATTGAAGAAATATCCAGATGAGGTTGAAAAAGTTTACGTTGGTCAAATGGCTTCGAAGAGTAAGACTAAAAAAGCTATCATCTTAGTTCAACTAAAAGACGATACTAAAGAGAATCAAGATAAAGTTAAGAAATACGTTGAGAATGCGGCTGACAAGTTAGACATCAATCCATCGATTCATTTTACAAAAGAATAAATGAAGACACAAAAAGAGCACTAGGTGACCACACCTAGTGCCTTTTTGGATACAGAATAACCGAGAATAGTTACCCTTTGTTTGATGTATCAATTTTATTGTACCAATAAAGAATCGAAAGTTACAGTTCATTATTGTAGATCACGAAATTGTTTAGGTGTTTTACCGATTCTTTTTTTAAAAATGGCAATGAAATGACTCGGTTGATTGAATCCAACTTTATTCGCAATATCAGTAATATTGAAGTCTGAATTTTGTAAAAGCATGATTGATTTTTGAAGCTGATAATTAAGTAAGTATTCATATGGAGTGACATTGAGTGCTGAATGAAAGCAACGTAAGCATTCAGATTTGCTGACGTGGGCACTACTAGCGATGGTAGTAATCGTTATCTTTTCTGCAAAGTGGTGATGTATGTAATTTAAAAAAATGTATATTCGTTCTTTAGTTAGGTTGTTACTAGGAGTATCAGTTGGTAAATCGATGTTTTCTTGCATTAACAGCCAAATATTGTGTAGATTTACTAGAACTTGGTAGGGATATAAATCGGATTTCTTATCCTCAAGAGTGATTAGTTGTTTTAATAATTCCAAGATTCTTCTTTGCCAAGGGTTACTGGGCAATAAATGAACAAAATTAAAATTTTGATTATTGATCAGTTTATTGACTGTTATATTTGCGGGACTATTTAGATAAAAATCCAAGAATTCTTCGGGGAAAATGAAACTATGGTAATTGGATTGGGTAGTGGGTTCAATGAGGTGAATTTGGTTTTTATTTAAAAATAGTCCTTCGCTTGAATTTAAAATGATGTTTTTATTTTCCAATGTGGAGAAGATAATGGGACCCTTGGAAATAAAAATGAATTGTAGATCTTCATGCCAATGCCAGTTTCGAAAGCCAGGATTATGTGGGAAAGCGGCTATCCCTTTGACATTCAAAACTAAATAAGGAAAAGGATTTTTTTGATATAAATTAACAGAATTGATGATTTTTTCAGTCATTAGGTAATCACCTTGAAGATATTGTGATATTTTTTGGTCTTTTAATGTCACTATAACATTGAACGATTGAATATGATAATAGAAAGAAAGGAATTTATTATGTTCAATTTTATTTTAATTTTAGTTTTTTTAGGTGGAATTATCGGTGGCGTGATTTCTTCAGTTGCAGGCGGGGCTTCAATAGTTTCTTATCCGATTTTATTGATCAGTGGAGTTCCACCAATTTTTGCTAACATAACTAATCATGGAGCGCTGATCTTTGATTATATGGGGGCAATTTCTTCATCGACTAAGGAATTAAAGGGACATTGGAAGCAAGCAATTTTCTACGCTATGAGCGCCACAGTTGGGGCAGTATTTGGTACGTATTTATTATTGGCTTTTCCTTCGAAGGTATTTGAAAAAGTAGTTCCCATTTTTTTAGTTTTATCCGGAATCCTTTTTTTAATTGGAAACAAGAAAAAATGCTCGACGAAAGTAGTTCCTAAATCTTTGATTATTGTCATCATGTTCATGATGGGATGTTACACAGGATATTTTGGTGGTGCTAATGGGGTCATTCTTTTAGCTGCATTACAATATTTAACCAATGAAAATTTTTTAGTTAATAATGCGATTAAAAACGTCATTTGTGGGATAGCTAATGTTGTTGCCTTCATTATTTTTATCTTCAGATCACAAGTTTATTGGCTACAAGGTATTTTTTTAGCAATGGGGATGTTGATAGGCGGATTTTTGGGTCCTAAGCTATTACGTCATATATCAGTTGTTAAATTACGATGGATCATTGCTATATTAGCTTTTATGCAGGCAATTTATTTCTTTATTCAATCCTATTAAGGGTATAAAAAAACTCCCATTATTGTAATGGAAGTTTTTTTTAAGCTATTATGCGGCAGCATTTTCTTGTTCTTGTTTGAGCAATCTTCTGTCGTAACGTTTGATAAATGGATACCAAACAAGGAATGCGACGATAGCACAAACGATTGAAAGAACGGCACCTTTCCAACTAGCTGTTCCGATAAATCCACTCAAACCAACTGGTGTAGGCCATGGTTGTTGTGTAATGATCTTAGGAACTAACTTCGTAGAAATAGCGAAGTAACTAACTAGTCCTGATGCTAATGGTGCAGCGATAAATGGAATCATCAAGTCAACGTTATAAACAATAGGTAGACCGAAGAGAATAGGTTCATTAATGTTGAAGATAGCAGGAACAACTTCAACTTTACCAATTTCCTTCAATTGAACTGATTTGGCACAAGTTGCTAACCAAATGGCAACACCTAGTGTAGCACCAGCACCACCAATGATAACGAATCCGTTCAATGGGTCACCAGCAAAGAAGTTGTTGGCACCTTTAACATTGGCAGCCATATTTGCCAAAACGATTGGTGTGTAGAATGAACTCATGATTGTTGAACCATGAACACCGAACCACCATAGGAAGTGGATCAAGAAGATGATGATTAGGAATCCCCACCAAGTATTAGTAATATCACTAATAAATGAGAATGGGACAAATAGTAATTTGAATAAATCAGTTCCGGCGAAAACTAGAACTAAATTGATTGCACCGACTACGACAGCCACGCATAGTCCAGGAATCAATGAACTGAATGAGTTAGAAACACCAGCTGGAACTGAAGCTGGCATCTTAATTTGCCAATTATGTTTTACAGTGAAGCGATAAACTTGCACTGTGATCCAACCAACAACTAAACCAGTAAAGATACCAACTGAGGCAATTCTAGTAATACCTGAAGTTGATACAGCAATACCAGCACCGATAATGTTATCAGGCTTTAGTGATTGTTGAAATTGAATAGTACCACTCTTCCAGATCAATTGTGGAACAGTGATAAAGAATGCCATCAAGAACATGAACAATGCGTTGATAGGAACTAAATTCAACTTTTCTTCTTGTTCATAAATCTTTGTGTAAGAGAATGTAAATTGTCCCGCAAAGATTAGGGCTAAAATACCCATTGTGGCGTTATAGATAACTTGGAATAAGTTCGTAAAACGACCTAAACTATTTGCATATAATGCTGCAAACCCGGGAATTGGGAATGCTTGTGGTAAAACAGTTAAAATTAAGAAAATGGCACCAATAATTGAGAATGGGATAACACTGTAACCAGCATCCATGATAGCTCTAACGAATCTAGAACCAGCAAACTTACCGGCAACGTTGATCATCTTATCTTTGAAGGTACCTGACTCCTCATTTGCCATATATATCCCTCCTTCAAAAGAATACAGTGATTATAATAGTGCAACCGTTTCCAAAAGTAAACCAATTATTTAAATAAATTTAAACCGCTTTCAAGCTCATACACCTATCAAATCAAGATGTCAAGACTCATTCGAATCTGTGTCACACAAAAAGTGGTATACCTCATTTTATTTATTTGAGGAAATATCCCCAAAGTTTCCATATAAGAATTTTGGTTTCTACCAATCAATCTATAAATACTTTTTGTATAGGAACCCATACATTTGTTTACTATTTTTATTGTGATGGTTATATAATTATAGAAAATGTATCGGGGGCTGGTCGTATGGCACGTAAAGTTATCCTTTTTATTACGCAAACTTTGGACGGTTATATCGCCAATGAAAAAGGGAAAATCAATTTTTTATGGAATGATAAATTTGCATCAGGGAACGCAGTTGATCGAGAGTATGCCAAACTTTCCAAACGAGTCAACACGGTGGTGATGGGAAGACACACTTACAATCAAGTCGTAAATGAGCTTTCCCCCGACACTTATCCGTATGCCGACTATGAAAATTATGTGATGACGACACATCCCTTGCCCGACGAAGATAATATTCACTTCATCAACGGCGACGTTGCCCAATTGGTAAAAGATTTGAAGTCAAAATCATCACGAGGTGATATTTGGGTCATCGGCGGCAGCAACGTCATCGCTCCATTAGTCAACGCCGATTTAATCGACATCTATCATATCGGAATTGTGCCGATCGTCTTGGGAAAGGGAATCCCATTGTTTTCCGAACGTGTGTCACCCAAAGAATTAACACTAGATTCTGTAAAAAAAATAGACGAAATTGTGTATTTAGAATATATAAGATAGGTAGATAAATAAATACTATAAAAAATAGAGATATTGATTAAATTCAATATCTCTATTTTTTATATGTTCTAAAGTAATATTTCTTTTTTTAAATAAAAATTAACCTAAAAATATATAAAAATATTTTTTTGAAAGTGCTAAAATCAAGGTAATTGATGTAAGGGATTAACGTTGTGTTTTAAAAGTCCGGAGAGGGGTTTTTAGCTATGAAGAAAAACGTTAAATATATAGGCAGTGCAGTCGCCGTGGCCTTACTCGCCGCCGGTGCGCCTGTGGTTATTCCTATGATAGAGCCAGTACAAATAGTTCAAGCTGATAGTGTAACTAATGATCCTAATTATGATGTTAAAACTGCTTTGACAAGATTTAAGAGCCAATTCGGAGATATTTATGTTGCTGGATATAATAGTATAAAACTGATATTAAACACTTTATCTGGTTATTCGGCTGATAAATTTTATTATTTCAATCCAGGACACCCACAATCTATACATGACATTCAGAGCGATCAAGATTTGAAGAAAATTAAACTTAATCCTATTGAAGGTCAAAATGGTGATTTTAACGATGATATATTTGAAAATACAAATAGCCAGGTTTTATTTAATGATGAATTATTGGGATATATTACATTTAGTGATGCGGTTTCAGGAGATATTGATTCCTCAACGGGTGATAAATTAAAAGATTATGCGAATAACTTAAATAATAATGAATTTCCTATAAGGGCTACAGTACATGTAACTGCTAAGTCTGATTCACTTCTAAGGGATATTGATCCTAGTTTAACTACTTTTTCGTTTAATATTTATTTGAGTAGATTTGACATAAAAAAGGATAACTCAGATATTATTGTGAGCTCTGGTACGACATTAACTGATTCAATTTTGAATGAAGTAGGTACGAATTCTTTATCAGTAACTGATAACTATTCACAAAATGGTGGAGATACGACATCTATGTCAGCTCCTCATTTTGGTAAAAGTGTTTTCTCTAGTGAAAAAGATGCTCAAAATTATGCTGAATCAGATGATTTTGATCCAGAATCTACATTGGCAACTGGTGGTTCTAAATTGGATAATGGTAAGATTGAAACTCCAGGTACTTATTGGCAAACAGTTTCTTATAAATTAAGCGGTAATAAAGATCAAGCAATTCAATATATGCTATCAGGTGAAAAAGATCCAAAAACCAATGGTGTAATAGATAACTATGAAACGTTTATAAATGGAACAAAGCCAACAAAAAGTAATAATTTTATTTTAAACAAAAATTCTGGGTATATAACGGTTGTACGTTCTTTCAAGGTAATTGGTAATTTGAATGCAAATATAAATCCAGTTCAGGCATCGGTGAATAGTAAAACTAGTGATCTTCCAAGTACAGGGTTAGGGAAGCTTATAAATGGTAGTAATGATGTCTCTAGTACATCATCAACAGATGGAGTACTTTATACAGATAAAGAAACACAGCATCAAGCAACGACGAATGAGATCAAAGATGGTACTTTTAAAAAAGCTCGAACATATTATCGTAGAGTGGTTTTCACGCTAGATAGTGGAAATGCTAGTGATTACAATATTTCGTCAGATGCTTATGCTCATAGCGGTAATACTATTACTTTTGTGCAAGAAATTGATGTTAAAGATTCAGCTACACCAAATATAAATTCAGTCAATCCTAAAGTTGGAGATTCTATAAATTCAAATACAGGAGAAAATACTGATAATACTGCCAATAACAATACTTTAATGAATATAGATGGTTCTTTGGTTGATACAACTAAGGGGCAATATAGTGGCGTAAGTTTTGGTACGAGTTATTACAAATACGATCCAGATTTGTACAATTCTGATTCAGCGTATTCTAATGCGCTTAATAAAGAAGTTATTAATAATGAAGGAACAACAACTGATGTTGTAGATACAAATGGCAACTTCATTAAATCGGGTGATTACTTAAGAACAATTACTTTCTATCTAATTGATGGTGCAGTGGATACTAATACGTTTGGAACGGATACTAGTTCTTATAAAGTGGGAAAAGATGGTGAAGGAAACAATACCGTTACTTATATTCAAAAAGTTCATATAGCTCCTGTACCGACTGTAACAGCAACTGTTAGTTATGATGCCCCAACTATATATAAAAATTCTGGTTCTGATAAAATAATTGCTGCATTGAATAATACGACCAATGATACTTTGAAAATTGGTAGTGGTAATGAAGAAACATCAATAATTGATATTGATGATCAAGGTGAAAAAAGGATTGAATTTGGGAAAACCTATTATTCAGATATCAACTTAAGTACACCGGTCATGGGTTTATCTGCATTAGGAACTTATTATCGTACGATAACTTATTATTTAACGGAAAATGTAGATACTTTAGATTTTACTGGTGCAAATAAACTTTCAACTGATAGTAAGGATAATAGTGTTACATTTGTACAACCATTTACTGTTAAAAATTTTGGAAATGTTACAGTAAATGTTCCCGATGCGACAGTGGCAGTTGGTTCAACAATAATAAATAGCCCTGAACCATCATTAACAGCTGATATAAAACCAAACATGTATTCAAGTTATTGGCCAATTGATGAGCTTTATAAAAATATAGATGATGCAAAAAATAATAGTAATTCCTTTGAACTCTCTGAATCGACCCCTGTAGGGGTATATTATCGTCAAATTCGTATTAAGTTCAATGGAAAGATAAATGCAGATGATTATAAATTCCCAGAAGTAAATGGTGTTGCCGCAATGATAAGCAGTGATGGGACTAGTGTAGGATACTATCAAAAGGTCATAGTGGCTAATCCAATAACAGCAACTGTTCCAGATATTACTATTGGCGAAAATGTACCTACAACGACAATTGATGATGATTTTTCTGGGATTAATTTTGTGGATAGTAATACTAAAGAACCTTTGAAAGTTGATGTTGGTCTTGTTGCTCCTATGTTAGATCCTCAGATGCCAACTCTTTATTTTAAAACGGCTGCTGGAGCAATGGCATTTTTCAGTGGTGATACTAGTGGACTTGCAAATATTGACCAACAAGAAATTTCATCATTTTCCGAAAAAGGTACATATTATCGTATAATTGGATTTACTTTAAGTAATAATGAAATTTCAAATTATGAGTTTGATAGCACTATAAATGGTGAAAAAGCATATATTTTGCCTATGGATGATAAAACGTATGTTTTTTATATTCAAAAGATTAACGTAACTGACGGCTTTGTTGAAAATATAGATACGGTATCTGCTCACGTAGGCGATTCTGTCGGTTCAATAAATAAAGGTGAAAGTACTATAGAGGCAAATGGTTCATCTATCATTAATGATGATCTGACAACAGTCGGTGATAAGTATTATTCTAATAAGGAAGAAGTTTTGAGTGATGATGGAAGTTCGTCAAACTCAGAATTTACAGCCCCAGGTACGTATTATCGGACAATTACATTCACCTTAAAAACAGGTTCAACGAGTGATTATACGTTTGATGGTGTTCAAGGTACTGACTATAGGATTGATTCAGATAAAACTGTAACCATGGTTCAACCGGTTCAAGTTAGATATGCCGTGGTTCCTGTAATCGGTAGTCCAAATGTAAGTAGAGAATCCCTGGTTAGTGATTCTAAATTAAATAAACCTACATTAACTGCCTATGATAATTCAGTTGTAAGCGACATTTCATATGGTGATAATTATTATGATATTTCTAATACGAATAACACAGTTTCAAATATTCTCAATGGAAACGCAGAAACTGATGATGTAGTAGATAAAGATACACAAAGTTTCATTAAATCTGGTAGTTTTTATAGAACGGTAACATTCACATTAAATGGTGATATAGATGACTTTGATTTCTCTAAGTTATCGAAGGATTCATATAAGGTAGATGGAAATAAGGTTACTCTTCTTCAAAAGGTGAATATCCTTTCCGGCAAAGCTGTTGCTAAAGTAGATAACTTAATAGTAAATGTTGGCTCATCAACAGATATAACAGATACAAATGGTGATGATTTGGTTGATAGTGACAGTGATAAATCATTATTAGTTGATAATTCTGATAAAGATAGAATTACCTTTGGTACAACTTATTACACAAATGCTAAAAGTGCTTTGAATGATGATGGTAAAACTGATGTGGTTGATGTCGGCAGTACCTTTATGACACCAGGACAAACTTACTATCGTACAGTTACTTTCAAGCTAAATGACGCGGCTAAGAATTATGCCTTTGATGATTTTGTAAATGGCGTTGGTTCTGTAAGAAATGCTGACTATATTACTTATGTTCAATCAGTAACTACAACAGCAAATTCTACAACAGCAATAATTCCTGATCTTGATGTGGCCTATGGAACAAGCTTTGATTCAATCATAGGAAATACTGACGGAATTGAATTGAATGATAATAAGACAAATGATACATTGATTGTTAAAGATGGTATATCGGCAGATTCGAAGATTTATGCGACTGCTAATGATGCTTATGAAGGGAAAGTTTCAAGTGATACTGGTGAATTTACCAAGGATAAATACTATCGCAGAATAACGATTAATTTAGGCGATGCTGCATCCAATTATGATTTTAAAGATGTTATAAATGGCTTTACACCAATTAAAGATGGAACGAAACTAACATTTGTCCAACAAATCAATGTTAAATCGGTTGTAAAAGTTGCTACAGTTTCAGGAAAAGTTGGTGAGAAGGTAGAAGATATTGGATCAGACACGGCTAACTTAACTATAAATGATGAGGGGCCTATGAAAGATCATGTTACAACAGGGAATAAATTATTTACTACAGCTAAAAATGCAATAGAAAATGATTCTACTGGATCAGAAGATAATTTAACAGCTGGAATACGTTATCGTAGAATTACTTATACTTTAGATGAACCAGCTGATCAATATATCTTCAATGGCAAACCCGGAGAAGATTATGTAATTGATGGTAATAAGGTAACATTTGCTCAACAAATCATTATCGAGCCTGTTGAACCAATCACAGTGACTGCTTCAGTAGGACCATTGGATATTGATGATAAAACAAAAGTTAATAATCACAAAGTAAAGGATAATCAAAATTACACATTAACAGGTGCTGAGTTCGACAAAATTGGCACTACATACTATAAGACCCTTAAAGGTGCGCTAAATGGTGTTAATGGGGATGACTCAGACGAAACCGATTATTCAAGTAATGGTTATTTCAAAGCGGGTAATTATTATCGTTTGGTTTACTTTAAGATTGACAGCAACTTTTCTAAGAATTACACCGTACAAGAAGACAATGTCAAAGTATTTCCTGACAAAGGATTTGCCGTATATGTTCAACCCATGAATGTTCATTCTGCTAAAAAAGAAGTTAAGGCATATATTTCATCTGGTGAGACTAAGGTTGGACAAAGTAATATCAAATCTGGTCAAGTTGAATTACGTGATAGTACTGGGAATATCATTAAACCGGTGGCAGTTTCTTATGGTCATGGTTATTATGTAAATAATAAAGATGTTTTTGATGATAATGTAAAGCCAGATGTAGCTAATGGAGAAAGTTTTAAAAAAGCCAAATTGTATTATCGTGCCGTAACATTTGAATTGACCAATGCTGATTTTGCTAATTATAATTTCGACAATGCTGATTATGTAAATGCAGAGGAAAATGAAGTTTCGTTTATTCAACCAATTTATGTTGAAGCAGAGGATACTCAAGGCGTTATAGTTCATGTTGATCCTTTGTATATTACAAGCGGCACCTCTGAAAGTGATGTTGCTAAGGTTAATGGAACGTTAGAAGCTACTGAAGATGGCGATATTGGCGATATTTCTGAGGTTGGAACTACTTACTATAATTCAATTAATGCGGCGTTAAATCAAAGTACTAATGCAGATGATTTGGCAACGGACGCTGTAAGTAGTGGTACCTTCAATCAAGGTCATTACTATCGTTTGATTACTTTTGAATCTTCAAAGGACTTAAGCAAGGGATATCTTTTAAATGAAGATAATGCAAAGCTGATTTCTAATAATAAAGTTATCTATGCTCAAGAAATCAATGTTAGTGATAATCCAGTAGTTAAAGCTAATATCACGGCTGCCAGTGCTAAGGTCGGTGATAGTACTGATCTTAAGGACACAGCTGGTAATGAACTATTTACTCAAAGTGGGATTCCAATTTCTGCAAAGATTACCTTTGGTTCTGATTATTACAGTAATTCTGGGGATGTCTTTGATGATAATGTTAAGCCAACCTTTACAGGTGGTAACTTTACAAAAGCTGATACATATTATCGTGAAATTACCTTCCATTTAGATACTGATGATGCAATAAACAGTAATGAATTTGGCACTAATGCTAAAATCGATAAGGATAGTAAGACTGTTTCTTATGTTCAAGCTGTAGTAGTTAGTGCTAATGAGACAGCAACTTTCAAGGTTGATCCATTAAACATTAAAGCTGGAACACCAGTTAGAGATTCAGCAGTAGGAGCCTCAAGTGGCACTTTAACCGATGGTACTAAAGTGTTGGCTACTGGAACTCCTGATAACTCTAGGTTTTATCGTAATGTCGATGATGCTAAGAATAACGCAAGTATCTTGGCAGATGCGATAGTCAGTGGCAACTTCAAGAAGGGAACTTATTATCGAGTAATTAGTTTTAAACCGACTGATCCAAACTTTAAGAGTGATTATGTGCTACATGATTCAAATTATTGGACGGACGCAAAGGGTAACCTCTGTTATGCCCAATTGATCAACGTTGGTGCAACTGGCTCAGTTGATGCTGATATTAAATTGGTTACAGCAAATGTTGGAGATAGTGTGGATGGACTTGATAAGACTGGCAACAATTTGACTGATGACTCAGGTAAACAAATTACCGCTAATATCAGTTTCGGGGATATCTTTGATGACGATGATTCAGTCTTTGCAGTTGGGGCTAAACCTACTAGTGATATTGTTAATGGCAAATTTACTAAAGCCAAGACTTATTACCGGGCCGTGATTTTTAATGTCGATCCACAAGTTTTAGCTGATAATAATTTCAGTGGCGATGCTCGAATCGATACTGATAAACATACAATTTCATATATTCAAGCTATCAGTGTTAGATCAGATAGAGCTGATGTTACAGTTAACGATTTAACTATTAATGCCGGTACTTCAACAAAAGATGTGAAGTTAACTCAAACTAG
The DNA here is from genome assembly GCF_036913615.1 of Companilactobacillus miaonis. Lineage (NCBI taxonomy): Bacteria > Bacillati > Bacillota > Bacilli > Lactobacillales > Lactobacillaceae > Companilactobacillus > Companilactobacillus miaonis. The sequence goes on along the minus strand of NZ_JAYKTX010000010.1, from coordinate 84,333 downwards.
TGGTTATGTTTTGAAAGCTGCTAGTGGGGTTATCGACAGTAAAGTCGCAGTGGGTGACAGTTATTATGATTCGGCTGAATCTGCTTTGGCCCAAGGCAGTGATTTGAGTAAAGCAGTTGTTAATGGTAAATTCACCAAGTCAGGGGATTACTATCGTCTAATTACTTTCACACCTAGTGTAGCTTTGGACGCAGATAGTTTTGCGGATGGTAATGCACATGTGAATAATGATGGTACAGTAACTTACGTTCAAAAGGTACATGTGGATAAAAATGAGGCTAGTGTCAATGCTTCAGTCAATGATTTGGATGTTCGAGTTGATTTGGCTGGTGAGAATCCTGCCTTGATAAACACCAAGAACTACATGTTGAAAGATGTCTATGGTCAATCTCTAGTTGATAAGACTAGGGGAACTTATGGTGTTTCACTTGGTAGTAAGTACTTCCTCAATAGTGATTTAACTGGTGAAACTAATGATGCTAGTGGCGCTAAGATCAACAAGGCAAATACTTATTATCGTACAGTTAAGTTCTATCTAACGTCCGGTGCCTATGATGCCAATGATTTTGCACAGATTGGTGGAACTTATAACGAGAGTGATAACAGTGTAACCTTTGTACAAAAGATTATAGCAAGTAACTATTCAGCCATCACACATGTCAATGGCGTTACAATTGACCAAAATGTCCTGGCCAATGATGCAGTTTTGCATAACGCTTCGGATATTTCAGTAGTAGACCGTGATAATGGTTCAATTATTGCTAATAATGGCGTCAAATTTGGAACTGACTTTTATACTGATAAAGCAGCTACAAATAAGACCACAAACATCGACAGTGATGGTAGATTTACTAAAGCCGGCACTTATTATCAAAGAGTGACAGTTAAATTAGTTGATAACGGAACTAATGCTTATACATTTAGTGGTGAAAATGTTTCAGTTGATCCAGATAACAATACGGTAACCTTCATCCGTGCAGTCACCGTCAAAGAAGCTTCCTCAACTGGAGGTTCGACCGGTGGTAATACTGGTGGCAGTACTGGTACTGGAGGAAATTCTGGTAACAGCGGTTCAACGAGTGGAACAGGTTCATCAACTGGTACAGGTGACACTTGGGCTTATACCGATAACTCTGGTGTTGTTACGACCAAGACAGATCGTCAAATGTACGGTTTGAACAATCAAAATAATGATCGAATCACTAACCGGAATTTGGCTGAAAATACTTCTTGGAAGTACGATCAAATTCGGACTAACGAATCCGGTGTCAAACAATATCGTGTTGCTACTGGTGAATGGATTGACGCAAATGATGTTTATCTAGGATATCCACAAACCAATCAAGATGATGATTGGATTTACACTGATGTTTCGGGAATCGTAACGACTAAGACAAATCAAAGACAATATCAATTAAATGATCAAGCCAATGATGTTATTTCTAGTCGTAATTTGAAGAAGGATACGTCATGGAAGACTGATCAATATCGGACTAATAAAGCTGGTGTTCAACAATATCGTGTTGCTACTGGCGAATGGGTCGATGCGAACGATGTTATCTTTGGTCAAAATCAAGTGGCTGTTGACGATGCTTGGACATATGCGAATATTGATGGCATTATTACAACTAAGACCGATCAAACGACATATGACTTGGATAATCAAGACAACGAATTGATCAAAGGTCGTCAATTGGTCCAAGATACGTCATGGAAGACTGATCAAGTCAGAACTAACCGCGCTGGTATCAAACAATATCGTGTCGCTACTGGTGAATGGGTCGATTCGAATGCTGTCTTTTTTGAAGAACCAGTTGAGACAGGTGTCTTCAAGAATGCCGTTGGCGTTAAGGGAATTATTAATCTAGATCGCACAAGTACGGTTTATCGCTTGTATTCTAAAGAAGATGAACTGATTGACGATTATTCCTTAGCTCAAGAAACATCTTGGAGAACTGATTATCGTGTTGAAGATTCAAACGGTGATACTTATTATCATGTCGGTAATGACGAATGGATCAAATTAGTTAAGGGGGTTCATTTCAATACTTACGCATGGTATTAGAGAGTGGAATAGGCCAAGGCAATTAGAAAACAATTACCTTGGCCTATTTTTTTGTAAAAAAGTGCTTGCTATAAAACGCGTTCGAGGGTCTATCTTATAGGTGGATTCAGAAAGGAACGTGGAAGAAATGTTTGCGTATATTAAAATTTTTGACAGTCAAAATAAAGTATCACAAGGTTATTTCAATTTTTCTTTCGTTAATAGTAAGTTAGTAATCACGCATATTAAAGGTGATCAGAAACCTTTATACCAAATACCTACTTCAGAAATTACGGATATTTTTGATGGTAAGTATAAGGGTTGGAACAAAATGCAATTCAAATGCCATCAGATGACCTTTATCTTTGTATATAGTGGCTACGGTGGTGCCGATTATATGAAGGAACACTTGGTATCATTGATGGATGCATGAAAAAAGTGGAACAGGAATTTTCCTGCTCCACTTTTTTATGCTCGATGCCAAGCTGCGTATCCGATTGATGGGAAGATTCCGATTAGACGGCTAACTTGTTCACGGTCGAATTTAAATTCGATAGCTGGAAGTAGTGCGTTGACAGCGTCTTGGGCTTGATCGCTGATTTCAGTGACACCTACTAAGTGACCGTCTTTGTCGTGAATCTGTTTACTTTCGGCGATTGGTTCCTTATCAACTTGATAGTACCAGTAGTTAGCTAGGTCGTTGGTACTGATTTCGTAACCCTTAGCTTGTCCTGCTTCAACAGAAATTCCGGCTTGGGCAATTCTTGGTGAAGTGAAAACGACTGAAGGGATAACTGGATATTTGATTGGGTCACTCGTTTGTTTGGAGAAAAGTTTCATCAAATATTTTGATTCGAAGTAGGCGGCGGGAGTAACTTTTGGTAGGTCGTTAGAAACAACATCGCCGGCAGCGTAAATATTCTCAACGTTAGTTTGTAAGTACTCATTCACAAAGACACCGGTTTTATCGTACTTAACTCCAACTTTATCTAAGCCGAGGTTGTCCAGATTAGGAATCCGGCCGGTCGCATCGAGAATCCAATCGGTTGTCAGGCTTTGGTTATTGCCATAAGTGATTTCTAGTTCATTATCCTTTTGAGCAAATTTTTGTACATTAGAATTTTCAATAAATGTCACGCCACGACTTTTGAGGCCATCGACAACTTTTTGAACGTAAGGCTGGTAAAAGTTTCTGAGGACTTTGTCGGTATGCAACATCACAGTCACATCAGCACCTGAGGCGTTGGCAATCGTTGCAAATTCCATCCCAATATAGCCAGATCCAATAATAGTGATTCTCTTAGGTAAGTTTTTGAGATTCAGAAAGTCTTCACTATCATGAGCTAGCTCAGTTCCTGGAATATCTAAGCGATGGGGACGTAATCCGGTTGCAATGACGATTTTTTCAGCAGTGATTTCTCTTTTGCCATCAACCACTACAGTGTGTTCATCCTTGAATTGAGCGTGTCCGTGAATCACATCAGCGCCTGCATCGGTCAAACGGGCGGTTAAATTGTCGGGTAATACGTCGATGATTTCTTGTTTGTGTTCGATATTTTTAGTCCAGTCAATTGTTAAATCACCTTTTAAAATACCATTCAAACGCTCTGCTTCACGGGTCATTTTGACGGGTTCATCAATGGCAATTTTTGCATTACAACCACGGTTTGGACAAGTTCCACCGACCAGACCACTTTCAATAACGCCAACTTTAACGCCAGTTTCAGCCAAAGGTGCGCCACCGTCAAAAGTTGCGTGTCCAGCACCAATGTACAATACATCATAATCAAATTTAGACATAAAATCCCTCCAATAATTATTCTATATACCAAATGTAAACCATTTCGTATATCATGACAATTTATTTGATATGGCGTTTTTATATAACTGTTGTCGAAATCGACAATAAAGGATTAGAATAATCAAAAAGATGAGGAGAGATTTGATGGATGTTCAAATAAAAAGAGACGGTCTAACTTTGCGTGGGACTTTAGTTAAACCGGATAAAAAAGAATTTGATTTAGTAGTTTTGATGCACGGTTTTACGTCGGATCGAGGAATGAATCCTGATCAATTGTTGTATCAACTAGCTTTGCGATTTGAATCTGAAGGCTTGGCAACGTTACGTTTTGACTTCAATGGTCATGGTCAAAGTGACGGAGCGTTTAAAGATATGACGGTTTTAAATGAAATCGGTGATGGCAAAGCTATTTTGGACTATGCTCGCAGCATTTCTGGTGTCAGAAATTTGTATCTTTTAGGACATTCACAAGGTGGAGTTGTTGCTAGTATGATTGCTGGCTATTATCACGATAAAGTTGATAAATTAGCTTTGTTAGCTCCGGCCGCAACACTAAAAGATGATGCCTTGAAAGGTGATACCCAAGGATATACTTATGATCCACAAAATATTCCTGATGAGTTGCCAATCAAAAAGGGTTTAACTTTAGGTGGTTTCTATTTGAGAACTGCTCAGACTTTGCCAATCTATGAAGTGGCTAAGACTTATACTGGTCCGGTTTGTTTGATTCACGGGCTCAAAGATACGGTCGTAGATAAAATTGCCTCAACTCGTTACGACGATGTTTATCAAAATGATCAATTGCATTTGTTGGATGATGCTGATCACGGTTTTTCAATTGGTAACTCACGAAAAGAAGCTTTGGATATTACAACTGATTTCTTTCTAAATTAAAAAAGATTGCTTCAACTGCTTAAACAGTTGAGTCAATCTTTTTTTTAGTCTTTAAACTTCGTAATATCATCAACATCTTCACGTTTCGAACGGAAAGTATTGATTGTTGCGTCCTTCGCATAGCCTAATGATAAGCCAATTACTAAAGTTTCATTATCAGGGATATCCATATTTTGTCTGATGACATCAGGAAATCTGACACTGGTGTAAGTTGGGATGGAATCCAGTCCTTTATCTTTAGCGGCTAACATTAACGTTTGACAAAAAGCTCCGGCGTCGAAAACTGACCATAAGGATGAGTTCTTCGGAATAGTCACGAAAACAATGGCCGGTGAATTGTACAGGTGGGTGCTAGCACTGCTCATTTTTTCGTGAGCTTCGTCAAAATTTTCGAAGTGGTGGACAATTTCGTGACGCCACTGTTGCATGTTCTTTTGGGCTTCTACACTCCAGTCATCTCGGTGCATGACCGGAAAATCGGGATAACCTTTTTCAGCATCTTTTTTAACGTAAGCATCTTTGATGTTTTGAAGAGTTTTGCCAGTGGCGACATAGACTTTCCACGGTTGGGAGTTGACCCATGACGGTGATTTTTGCGCTAGAGCGATTATTTCTTTGATAGTTTGATGATCGATTGTTTGGTCACTGAATTCTCTAACTGAGTGACGGTTATTGACAGCTTCTTTGAATTCCATTTTTTCTCCTAATTAATTTTTTCAATGTATTTTAGATTTCGTTCCATGTTTTCCAGAAATCTTCGGTTGTATCATCTTTGCTGATATCTTTTGATAAAAGTCTTTCTTGGATAGCGTCCCAATTACTTTTTTCGATTACAACAACATCATTGGTTTTATCACTAGTGGATGAGATTGTAATTGGCTTTTTTTCTGAATTTACTTCTTTCATTATTTTGAATAGATTTTTTTGAGCATCTGAGGGTGAATAAATTTTCTTCATAAATATTTCTCCTCTATTTATCCAGATTCTCTTTGAGCGTTTGTAAAAATAGTTTAGCCGTTTCAGGCATTTGGCGATTCTTACTCCAAATCAAAGTATTTGGGTCGGTCAATTCTGGTTGCAGAGGGATGAAGGTAACATCGTTGTTCGTCATATCGGTCAACCCTTCGTACGTCAAGGCCATGCAGGCACCGGTTTGGACGAGGAGAGCGGCGTTAAAAATCAGATTGTAAGTTCCGACGAAGTTGAGCTGGTCCCACAAATCCTGACTCCAGTCTTGGAAGAGCTGCTTTCGGCGGACTTGACGAGATAACAACAACGAACGTCCCAATAAGTCGCTAGGTTGAATGAAGTCTTTTTTTGCGAGCGGCTCGTCTTTTCTCATAATGACACCCCAACGATTTCTTTCAGGCAAAATTAGTCGGTGGTAGTTGTCGAGTGGGCGATCACCCATGATGATACCAAACTCCAAAATGCCGCTATCTAGTTCCGATAAGATATTTTCGGAATCACCGCTGCGGAAGTTGATATGGATTTCGGGATATTTATGCATGATCTCTTTGATCGTTTTCATCACACATTGTAAGGCGATACTTTCACCAGCACCGATGTCTAAAGTACCACTGATCAAGTCTTGTTTTTGGAGAGTGTAGGTCGTCTTATTGACCAGTCCGACGATTTCCTTGGCTCGTTCTAATAAGTAGTAGCCATCAGGAGTCAACTGAAGTTGTCGTTTGCCGCGAATGAACAGTTTTGTGCCTAAGGTCGTTTCTAGTTCGGCGATTTGACGTGACAGTGCCGGTTGCGAAACGTGCAAAAGTCGGGCAGCCTTGGAAATGTTCAATTCTTGAGCGATGATGATGAAATACCTTAAAACACGAATGTCCATTTTTACACCTCAACTATGTTTAAAAGTTATAACTAACCATTATTAATAAGTATTTAACATTATAATAATTCGTCCGTATAATAAAATCAATCGACAAATTAGAATAATGAGTTAGGAAATGAGGTTTTCAGTTGGAAAAGAAATTAAATTTAGACAGTCAGGCTTATGAACAGATTGAAAAAATTATCCCCGTCAATTTGAAACTAGTTCAAGAATTGAATACAGGTGCCCATGACGGAGATGAGGTTCGAAAAGTAGTCAGTCAAATTACCAATGAGACGATTGATCCGTCGACGGAAATCCGTTTACCTTTTTATACTGATTTTGGACGTAATCTGCATTTTGGTAAAAATAATTTTATCAATGGTGGCGTGATGTTTACTGATTTAGGCGGAATTTACTTAGGTGATAATGTCTTGATTGGACCTAAAGTCACGATTGCTTCAGTTAACCATCGCATTGAACCGAGTCAACGACGTCATTTGGATTTGAAGCCAGTTTATATTCACGATAATGTTTGGTTAGGTGCCAATGTCACAGTAACTCCGGGAGTTGTGATTGGTGAAAATGCCGTGGTAGCAGCCGGTGCTGTGGTCACGAAGAATGTTCCTGCTAATACGATTGTCGGTGGGGTACCAGCACGAATTATTCGAATGATTAAAGAAAATAATAAAGAGAAATAATAAGAGGAAATATAAATGTCAGAAAAAGTAGTAGTTATTATGGGAGCTTCTAGTGGTATTGGAGCTGCGACAGCTAAATTATTAGCTAGTCAAGGTAAGAAAGTCACGATTGCGGCTCGCCGAATGAGTCGTTTGGAAGAAATTCAAAAAGATTATCCCGAAAATATTTTTGCGGTTGAAGCCGATGTGACTAAAAAGGATGAAGTCCAAAATGTGATCGACAAGACAGTTGAAAAATTTGGTCGGGTTGATGTCTTATTCAATAATGCTGGAATCATGCCTGTTAATAATTTGGACCAATTAGCTCATGATGAATGGGAGAATATGCTTAACATCAATGTTAAAGGTGTTTTGAATGGAATCGCTGCAGCTTTACCAGTTATGAAGAAACAACAAAGCGGCCATGTGATTTCTACTTCATCAGTTTTAGGTTATGAAGTTTTACCCGGCTATGCAGCTTATTCAGGTACTAAGTACGCTGTTCGAGCAATTATGGAAGGTCTTCGTCAAGAGGAACATCAAAACAATATCAAGACGACTATCATTGCTCCGGGTTCAGTCAAAACGGAATTATTCGATTCCATCAATAACGATGAAGTTAGAAATGGTTTGAAAGATGCCATGAAACAACCTGGTTCGGAAATGATGGCTTTGAATCCCGATGAAATCGCTCAAGCGGTGGCCTTTGTGATCGATACGCCAAAAAATATGGCTGTTAATGAAATGGTAATTCGTCCTACGGGACAAGAAGTATAAATTAAATATATAATGTAAACGATACAAAAGGAGGGCTTTTATGTCTATTTTTGATGAAACATTCACAATGAATAATGGTTTAAAAATTCCTAAGTTGGCTCTAGGTGTTTGGGAGATTCCTGATGATCAGACGGCTGATGCAGTGAAGAATGCAGTTAAAATTGGTTATCGTCACATCGATACTGCCCAAGCTTACGGCAATGAACGTGGTGTCGGTGAGGGTGTTAGAAATTCCGGTATTTCCCGTGACCAACTTTTTGTTAACTCAAAGGTTGCAGCTGAAATTAAGGATTACGACGAAGCTAAGAAATCAATCGATGAAACATTAGACAAGATGGGCTTGGATTACTTGGATATGATGATCATCCACAATCCACAACCTTGGAAAGAAGTTAACCAAGGCAATGACCGTCATTTTGAGGGTAATTTAGAGACTTGGCGGGCAATGGAAGATGCTGTTAAAGCTGGTAAATTGAAGACTATCGGTGTTTCAAGTTTCCAAAAAGAAGACTTGGACAATTTAATCAAGAATTCTGACACTAAACCAGCCGTTAACCAAATTCAAATCCATATTGGTGACACTCCAAGTGAACTTATCAAGTATTCCCAAGATAACGGAATCGTCGTTGAAGCCTTCTCACCAATTGCGCACGGTGCTGCGATGAACAATGATTTGATCAAGAAGATGGCTGCCAAGTACAACGTTTCAGTTCCACAATTGTGTATCCGTTACGATTGGCAATTGAACGTGGTTGTTTTGCCTAAGACCGCAAATCCTGACCACATGAAATCTAACGCCGATATTGACTTCGTGATTTCCGATGAAGATATGGCAACTCTAGCCAAAATTGACCAGATGGAATACGGCGATGCTAGTGCTTACCCAGTCTTTGGTGGCAAAATCTAAATTAACGTGTTATCTTAAAGGTAATAAATTTTAGGAGAAATACCGGATGATTGTGTCTAAGTAAGGATAAAAATTTGAACAAAGAAGCTTTCTTTGTTGTACCCAAATTGCCTTACGAATGCCGTCGGTGTTTCGATGTAAGTGCAGTTTGTCGACTGCGCTTTTTTTGTATTCTGTAGGTAAATTATGTAAAAAGGAATATAAAATGACTAAAAAAATTAAATTAAGACAAGAAAATAAAATAGATTATCAAAAAACTGAATTAATGTTACGCAATGCTTTTTGGAATGAATTTCAGCCGGGGTGTGTGGAGCATTTCCTGATGCATAAAATCCGTAACCATCCCCATTTCGTCACCAAACTAGATACAGTTGCAGTATTAGATGATCAAATCATCGGTTGTGCTGCCTTTTTGGAAGATTCTATTCAAGGTGATGACGGAAAAGTTCATCAAGTGTTGTGCTTAGGACCTTTAGCAGTCGCCCCAGAATTTCAGCAACAAGGACTAGGTGGAAGACTAATTGAACATTCAAAGAAATTAGCTAAAGATCTAGGTTATGCGGCGATTATTTTGTATGGAGATCCGAATTATTATAGTCGACAAGGTTTTGAACCGGCTAAAAATTATCAGATTCGGATGGCTAACGATAAATTTGCGACAGTTTTGCAAATAATGCCTTTGTTTGAGGGTGCTTTAGATGATTGTGCAGGTCGATACGTGGAAGATGAAGTTTATTCAGTTGACCAGGCGGAAGTTGATCGGTTTGACGCACGATTTCCATATAAAAAGAAAATTGTTGGTAATGCCTCACAGTTGAAATTCCAGAAATTAATTGAATCCCAAGATGTGGAGTTGGGGTAATATATTGATAAAAAAATTACACCTGAAATAGCAAATAAATTGACCAAAGTATTTGGTATCCCAGCTGCGTTTTGGTTAAATATGGAAGCCCAATACCGTAATGATCTTAAGCAGATTAAATTAGAACGAGAAGATTGAGTTAATTAAGATGGAATTTGAGTTAAAAATTCCATCTTTTTTTGATATTTTTCGGTATCATATCGTTACGGAGTAAAAAAAATGAAAAAAAGACATTTGTCAGATATAACAGCAGATTTTTTGAAGAGTGATGAATACTTGAATTTAAGTAATCAGGCCAAAGTAAATGCTCGCAATATGATAAAGAGTATTGGCGACACAGCTGGGTATTCAGGTAATGGTGACTATACGAAATGGGATGAAGATTTTATCGTTCCTTTCGTACTCGCAATGATTAAAGAATTGGGTGATGGGAATCAATATTCCTTAGATTTATTCGACTTAACATTTGAAACTTTACAGGCAGTTTTGTACTTCTTGGCAAAAACTAAGCAAATCAAAGTTTCAGTAGCAAAGTTAGATAAAATATTTGATATGTTGAAAGCAACATTTTCGCTTAAAGAAGCAACCAATTTTATACATGAACCCGATGATCAAAATCCGTATTTACCACAATGGCAGCCTTGGGTCGCAGAAAGTGTGTCTAAGTACGTTTTGGAATGGTTACATTTTTATGAGGAAAGTGCGGCTTGGAAGAATCGTCCTCAAGGTGTAGACGAGGCTTATATTGAGACCTTGATGAGAGCAATGACGGAATTTGCTTATAACGTTTATCGTAAAACACCTAAGAATTGGACTAAAACCGCTATCTGTGGCGTAATGGAAAATCAATTGGTCGCAAAACTGGACTTTAGTGCCGACGAATATAAATTGGTTGTTCCGGCAATGACAGCGATGTTGAATTTCCTTAGTATGCGGGGTTTCGTCAATTCTAAAAAAGTTGAAAATTATAAGCGCTATTTTGCAGCTGGTGAAAAAGCCATGTTAGAGGCAGCTAAAGACCCTGGTAATTTTGATCCTGCCAAATTGATTTATCAAGAAATGAAGCGACGTGGACTTGATCCTAATGATCAAAAAACGGTTGAAAAATTTCTTCAAGAACTAGATGCCAAAGGTGTGGACATGCTCAGTAGTCTATTTTCAAAATCCATGGAAGAGATTGCGGATGAACACATCAGTTCACGTAACAATCATCGTTGGAGTAGAAAGCAATTCGACAGAATTGAACGTAATGGAATAAAAGACGGTATCAGATTGTGGCTCGATCGGGACAAATATAAATTAGTGCCTAAACACTTGAAAGCTATCGATGCTATAGCACTAGTTGTTTCACTTGAAACTAGGATTTATTCACGAACTTTGGAAATACCAAAGAATTGGTCGGTAGAAACTTGGCAAATGATTGCAGATTCCTTTGATGCAAGTATGGTCAGAGAAAAGACAATCGTCAAAACCTTGACACAATTTAAAGTTAGTGAAAAGGTCATTACGCAAAAACAGGCTGATGAGTTATTAACAGTTTTTGAAGAAAAATAGTATGCGTGATGGGTATACTGCCATACCATTTTAGTAATTTTTTTATCCGACAGATGGTTTTATACTAAAGTCATCAATTAAGAGATAGAGGTAATTACATGACAATTCCAACATTTAAATTAAACGATGGCACGAATATTCCATCATTTGGATTCGGCGTTTTCCAAATTCCCGCTGACGGTACAACTTACAAGGCAGTTAGCGATGCTTTAAAACTGGGCTACCGTCACATCGATACAGCGGTCGCATACTTTAATGAACAAGAAGTCGGCAAGGCTATCAAGGACAGCGGTATTCCTCGTGATCAAATCTGGGTAACTTCTAAAATGTGGCTTCAAGATTATGCTTATGAAGATGCTAAAAAAGCTATCGACCTCTCACTGAAGAAATTAGGTTTGGACTACATGGATCTTTACTTGATCCACCAACCATACGGCAAGGTTGACGAAGCTTGGAAGGCAATGGAGGAGGCTAAAAAGGCTGGCAAAATTCGTTCAATCGGTGTTTCCAACATGACACCTAAGATCTGGAACAAGTTTGTTCCTAAGTTTGCGACGATGCCAAGTGTCAATCAAGTTGAATTTGACCCATATTTCCAACAAAAAGAATTGCGTCAAATTATGGCTCAAGCACACGTCACACTAGAAGCCTGGGGCCCACTAGGTCAAGGTAGTAAAGAATTGTTCGCTGAACCATTGTTGAATGATTTAGCTAAGAAATATGGCAAAGACGTTGGACAAATTATTCTTCGCTTCGAACATCAAGAGGGAGTCATCGTCTTTCCTAAATCAGTTCACGAATCACGCATCAAATCAAACAAAGATATCTTTGATTTTGAATTAACATCTGATGAAATGGATTCAATCAGAGCCTTGGACCGTAATGGTAAAGGTATGCATGATCCAGATGCAGATGGCGTTGAAGATATGTTGTTGAATGCTTTCGACGTTCATGCTAATGATTAGAGAGTGAAACATCAATCATTAAGATTAATAGATCAAGGTAATCAAAGTACGGTTACCTTGGTCTATTTTTATCCATAGAAAAAAGTAATAGTTGATGATAGATTATGAGTATTTTACATAAGATGATTTTGCCATTAAGATAGACCTAATTTCAGAAATTGGGTGAATATTAATGAAAAGATTTTTCAAACTAATTTTGTTTACAGGGATTCTATTTTTATTAGCTGGCTGTGGACAACATCAACAAGCTAAGACAACTACTAGTCATAATCACGAACAAGTCAGTGAAGTGACAACTTCGGAAAAAAATGAAACAACCAAAATTAACATCAATATCAATGGAACTGAATTGAAAGCTCACTTAAACAATTCTAGTGCTGCAAAAGCTTTTGCCAAAGAATTGCCAACGACCTTGAGTTTTCGTGATTTCATGGACATGCCTGAAAAAGTAGCTGATTTGAACCATTCTCTGACTACTAAGGGAATGCCAAGTGGACACGAGGGGACAAAAGGTGCCATTGGTTATTGGTCACCACAACAAAGAATCGTTTTTTACTATGGCACGGAAGACTACTACGAAGGAATTCATATTATAGGTGCATTCGATTCCGATAATTATCACGACGTCGTTAAGAATATGGGGAATAATGTTAATGTCAAAATTTCAAAAGATTAAGAAAATTGTATTGTTTTTAACTATTTTCATATTTGCTTTTATAGTTACTAGTTGTACCAGACACCAAAATGGTCCTTCAGCGGGAAAAACTACTAATACTTCAAATGGTGCAATTAATGATTCAGTTTGGCATGTCAAAAATGGCCATGAAAACATCTACGGGCACATTTACACTGCAAAAAATCATCCTAAAAAGATGCCAATCGCCATCGTGTCACATGGTTTGGGTGGAGATTATCAGGAATTAGGGGCTTATGCGCGTGATTTAGCCAATTATGGATATTTAGTGTATGCTTTCGATTTTCCAGGAGGTAGTTCTAACGAACAAAGTACTGGTTTAAAGCAGACTCAAATGTCCTTAGCAACAGAAGTGAGTGATCTCAAAGCCGTAAAAGTAGCGCCGCAAAAACGAACCGACGTTAAAAAACACCAAGTATTGTTAGTTGGTGGCAGTCAAGGTGGGGTCGTTTCAGCAATGATGGCTTCTCAAAATCCGGAAGATATCAAAGGCTTAGCATTAATGTATCCCGCTTTTTCCATGAGCCACGATGCACGCAAACAATACTCGACTTCGAACCAAATACCAGCCACGACTGATTTAATGGGTTTTACAGTTGGTAGAAATTATTATCGAGATTTACTAAAAACAGATGTCACGCAAGCGGCTACGAAGTACAATGGGCCAGTCTTGATTGTGCACGGAGACGAGGATGAAATAGTTCCAATCAAGTATGTTGGCCAGGTAGCAGATAATTTTTCCAATGCTGAGATGGTTATACTAAAAGAAGCTGGACATGGATTTGAAGGAAAAGCCCAGAAACTTGCCATAAAGAAATTGAATAAATTCATTCGATCGGTGAATTAGAATTCCAGCTCATCACAGGGCTTGTGCGGAAGACGGCATCTTAAAGAACCAAAGAGCGATTACCCGGTGTTATTTGTTTTGATGCTCGAATGACCCTATTATGTCTCGCTCTTTTAGTTTAAAAATTCTTGCCAAGCTTGCGACATCTTTTTGAGAGTTGGTGTGATGAGCTTTTTATTCGATTTTAAGTAAGCTGCATAAAAATCCATCTTAGCAGCATCATCTTTGATCGGAACGTTGATTTGGTCATGGTCGGTAAAACCAGTATCGTCAATTTTAGAAATATTCGTCGTGAAATATGGGAAGTCGGAATATTTGGTGATCTCCGCAAAGGCCTCTCGTTGTTCTTGATATAAAAATTTTGCTCCAGGAATTTTTCCTTCAGCGACTTGTTTCCAAACGCCAATATCTGATAGAACAATGAAGCTTAAACCCTTCAGATCTTGAAAAGAGACGGATTTTTTATTAGCTAGTAAAGTGAACTGATTGAGATTGACGGAGAGTCTTTCGGTGCCGATAAAAAAGGATTCGATTTTCTCGGTCATGATTTCCTGATTGGTTAGAATGAAAGAATAATTATGATCCAAAAGGTTGTTGGATACGTGATGGGAATCTAATAAGTTATCATCTATATCAATTTTTTCATTAACAGAATTAAGTTTTTTTAAATGATGCAATAAAATCAAAGGTCCTGGAGCGACAGCCCCAACGCGGATCTTCTTGTGATTGTAGTCATATTTTTGAATTGTTTCCACGAAATTTAAATTTGTGGCAATGACTTCTTGAGCTTTTTTTGCGGCTAATTCACCAGTTTTAGTCAAAGTGATGCGATTAGGTTGACGGTCAAAAATTTGGACACCTAACTCGTCCTCTAATTTCTGCATTCCACGGGTGACAGTTGGTTGAGTCACTAATAGGTGTTGAGCGGTGGCAGCTAGAGTACCATATTTCTTGAATGCGACTAATTCTTCCAATAAGTAATTATCTATCATTTTTTCACCTCGAAGCATACGTTGAACGTATAGTAGCATATCAAACAAGTAATTTTCAAACGATAACAACGATTATAAAATGTAATTATCATCTAAAGAAGAGGTAATAAAATGCAAAACGTTAAATTAAATAATGGAATGGAAATGCCCCAATTAGGATTCGGCGTGTTCCAAATTACTGACTTAGAACAATGTAAAAATGCTGTTTTGACAGCTATCAACAACGGATACCGCTTGATCGATACGGCAGCCGCATACCAAAATGAAACAGCTGTTGGTGAAGCTATCAAAGAAAGTGGTGTCGACCGCAAGGATTTATTCATTACATCAAAATTGTGGGTCTCAGACTTCACTTATGATCGTGCTAAAAAAGGAATTGAAACTTCTTTGAAAAATTTAGGCTTGGATTACCTTGATTTATACCTATTACACCAACCTTACGGCGATACGATTGGTGCTTGGAGAGCTTTGGAAGAAGCCCAAAAGGAAGGCAAGATTCGTGCCATCGGAGTTTCAAACTTTTACGCCGACCAACTAAAGAACTTGGAATTAACCACCAATATTAAACCAGTCGTTAACCAAATCGAGGTTAATCCTTGGTATCAACAACCTTCAGAAGTAGATTTTGCCAACCGAGAAGACATTCGCGTCGAAGCTTGGGCTCCATTTGCTGAAGGAAAGCACGACATTTTTACTAATGAAAAGATTGCCGAAATTGCTAAGAAATATAATAAAACTAACGGTCAAGTAATTCTTAGATGGCTCTTGCAACGTGGTATCGTAGTTATTCCTAAGTCAGTTCACGAAGATAGAATTAAAGAAAACATCAATGTCTTTGATTTTGAATTGAGCGCTGACGATATGAAAGTTATGAGTAGTTTGGATAAAAACGAAAGTCAATTCTTTGATCACCGTGATCCAGTTACAATTGAACAAATCTTTGGTTCCAGTTTGGCTAAATTGAAGTAATAGTATGAAAGCAGTTAGATTTTTAGCCAATTAATATAGATAAAAAGAAGTTAAAGTGAATTCTTCAACTTCTTTTTTAATTTCATTTAAGATTAATTAGCAATTCTATCTTTTAGAAAAGAGATAAAAAATTGTTTAAATTTAATTCTATTTTGTTTTCAATAACATCGTATCTTGGTCTGATTATAGGAGTTAGCTTTGGAGTATCTTTCAATTGTGTTCTTGATTTTAGTGATTGTATTGCTAATTATCAAGGAAACAAAGCGTTAGATATAAAGAAGAGTTTAGGACTTTTGTCCCAAACTCTTTTTGATGATTCTAATTTAACTTTCCATTGATAAACTGCGCTTCACCATTACCAAAGCTCCAGTCTTCTTTAGTATTTGGCGTGATATTAATCATAATATCTTCTGGTGAGATGCCAGTTTTTTCATGTAGTTCTTTAACTAATTCACGATAAAAATTTTCTTTGTCAGCTAATTTTCTAGGGCTGGAAGTTAAACTAAACATCAAGAAATCTTTCGTTCGAGTAAATCCTAAACCAACATCCTCAATAATCATTTCTTCGGGATCATGTTGGGTTACGATTTGGTATCTATCTTTAGGTAATAGATGAAACTCTCTGGAAGCGACTTGATAACTGATATCTAAGATTTCTTTGATTTGTTCTTTAGTACGTCCTCTAAACATATCGACTCTCATTAATGGCATAACGTGTTCTCCTTTGTTTTTTCTTAACTATAACAACTGATTATCCGTTTGAGAAATATTAGGTTGCGAAACTTGTTATCTGAATTTGAGATAGCTAAAAGATTTTGGTAAATTCTTGAAATGATTGGGTCATGATGTGGTCTTTTCGATAAATAAAGGAAACTGGTAAAGTCGAAAAGTTTTCGGGTAACGGAATTTCCTTAATAGTTCCTTGATCTAAGTAAGGCTGAACTACTTTTTTTGGTAGTAAGCTGATACCTAATCCAGCACTGACACTGGCGACGATAGCGTTGAGATAATTAAACTCGATTGGATGGTGAATCATGATTTGCTTAGAATCAAGATAACTTTCCAGCGTTTTACGGTATGCACAGCCGACTGGAAATACTAATAGAGGTGCATTGCCTATATCTATATCAGTATTAGGAGCGACCAAGGATAATTGTTCGTTCATTAAGGGAATAGTAGTGAGGTCATTTTCGCTGACACGGCCGCCGATGATAGCACCGTCTAATTCATAATTAAGAACTCTTTTAGCACTTAATAGTGTTGTCCCCGTAGCAATTGATAATTCAACTTGGGGATTTTGTCGGTGAAATTTGGAAAGTATTTCCGGTAGAAAAGTTGAAGCGGCGGTCTGAAGAGTACCGATTTTTAGGTTTCCTTGAATGTTTTCGGGATGTTTTAATTGATCGATAGCATCGTTAGTCAAACTGATGATCTTGATAGCTCGAGTGTAGAATTCTTTGCCAGCATCGGTTAACGTAATACCACGATTGTTTCGGTAGAATAATTGCGTATTTAAGTCAGCTTCTAATTGGCGAAGTTTGGTGGAAATATTGGATTGAGCATAGCCTAGTTTTTCGGCAGCACCAGAGATACTGCCAGTTTGGGCAATTGTAATGAACATCTCTAAAGTATTAGTATTCATAATTCACTCCTGATATCTGTTTTTGATATAGCAAAATTCTTATTATCATAGTTTATTATATATCCAAATGACCATATACTGAACCTGTAAGTTAATTAAAACAAAAACGAGGTCAGTAAATATGAAATTTTCAATGGTTAAAGTAAATGGATTGAACGTCTTTTATCGTGAAAGTAGCGACAAGAATAAACCAACATTTCTACTATTACATGGTTTTCCGACAGCCAGTCATATGTTTAGAAATTTGATGCCACTCTTAGAAAATAATTTTCACGTCATCGCACCAGATTTCATCGGCTTTGGTCAATCGGATGCACCAGTTCATACGGAATTTGATTATACTTTTGTCAATTTGACGAATTACGTTGATGGTTTCTTAGATGCAATGAAGATTGATAAATTCTACATGTACGTTTTTGACTATGGAGCACCAATTGGTTTTAACTTGGCCGTGAAATATCCGGATAGAATTCTTGGTATCGTCAGTCAAAATGGCAATATTTATCAAGAAGGCCTTGGTTCAAAGTGGGAAGGTCGCAAAGTTTATTGGAATAATCCGACCGAAAAATTGCGTGATAGCTATAAGTCAGCTTTCAAACCAGAAACAATTATTGGTCAATACACTGGTGGCGAAAAAATAGGTAGTGTCTCTCCAGATGGCTATACGCTAGACATTCACTATACTGAATCACCAGATTATGGGGAAAGACAGTCGGACTTAATCTTCGATTATCAAAATAACGTAGCTAATTATCCTAAGTATCAGAAATACGTTCGTGATTACCAACCGGAAATTATCGCTGCTTGGGGTAAAAATGATCCTAGCTTTGTTTATCAAGGTGCCCAAGCCTTCGCCCAAGATGATAAAAATGCGGAAGTTCATTTGTTAGATGGTGGACATTTTGTTTTGGAAACACATTATCAAGAGATTGCTCAATTGATTTTGAACAGATGGGCATAAATAAAAAAATGACATTGTAATGATGTCGTTTTTTTGTTTTATAATTATAATCGAAACGAGGGGGCAATAATATGACAACAGTAGTAATTGGCGCAGATAGTGGCGTTGGTTTAGAAATTGCTAAAGTATATGGAAAGCATGATCAAAAAATAATTCTAGTTTCTCGTGATCAGAAAAAGTTGGATGCGGCAACGAAATTGTTGAATAAAGAACATATTGCAGCTGCTAATTATGTTTGTGATGTTAATGATTTTGCTAGTACAGATAAAATGTTGCAGAATTTAGTTAAGCAAGATCAAAATATTAATAATTTAGTTTTTAATGTGGGCAATAAACATCTAGACAACGCTTTATCTAGTACGGTGGATTTAATTGAGGAAATTTTTGAAACTAATGTTTTGAGTGCTATTAATGCGGCTAAATCTTTTATCGAGAGCAGCAATCCTAATTTACCGCGTTCGATTATCTTCACTGGTGGTGGAGCGGCAATTCGACCTTCTGACAAGGCTTCAACGTTGTCTTTAACTAAAGCAGCCTTGAGAAGTTACGCTTATACTTTGCATGAAGACGTTGCTCCAGATGATATTTTTGTTGGTCTAGTCACAATTCAAGGTATCATTGGTTCGTCAGATTTGATGGCACCGGAAAAAATTGCGCCAATATATTGGGACTTGTTAAAAGAACGTGATAAAACTGAAGCTTTCTATCCAGAACACGTTTCTCAGTCAGAATTTGAGTGAGCAGATTACATGTAACTTTGTGCAGTAACATGTCATAATAACAGTGAAACCAGAAGGAAAGTGAGGTTATAGATGTGCCAGAAAAGCAATTTACATTAGATGAATTAAAAAAATTTGATGGAAAGGACGGTCGACCTGCCTATGTTGCAATTGATGGGATTATCTATGATGTTACTGACGTTGATCCTTGGCAAGGTGGTAAACACCACGGTAATGTCGCCGGTCAGGATCTCTCGGAAGTAATTAATCACGCACCACATAAACATTCAGTTTTAGCAAAATTAAATGAAGTTGGAAAGTTAAAATAGATAGAGAGTGGAATAAGCCGTTTAGACACAGACAGATAGCCTAATTTCACGAATTTCACGCTGATTTTGCGTGTGATTTGGAGAATGTAGCTATATGGCTGGGTCTGGCTTGTGTAACTCGTTTTAATAAGTAAAAAAATCATGTTAATAAAAATATTAGCATGATTTTTTCGTCATGGAGGATTGGTAAAATGAGAAAAATTTCAGTTCCTAAAAGCATAAAGGCCGAAGATTTGGCATACGATGTTTTCCAAGGGCGGTTTGGTGAATTAACTTATTTAAAGAAAATCGCTGATCCTTTTGAAAATGAAGAATTTCTCAGAACTCATAATCTTACACAAAAAGAAACATTCATTGGTCCATTAGTGGGAAAAGAAATTCTTGATTAAGTACATTTAAAAAAATAGCTCTAATAAATTGTGATGGACAATATTGCAGTTTATTAGTGTTATTTTAAAAAAATCAATATTGTGCAATTATCCGTTTCACCTCGGTTAAATATGCGTTTTGGAGTTCTTGAAGATAGTTGATTTTGACGTTATTTCCAAGACTAATTAAATATTGCACCATATAATTAAATTCTTCTTGATTGTAGCTACTATATAAATAGTAGATTTGATTCACTTTTTCGAGATGCATGTTGGGATAATTGTTCTTATAAAACAATTCCATACCAAGTTGAGTTAGTGATTTGGATGATAAGTTTACTAATTTTTACAAACAAATTGGATGAGTGCGTTTTCATCTGAAAATGCAAGCGATTTTTTGAATTTGTAATCAAATTGTAACTTATGAAGAAATTTTTAACGTGGTATATTTGTATTCGCTGATAAAAAATAGGAGAGTGGGAATATATATGCCACGTAATTTAAAAGAAGAAGTTGTATTCACAGCCATTATGGCCGGATTGATGGTTTTAGTAATGACAGGTTACAACGTTGCCATGGCTCAAGGCTTGAGTAATGGTCTAGTTATAGAAATTTTGAAGGGTTATCCACTAGGTTTGATTGTTGCAATCATCTTAGATTTGTTGATTGTGGGACCAATTGCTAAAGGATTAGCTTTCAAGTACATTATCAATGATTATATGAAGAAAAATACTGTTTTAATCGGTATCACAATTTCAGTTATGATGGTTCTTGGAATGGTTACATTCATGTCATTCTTCGGAATCGCAGTTGAAGGAAAGTTAGCTCAAGGACATATCTTAGCTACTTATGGTCACACTTGGATTTTTAACTTGATTGTCGCTTTACCATTGCAATTGATCATCGTTGGACCTATTGCTCGTGGAGTTTTAGGTAAGATGCAAAGTGCTGCTGCCAAGAAGGCTGAAGCAGAAGAAATCGTTGAAGAAGAAGTTTAATTTAAAGATTAGGACTGTGTTCAATCGACATATTTTTAATTACGAATGCAACAACTAATGCCCATAGTGCCATGGTTAATAGAGAAGTGAACTTACGCATATTATCGCCTCTTTTAATAGAAATATTTATAATTTAAATATACAGGGATGTTATGGATAAAACTAACATACAAAAAAATTACCGCTGACAATTAAGCAGCGGTAATTTTTTGTATTATTTTTGAACTTGATAACGAATCCAAATAGCACCATCATCGTAACTTTGAACACTTTGTAATTTCAAAGGCAACGGATGACTATCATTTGCACGTCCATCAAAAACAGAAGGTGCATTAGTTCGACCATCAACGCCCGGGCCCATTAAAATACTGATTTCATCGATCAAACCAGCATCCAAGAAACCACCGTCGATTTTTCCACCACCAACGATAGCTAGTCTTTCGACATTGAATTCAGTAGCTAAGATTTCAACGGCACGTTTTAAATCAATATGTTCTTCACCAGTAGCAATCCAAGAAATGTTTTTAGAATCAAGATATTCTAAATAATCTTTCTTTACTTTTTCACTAGTAACAATCAGGTGAGGACGGCTGTATTGTGAATCTTTTTCCCAAAGTAAAGTTCCTCTCGTATCCATGACAATATTAAAATTATCGGCGGCAACTTTTTTAGAGAAAGATTCTGTGCCTAGGGATTCGTTAACCTTAGATTCAAATTTGCCACTTTGAGCTAGCTCTAATTCAGCAGTTACACGACCGCTGATAGTATTTGGAGCTTTCGTAGCTTTCAAAGTGTCGTAATATTCATTTTGGCCTTGTAAGTGTTCAGTCATATTGCAATCGATACGACCATCAACTGAAGTCATCATGTGACAAATAATGTATGGCTTTTTCATAATTTCCCCCATTTTTCTTAATGACTTTAGCTTATTACTTGAAGTCGACTTTAGGTCAAGTTGATTTTTCACTTTTCTTCCAATTGATGTTTCTTTAATAAAATAAAACGAGCAAAAGGTTGTGCTAGAACTGCTTCAACAAAAAATGAAATAGCGAAGTTTCTAGGCCATTTATAAAAGAATTGGATAATTGGTAGCCAAGAAATGTGTCTGGTACCGATCCAACTTCCAATGACGGTCAAAAAAACTGACATCATTAGAACATTTACTAAGCAATTAATGATCATATGAGCGTTGAAGCTGTCTTCTTTAGCGAGTATTTGATTAGTTACTTTCGATGCTGGTGCGTTAGTGATTAAAACAAATGCGACTACTACTAGCCAAATAAAGGGTAGAACTTGTAAAGTTTGTCTCCAAGTGTGAAAACTAAATCCTACTTCAAAGCAAGTAATGAGTGGAGCAATGATATTGACCGAGAGAACTGAAACAATTGCAATAAACAATGTGAATTCTCCTTTATCACGTGGTAACTTCATGTAAAAATCCAAAATATTAAACCGCTTTCTTTGTCTTTGCACAAAAAAAGCGCAAAGACACTTTTGTGTGCTTTACGCTGAACCATTATACGCAGTAAATACTTTAAAAGAATATCACTAGAATTTTTTTAAATCAAAGGAAAATTTTTGATTATTACTTTTAGTCATGGATAATCATCCGATATAACTATTTTACGCAACTAACAAAAAATATTATATTTGATATTAGAAGAGGTAAGTAAAATGGCAAAAATATTTATTACTGGTTCGACCGATGGATTGGGTTTCTTAGCTGCTAAAAAATTATTGGCAGATGGAAATGAAGTAGTTCTACATGCTAGAAATGAACAACGAGCCGCAGATGTTCGTCAAAAATTAAACGTTAAGAATATCGTCATTGGTGATTTAGGCAGTCAATCAGAAGTCGAGGATATTGCCAAACAAGTAAATGCGTTAGGAAAATTCGATACGGTTATTTACAATGCAGGCGTTTATACTTCTGATCGTGAACTGACTTTTAAAGTAAATGACGTGGCATCATATTTACTAACAGCTTTGATTAATAAACCTAAACATAGTATTTATGTTTCTTCAGGGATGCACGTTAATGCAAGATTAGATATTAATAATTTAGTTAAAACAACAGATTACTCATCATCTAAATTACAAATAGTGTTGTTAGTAAAAGCTTTAGCCAAACGTTACCCTGAAATGATTTCGACGGCAGTTGATCCCGGTTGGGTACCGACAAAAATGGGTGGTCAAATGGCAACCGATGACTTAACGGCCGGCTATATGACGCAAGTAAAATTGGCTACTTCGGATGATTTAAGTCTGAATGGTGGATATTTCCATCATCAAAAACCAAGTCATTATGATAAACGAGCTGATGATGGAAAACTACAAGCTGATTATTTAGAGCAATTAGCCAAGATTACGGGAACAATAATTTAGAAATGAAAAATCAACTAACCAATGACGATTAGTTGATTTTTTAGATTAGAAATTAATTTTTTTGATCCATTTGTCGATATTTTGATTTAACAATTTATAAAAATCGCTAATTGAGAAAACGCGGTAATTTATTGCCGTGATGAGTCAATGATTTATGCAATTTTAGATGTTTTTACAAACATATGTTCCCCTATATGTGATATAATTACGATACCAAATCATGGGAGGGGGTTCATATGGTCTTAAAGGGTATTAAATTACGCATCTATCCAGATGATTACCAAAAGGAACTGATTGAATATAACTTTGGCGCTAATCGTTTCGTTTGGAATAATATGTTAGACATGATGATCAAACGTCATGAAAATAATCCTGATTTGAAATCTTTGAAAGCATTTGATTTGAATTACATTTTAACAACTTTCAAAAAAGAACACAGTTGGTTAAAGAAAGCTGAAAGCACTAGCTTACAAGTTTCTAATAAAGACTTATTTGAAGCCTACAAGGGATTCTTTAGTAAGAAGCGTAAATTTCCACGGTTCAAAAGTAAGAAGTTCCCAAAACAAAGTTATCAATGTAAATTTGTTAATAACAATATTGAAATTATCGATAATTCTTACATTAAATTGCCTAAACTTGGAGTAATGAAGTATAAGAACAAGAAGGCTATCCCTAGTATTATCAAGTATGTAACGATTCGTAAATCATCTACTAACAGGTATTACGTCGTTTTAACAGTTGATGAAGAAATTGTTCAATTGCCAAAAACCAATAATGTTGTTGGTCTTGATATGGGAGTCTCAGACTTAGTCATCTGTTCAGATGGAGATAAGTATAAAACTATCCGTTTTGATAAGAAACTTGCTAAAAATAAACATTATTGGGAAAAACGATTAGCTAGAAGACGTACGCAAGCTCTAAAAGATATCCAGTATAAAAAGAAATTTGGATTGATTGATCCAAAACCTTTAGAACAATACTCAAACTATGTGAAAGCTAAACTTATGGTAGCTAAGTATAGTGAGAAGATAGCTAATCAAAGAAAAGACTATCTCCATAAAATAACTCGTGAATTAGTCGAAAATAATGATTTGATTATTATTGAAGATTTGAAAACCAAAAATCTTCTTAGTAATCATAAATTATCACGTGCTATCGCTAATCAATCATGGAGAACATTGAGAGTAATGCTTGAATATAAATGCGAGTGGTATGGAAAGAAACTTCTAATTGTTAATCCATTCAAAACTAGCCAAATCTGTTCTAACTGTGGGTACGATGATGGTAAACATGAGTTAGATATTAGAGAATGGGATTGTCCTAGTTGTGGTATTCATCATGATCGTGACATCAATGCAAGTAAGAATATATTGAACAAGGGCTTGGAACAAGCCTTAGTAAAATAGTTCTAGCCTCTACCAACTGGTTGAAATACTAGTTGGCAAGTATGGAATGTTCCTAGAAGCTCGGTACTTTAGTGCCGATGTAGTTCACAATATAAGTGCTAAAGCTTATGATGTAAAACAGTTATATTACAATACTAGTCATGACTAAAAAGGATGGATAAGATGGAATTACGGGTATTACGGTATTTTATCGAGATTGTAAATGATAAAAGTATCACTTCGGCAGCGGAAAAATTACACATTTCGCAGTCAACTTTGTCACGACAAATTAAGGATTTGGAAATAGAATTGGGCACAGTACTTTTTGAAAGAGGACCACGAGAAATTTCTTTGACTGATGATGGTTATTTCCTATTAGAACGGGCTAAAGAAATTAATAGTTTGGTTGAATCGACCACTTCTGCTATTTTGAATAAAAAAGTTTTGTCAGGAGATCTGTATGTTGCAGCTGGTGAGGGTGAAGCTAATACGATGCTGACGGAAACTTTTAATAAGTTGATCAAAAAGGGCGAAAATATCAATATTAATTTTGAAACCCAGGATGCGGATCAAATTTTTAAAAATATCGATGCAGGAATTTTGGATTTCGGAGTCGTTTATACAAATGATTCTTTAAATCGGTATAATAAATTGTCATTGCCGATAGATAATCAAACAGGAATCGTTTTGCCTAGAAAAGATGATAACTTTAGCAAGGATAATTTGGTTGCGACAGATTTAAAGGGGATGAACTTGCTGATTCCGCGACAAATAGATGTTCATTCACAATTGATTTCATATTTGGATGAATATGTGCGTGATTATGATATAACAGGTACTTACGATATGAATTACAACATGCGTGCAATGGTTATGTCAGGAATGGGATATGCGATTACTTTTAATAAGCCAGAATACCAAAGTGGTGATTTAGTTTTTAAGAGTTTGAACTACTTAGATCCTATTAAGACTGTGTTGATTTGGAAAAAGTCACGAACCCTATCACGTTTGGCAGAGGAATTTTTAAAAGAAATGAGAAATGAAAAAAGTGAGTAGACTGATTATTAATCTACTCACTTTTTCTTATTTAACGATATTAGTTTTGATCCGATTCATTGGGATTTCACGTGGAACAAATTTTTCAGAAGTTTGACCGATAGTCAAAGCAAAGACAGCTTTAAAACCATCAGGAACAACGCCACTAGGAATTGAACCAACACTTGCCATATTGTAGTTGGCACCTAATCCTTGATCTTCGGCAGCAAGTTCCATGTTGTGAACGATAGCTCCAGCAGAAACATCTTCCATCGCACCAGGATTTTTGGCAGAAAGTACGATCACAGTTGGTGCATCGTAAATTCCATTCATTTGCTTGAGAATGTCAGCTTTTTGAATGACAGTCAAGCGATAATTATCATATTCACCCATGCCAACCGGACCAGCGTTACCAGCTAATAAAATTTTGTGAAGTTGTTCGTCAGTAATTTGACCAGTATATTGACGAACCGCCTTACGAGAACTAATCATTTTTTCAGTTTCCATAACAACAACACTCCTTTTTAAACTCTATGATTATGATAGTATAAAATGATGAAAAAATTAATTATTAAAATTGGAGTCACACATGGAAATAACTAAGGCAACATTAAATGATTTACCAGAAATTATTAGAATTGAAAAATTAGGCTTTACACCGGAAGAGGCGGGCACAAAAGCACAATATCAAGATCGAATCGAAAAATTACAAGATACTTTTTTAGTAGCCAAAATTGATGGACAAATTGTCGGATTCATTGTGGGACCGGCGGTCAAGGAAAAGTATGTTGAAGACTGGATGTACGAAAGAACACCTAAAAATTTACCAACAGGTGGCAATCAGATCATCTTCACCATCGCCGTTGATCCAAGCTATCGAGGAAATAGTATAGGAAGTAAATTATTGAAGGCCATCGAAGATAATGCTAAAAAATCACAACGGAAAAGTATCTCGTTAACTAGTTTGGAAAAGAACTTACCATTCTATTTGAAAAATGGCTTTAAGAATTGTGGAGTAGCCGCTTCCGAACATGCTGGTGAGACTTGGTATAATTTAGTTAAGAGATTAGATAATTAATGAATTAGATTTTTATCGTTATTGGGAATTGAAACTATATCCTTATTTTTTAATTAATTGATCTAAAGTATAAAATCTGTTATTTAGTCTGGAGCACAAGTCCTGTGATGACTCAGCCGCCAAATTCTAGTTAGTGCTTTAGCACTAACCAATGTGAAGAAAGAGTTCCGTTTATGCTTTCGGTCGTTTTTTTTTCAGAAATTTGAGTATAATAGTTCCATTTTTATTAAAAGTCGTATAAAGTTAAAACTATAATATATTAGAAAGAAATTAAAATTAAATTAGAGGGGTACTCATGACTGAAATTAAACATTTTTATGAAACATTTCATCCAGAACACTATGATGTCTACATTGATATCAATCGTGGAACAAAGACATTTTCTGGTACAACTAAGATCAACGGGGATGCCGTTGAAAAAACAGTTTTAATCAACCAAAAGTATTTGAACATTAAATCAGTTGAAGCAGATGGAGAAACAGTTCCTTTTAAGGTCGACGACGAAAACGAAGGTATTCAAATCGAACTTGAAAAAACTGGCGAAACAACTCTAACAATCACTTATGATGCTAAGTTGACTGATACTATGATGGGAATTTACCCTTCATATTACGAAGTAAATGGCGAAAAGAAGCAACTTATTGGTACACAATTTGAAACTACTTTTGCCCGTCAAGCTTTCCCATGTGTCGACGAACCAGAAGCTAAGGCTAAATTTGACTTAGCATTGAAATTCGACGAACAACCTGGCGAAACAGTTTTGGCTAACATGCCTGAAATCCGTAACGAAGATGGTGTTCACTACTTCGATACAACCGTTCGTATGTCAACTTACTTAATTGCCTTTGCCTTTGGTGACATGCAATATAAGAAGACTAAGACTAAGAGTGGCGTTGAAGTCGGAGTATTCGCTACTAAAGCCCACAAAGCTAAGGAATTAGACTTCACCCTTGATATTGCTAAACGTGCAATTGAATTTTATGAAGACTTCTACCAAACACCTTATCCACTACCACATTCATGGCAATTAGCACTACCTGACTTCTCAGCCGGTGCCATGGAAAACTGGGGACTAGTAACTTATCGTGAAGCTTACTTGTTAGTTGATCCTGACAATACTTCAATTGATACTAAGATGTTAGTCGCAACTGTTGTTACCCATGAACTTGCTCACCAATGGTTCGGTGACCTTGTAACCATGAAGTGGTGGGACGATTTATGGTTAAACGAAAGTTTTGCCAACATGATGGAATACGTTGCCGTTGACGCTTTGGAACCTGATTGGCACGTTTGGGAAATGTTCCAAACATCCGATGTTCCTGCAGCCTTGCAACGTGATGCTACTGATGGTGTTCAATCAGTTCACGTTGAAGTTCAAGATCCAGCCGAAATTGATTCAATCTTTGATTCAGCCATCGTTTACGCTAAAGGTGCTAGAATGCTAGTTATGGTTCGTGCCTTGCTCGGTGATGACAACTTACGTAAAGGTTTGAAATTGTACTTTGAAGCTCACAAGTACAGCAATGCTAAGGGTAGTGACCTTTGGGATGCTCTTGGTGAAGCTTCAGGTATGGACGTCGGCAAGATCATGAACTCATGGCTCGAACAACCAGGTTATCCAGTCGTTTCAGCTAGTGTCGTTGATGGTAAATTGACTTTGTCACAACAACAATTCTTTATCGGAGAAGGTAAAGAAATTGGACGTCAATGGCAAATTCCTTTGAACAGCAATTACGATGTCGCTCCAACAATCATGGCCGACAAGACTATTGAATTAGGTGATTACGAGAAGTTACGTCAAGAAAATGGCAAACCATTCCGTCTAAATGTTGGTAACAACTCACACTTCATCGTTAAATATGATGAAACACTTCAAAAAGATATCTTCGACAATATCGATACAGTCGACACAATTTCTCAACTCGGCCTCTTGCAAAATCTGCGTTTGTTGTCCGATGCTCGTGAAATCTCTTATGCCGACGTTGTCCCAATGCTAAAAGGATTTGCAGAAAGTACATCATCAACTGTCACATCTGCAATGTACAGCATCGCTAATAATTTGAAGAAATTCGTTAAACCAAATTCAGATGAAGAAAAAGCTTTGCAAGCCTTCTTCAACAAGTTGAGTGAAAAACAAGTTGCTCGTCTAGGTTGGGAACCAAAAGCCAACGAATCAATCGATGATCAATTGACAAGACCTTATGTCTTGAATGCAGCTTTGTATGCTAAAAATTCTGATGCTATCGAACAAGCACATAAACTGTTTGAAGCCAATAAGTCCGATTTAGCAAGCTTACCAGCTGATATTCGTTTATTAGTAGTTAGAAATGAAGTTAAGAACTACGGTAATGAAGAATTAATTAAGAGCTTGTTCAAAGACTACAAAGAAACTTCAGATCCAAGTTACAAAGCTGACTTGTCAGTTGCTATTCCAAGTACACCAGATGCAAAATTGATTCAAGAAATCGTTGATAAGTATGAAGATGCCGATGTCATCAAGCCACAAGACTTACGTGCATGGTATCGTGGAATCTTAAACAATGACAATGGTCAACAGGTTGCTTGGGATTGGTTAAGAAATGATTGGTCATGGCTAGAAGATACAGTCGGTGGAGACATGGAATTTGCAACCTTCATTACTGTGACATCATATGCCTTCCATACACCAGAACGCTTAGCAGAATTCAAAGCCTTCTTCGAACCAAAAATCAACACACCAGGATTAACTCGTGAAATTACTATGGATATGAGTATAATCGAAACAAAAGTTAACCTAGTTGAAGATGAAAAAGATGCAGTTAATGCTGCTGTTAAGGCAGAAGCTTAATAGAGTAGTTCTGTTGGTTTGGTAGTGTTTAATGCCGTCTTCCACAACAACTCTGGGAAATTGCTGGAACGATGTGGGCGGACTTGGAGCCAATTCCAAAATCAGGAATTGTCTTCAAGCTCCACCTTTGTCTAGGTGCTAAAGCACCAAGTCAAATTTCACATCTGAGCATTTCCCAGAGTTGTTGCTCCAGACTAGAATGTGGATCTTTGCGTTAGTTCAGTGAATTCTGAATTTTGGTGTAAATTCTATTCAGAATTAATGGGAGCTTATTTTATAGTCTGAATACGTTATCGTATTTCAATATTTTGTTTGGCTTAGTTTTTTAATAGAAAAAGAATTGAGGATCTTACTAGAGCAGCTGTAAATTGCTGCAATGAGTAAGATCCTCTTTTTTTGTCGTTATTATTTCTATTTTAATGATGGCGGTACAATTCCAGCTATCAAAATGCCAACCTCCAAATCAAAATAGAACTACCATTCTTAAACAAGTGGAAAGCAAATAAATAATAAAAGTGAAATTCAGTCCGGAGCACAATCCCTGTGATGACTCAGCCGCCAAATTTTTGTTGGTGCTTTAGCACCTACAAAAAGGCCTAGTTTTGAGATTTTGCGTACTTTGCAAAAGCTCAAAATAGTGCCGGCAGCGTTCCAGCTCATCACAGGGATTGTGCGGAGGACGGCATACTACGTCCCTAAAGAAAGAACGCCAACTATCCATAATTCAACAAAGCTAATTTGCAAGTTAATCTAGCCTAATAAAAATATTGTACCATTATTAACTGCATGTTATGATATAGATAAGGCGGAATACGCCAAAGAAATGGGGGCTCTTAATGCTAACTGTAAAGAACCTCACTGTCGCTTATGATGACACACCAGTGTTTTCTGATGTTGCCGTTAACTTCAACGCAGGAAAAATTACTGGAATCATCGGACCCAACGGTGCAGGTAAATCGACTTTGATTAAAGCAATGCTGAATCTAATCAAAGCCAAACAAGGCCAGGTACAATACAATGGGAAATCAATGAGATCAGTACAAAAAAGTATTGCTTACGTTGAACAAAGAAAAGACCTGGATCTAACTTTTCCCATTGATGTCTTTGATGTCGTTCTAACAGGGACTTATGGAAAGTTAGGACTATTTAAAAATCCAGGAAAAAATGAAAAATTGGCCAGTAAAAAAGCTTTAGAACAAGTTTCACTGACTGAATTTTCGAAACGCCAGATTGGTAACCTTTCCGGAGGCCAACTGCAACGAGTGTTCGTGGCTCGAGCAATTGTCCAAGAAGCGGAAATTATTATTTTGGATGAGCCATTTGTCGGAATTGATTTGCAAAGTGAAACAGCAATTATGCAAATTTTGAAACAATGGCGTGATGATGGCAAAACGATTATTGTTATTCATCATGATTTGAATAAAGTTACTAAATATTTTGATGATTTAGTTATTTTGAACCATGGAATTGTCGATTATGGACCAGCTAGAGAAGTTTATAATCCGGAAAATATCGAACGAGCTTTTAGTGCAGATCTTTCTTCAGTGCTTTTTGCGGGAAAGGCAGGTGTGCAGTGATGGCATCATTGATAGATTTCTTCCAAGCTTTGGGGAAATATGATTTCTTACAAAGTGCCTTATTGACCGCAATTATGGTCGGAATTATGTCCGGAATCATCGGCAGTTTCATTATTTTGCGCGGAATGTCACTGATGGGGGATGCAATTTCTCACTCAGTTTTGCCCGGAGTGGCAGTCGCTTATATGTTAGGTATTAATATTTTAATAGGTGCTTCGATTTTTGGAGTTTTAGCGGCTTTATTAATAGGTTTTGTTGCTTCGAAAAGTAAGATTAAGACTGATACCTCAATTGGGGTCGTCTTCAGTGCCTTTTATGCCTTAGGATTTATTTTGATTTCGATGGCTGAAAGCTCCACCAACTTGCATCATATCCTGTTTGGAAATATTTTAGCCGTTAGTGATTCCGATATCATGACAACAGCTGTTGTTTTAGGAATTGTAATTTTGTTTGTCGTAATCTTCTATAAAGAGTTACTGGTAACTTCTTTTGATGCCACTTATGCCCAAACTTATGGCTTGAACGTCCAACTGATTCACTATTCACTCATGCTGATTTTGACGTTAGTAACTGTATCCGCTCTACAGACGGTCGGAATCATTTTAGTGGTAGCGATGCTGATCACGCCTGCTGCGACAGCATTTCTGTGGACCGATAAATTAGGAGTCATGCTAATCTTATCCGCAATTATCGGGGTAGTGTCTTCAATCAGTGGACTGTACTTTAGTTACAGCTTGAATTGGGCATCTGGCCCGGCAATCGTTATTATGGCAGCTTTGATGTTTGCTATCTCATTTGTTGTTTCACCAAAACAAAACTTCTTTAAATTAAGGAGTGTGGCTAAATGAAACGAATAATTCCAACAGTTTTAATGGTCATCGCTATGATTTCTGGCGTGTACTTTTTCTTAAATACCCGTCAAAATACAACAAATGTAGAAGCAGAAAATAATAAGTTACACATCGTGACGACTAATTCGATTTTGGAAGACATGGTTAAAAATGTTGGAAAAGACAAGATTGAATTGTACAGTATCGTCAAACGTGGGACTGATCCGCATGAATACGAACCACAGCCGAGTGATGTCTCGGCTGCAAGTGACGCAGATTTAATTTTTCACAATGGGTTGAATCTAGAAACTGGTGGTAATGGTTGGTTCAACAAGTTGGTTGAGACTTCGCATAAGAAATTTGGTCGGGAAGTCTTCTCTGCTAGTGAAAATGTCGACGCTGAACATCTGACGACCAATAAGAATGAAGAGGACCCACATGCTTGGTTGGATTTAAATAACGGGATCAAATATGTCGAATTGATCACCAAGGTCATGAAGCAAAAGGACCCGCAAAATGCTGGATTTTACCAGGATAATGCTGATAAGTACATCGCTAAACTGGAAAAATTGCACAAAACAGCTCAATCTAAATTCCTCGACATTCCTGAAAAGCAGCGCCTGCTCGTCACTTCAGAAGGGGCCTTCAAATACTTCGGCAAGGCTTATCACGTGACACCAGCCTACATTTGGGAAATCAACACCGAATCTCAAGGAACACCCGAACAGATGAAGGCTGTGTTGAGTAAAATCAATCAATCTGAAGTAAAAAGTTTGTTCGTCGAATCATCCGTATCACCCAAATCAATGGAGAAAGTTTCAAAAGAAACAGGCTTAAAGATCCATTCCAAATTATTTACTGACTCCCTAGCCAAAAAAGGCAGTCAAGGTGATACGTATTACACCATGATGAAGTGGAATATTGATCAAATTCATCAAGGTCTAAAATAGAAGAGGGTCCTAGAACCCATTTAAAACAAAAAAACTCGAAAACATTAGCTTATGAGGGCTAGCAGTTTTCGAGTTTTTCTTTGAACAGATGATACTACTACCAAATTTTGCTTAATGCAAGAATTTTGTACGTATCGTCTTTTTAATTATTATCACCAAAAATTTGGATGATACTTAAGAACAAGTTGATGAAGTCCATTACTAAATTAACAGAAGCTAACAAGGCGATGGCTCCTAGGCTTTCTGATCCGGCATTGCTTTGGTAAATACGTTTGATATTTTGTGAATCAAAGGCAATGTAAAACAAGAATAAAATAACGATTGCGGCGCTTACTAACATCATCATTGCTGTGCTCTTAAAGATGAAGATATTAATAGCTTCAATAGCGATGACGGAAAGTAAACCAATCATCAAGGTACGACTCCATTTTGTTAAATCTTTTTTAGTCATAAAACCGACAAATGCGGAGATAACGAAGACGGCTGATGTGATTGTTAGGGTTTGAATGATACTCTTAGCGGAATAGAGGTAGAAAACCGGTACTCCCATGAATGACAATGCGAACAAGAACCCTAGATAACTCACGAAGGTTAAGAAATAAGATCTTGTAGCAAAACGAGCACATAAACTGATGAATCCAATTGGAACAGCGATCATTAAGATCATTGTAATTATTCTGTGATTTGCCATACCTTGGAATAACATGGCTGACATCGCTTGATTGTTAGCGATAGCTTGAGCACAAATCATCCAAAAGGCAATTCCTAAGCCGGTATATAAATAGACTAAGGAAGTGAAACGAGCTAAACCAGTAGCTTTAACTTTATCTATACTTTGCAAACTAATTCCTCCTCATTTACTACTAATATAATTGTACAATAGAATAACATTTCTTAGTCAAATTAGAAACCGGTTAATGCTAAAATTGATTCGTAAAAACAATACGAAGAAGGTTAATAGATGACAATTTCAGTAGATAAAGATAAAAAGCTTTTTACGTTACAGACAAAGAATAGTACTTATCAGATGAAAGTTAGCCGTTTCGGTTATTTGTATCATTTATATTATGGTAAGAAAATCGAAGAACCTGATCTATCGTATTTACTTTATAACGGACCATCGAATTATGCGCCTTACCCGCACGAATCATCTGATAAAATGGGATCTTTAACGTTGACTTCACAAGAGTATCCCAGTGTTGGAACAGGTGATTTGGGCAGTGTTGCTTTAGATTTGGAGAACGCAGATGGAACCCATGTCGTTAATTTAAAGTATAAGAATTATCAAATATTGGATAACAAATACAGCCTTGAACAAATGCCTAGCTTTTATGGTCAAGGAGTACAAACTTTAAGAATCGTTTTGGTAGATGAGGTGTCAGGCATCGAAGTAGAATTGCTTTATGGCGTCTTTGATAAATATGACCTTCTTACTCGAGCTGTTCGAGTAAGTAATTTTGGTAAGCAAGCAGTTAAACTGAATCGAGTTCAATCCTTATCACTCGACTTATTACACGGAAATTTTGATTTGATCCATTTCCACGGTCGTTGGGGAAGTGAACGTAATTTAGAGAAATTGCCAATTTCACACACCACCACGACATTAAGCTCAAATTATGGAGTTTCTAGTGCCAAAGAGAATCCTGGTTTTATAGTCACTACTAAAAACGCTGATGAAATGAGTGGAAGTTGTTACGGATTCAATTTGGTTTATAGTGGAGATTTCAACGCTACAGCAGAACAAGGTACTTTAGGGCAAAACAGAATTACGATGGGATTAGGTGATAATCAATTTTCCTGGAAATTAGAACCTGGTGCCTCATTTGAAAGTCCAGAAGCCGTGATGAGTTTTTCGAGTCATGGATTAACGCAACTATCGCATAATTTCCACGATGCTATTCGTAATAATCTTTGTCGCAGCAAGTATGAAAAAGTTCGTCGACCAGTTTTGATCAATAATTGGGAAGCAACTTATTTCGATTTCACAGGCAAGAAATTATTAGCTATTGCGAAGGCCGCCAAAAAATTAGATGTAGATTTGTTTGTCTTAGATGATGGTTGGTTTGGCAATCGTAGTAATGAGGACCATGCTTTAGGCGATTGGTTCGTTAATGAAAAGAAATTAGGATTATCTTTAAAAGAATTGGTCCAAAAGGTTAATAATTTGGGAATGGATTTTGGCCTCTGGTTTGAACCAGAAATGGTTAGTGAAGATAGTAAGTTGTATCGACATCATCCAGATTGGGTCTTGAACTTTCCTGATAGGAAACCACTATTAGGCAGAAATCAGCTAGTATTAGATTTATCAAAAGAATCAGTTCGCAATTATTTATTTGAGCGGATATCAGATATTCTCGATAGCGCTAACGTTAGCTATATTAAATGGGATATGAACCGTCCAATTACTGATTGGTATTCCAAAGGCCTAAAAGATCAAGGAGAATTGCAGCATCGCTATGTTTTAGGATTGTATGACCTATTAGGACGCTTAACGAGAAAATATCCGGATGTATTATTTGAAGGCTGTGCTTCTGGTGGAGCAAGATTTGATTTAGGGATGCTAGCTTATGAACCACAAATTTGGACTTCAGATAATACGGATCCAATCAATCGTCT
The DNA here is from genome assembly GCF_036913615.1 of Companilactobacillus miaonis. NCBI lineage: Bacteria > Bacillati > Bacillota > Bacilli > Lactobacillales > Lactobacillaceae > Companilactobacillus > Companilactobacillus miaonis. The sequence continues at coordinate 48,819 of NZ_JAYKTX010000010.1, read as the reverse complement.
AAATATTCAATATGGAACGAGTTTCTTTTATCCGCTATCAGCTATGGGTTCACACGTTTCCGTCAGTCCTAACCACCAAAATGGTCGCATAACACCATTTGCTACTAGAAGTGCCGTGGCAATGGCGGGAACGTTTGGTTATGAATTAGATGTAACCAAAATGAGTGAAGTTGAACAACAACAAGCTAAGGATGCTACTGACTTTTATAAAAAAATTCAAGATATGACGATTAACGGTGATTTGTATCGGTTATTGAGTCCATATGCCGATAATGATTTAGTTGCTTGGCAAGTAGTATCAAAAGATAAATCACAAAGTTTATTGACCATTGTGGCAACAGACGTCGTCGCTAATCCGGCTTTTATTTATTTAAAGTTACGAGGTTTAGCAGAATTTTCAGATTACAAAGTTGATGGTCAAATTTATTCAGGACAGACATTGATGAATGCCGGTTTAAAGTTGGATCCATTAAAGGGCAGTTACAGTTCCAGGCAAATATTAATTGAAAAAGTAAGTTAAATTGTTTTATATGGATTAAGATTGTTTCTGAAGGTTGAGTGGTGGTTAGATGCCGTCTTCCGCAACAGCTCTGGGAAACGCTGGAACGCACTGGGCACAACTTGGAGCCAATTCCAAAAGCGGGAATTGTCTTCAAGATTGGCCTTCCACTAGGCGCTGAAAGCGCCAAGAGGAATTTCAGGGCTGAGCATTTCCCAGAGCTGTTGCTACAGACTGGATTTCAGTTTTTTTTGCAGTATCTCAATAAATTCTGGAATTGGATAGAGTTCTATTCGAATTGAGTATTTAACGTTTTTATGGTCTGGATACGTTATGGCCTTTAATATTTTAATTGATTTAATTTGATGTAAAAAAATAGAAGATCTTACTAGAGTCGCAGGAAAATACTGCAATCTAGTAGGATCTTTTTCTATTTCTATTATTACTTTTATTTTGAAGATTGGGAAAACCAATAACCTATCAAAATCCTAAATCAGAATAGAATTAGTATTTTTAAATGGGTAGAAAGCAAATAATAGATAAACAGTAAGATTCAGTCCATCACAGGTTTTGTGCGGAAAACGGCATACTTCTCGCTAATTTCAAAAAGAACAACCGCTTAACTAGTTATTTCGACCGCTCAAGCAAACTCACTATACACTCATGATTAAAAGTGGTGTAATACTTTTAACGAAAGGGTTGTTGGATGTGAAAATAAGATTAGACATTTCGCCACAATATCACGACAAAGAAATCGTGATCCACGCTAGCCAAAAAGACGACGAGGTAGCCGAGATTTTACATAGTCTACAAGAAATTGAAACTAAATTACACAGTATCAATGGCTATTTGGAAGATACCGTCTATTCTTTGCCGATAGCTGAAATTTTATTTTTCGAAACAAACGACCGAAATGTCTATGCTCACACCAAAGACAATGCCTTTTTGATTCATTCTCGATTGTACGAATTGGAAGAGAATTTGCCGGACAACTTTTTACGAATCTCTAAATCTGCCATTCTAAATGTAGATGAGATTAAGTCCTTGAACCAATCGGTGATGGGAAATCTAATAAAGTTTCGTGATAGCTATAAGCAAATTTACGTCTCCCGCCGCTTTCTAAAAAATCTGAAGATGAAATTGAATCAAAGGAAGGGTTAATTATGAGAAATAGAAATGGAATCTTTTGGGGCATTTTCCTACTGCTGAGCGCGGCCTTGTTGATCGTCAGCCAGTTGCACCTGATCACCTACACGTTCAACTTTTGGACAATTGTCGCCACCTTATTTTTAGTATTTTTCTTAGTCAAAAGCTTGGTCTACTTTTCCATTTCGGGAACAGTCTTCACGCTAGCTTTTTTGGCAATTTTATACGCTAAACCATTGGGAATTGCCGCACTTTCGGCCTGGACGATTTTGGGTGCGGCTTTGTTGATCACCATCGGCTTGTCACTGATTTTGAACCCCTTTTTAGCTAAACACCGTCCCTGGATGCGCATCAAAGGTAAAATGAAGTGGGGTAGACGTCCCTTCATTAGCTATTACGAAGCTGATGACGATGATACGAAAACCGTTGATAGTTCTGATGTTGATGTCTTTGTGAAAATGGGTAATGGCGTCAGATATGTCAGATCCGACGACTTTCAAACGGCCAACATCCAAGCTAATCTTGGTGAAGCAAAAGTTTATTTCGACCACGTAATAGTCAGAGATACAGCAACCATCAAAGTAAACGTCTCATTAGGCAATGTCGAGTTGTTCGTTCCACGCAATTGGAATGTTATCAAAGGAGTTAACAACAATATGGGTAACATCTCCGAAGCTGGTACGCAGAAATTGACAGCTGATAGTCCTAACGTCACGATAACTGGATTAGTTTCAATGGGGAATCTAAAAATTCAATATATTTAAAAATAGAGCTGCCTTTCGGTAGCTCTATTTTTGTAAAACAGCAAAATATTGAAATAGGATAGATAAAAAGTAGTTCTATTTGCTCAAAACGGCAAAATATTGAAATAGGATGAGTAAAAGTGGTTTCTATTTGACCAAAACGACGAAATATTAAAATACAGTCGGATAAAATGGATTATATTTCGCCAAAATAGTAAAATATCGAAATAGGTAAGTGAAAAGAGGAGAAAATTATGACATTAAAACCATTATCTATTTTGAGTTATATGAGTAGTAAAGATAATTCTATTGATGTAAAAGCAGAATATGATAGAAGATTGAATAGTGAATCTAGTTTTAAAACTAGTCTTTTTCCTGTTTTGACTGATAAAAATGGTCATCAAAGTGATGTGCTGCCAATATTTTTTATTGAAGATAGGAACTTAGTTATCTCCAGTAATAAAATTCAAAATAATTCACGTAAAATTATTCAATTGAGTCATGAGCTGCCAGGAATAGCCCAAAATAGTTACATTCAATCGCTTTTAACCGATGAAATTCAATTTAGTAATGAAATTGAAGGTGTAAAAACTGATCGTAAAGAGATTGGAACAATCGTCGATGATTTACAGAATAACAATACTCCTTCACAACGTCGCTTAGTTTCGACAGTAAAAAAATATTTGGACATTTTAAACGAACCGGTCATAAGAATAAATAATTTCGAAGATTTACGAAATTTGTACGATAATTTGACTGCTGGTGAAATACCAGCTGAAAAATTACCAGATGGAGAATTTTTCCGTGATAGTTCAGTAAGAATTGGTAATTCAACTCAAACAGTTCATAGACCACCAGTTGATGAAAAAAAGATTAAGGAAAAGTTGTATTCGTTAATTGATTTCATGAATAATGACGATATTCCGCCAATTGAAAAATCCTTGGTAACTCATTTTATGTTTGAAAATACCCATCCATTCAATGATGGCAATGGACGTATGGGAAGATACTTGTTGTCACAATATTTGAGTAAAAAAATTGATTCATTTACAGCACTATCAATTTCTAGCTCGATTCATGAAAATCAAAATAAATATTATAAAATGTTTAAAAATGCAGACAAATTTGAAAATTACGCTGAATTAACATTTTTCATTGGTCAAATGATGAATCTAATCATTGAGGGACAAGAATCTGTATTGGAAAATATGAGTAGGTTATTGAGTACCTTAAATCAAGCTAGAGATAGATTGAAACAAGATCTTGATTTTGCTGATGAGGAGAATATTGAATTTGAAGTCTTAATGATTTTTGTTCAATCAAGGCTGTTTAGTGTCGATTCGTCGCTGGGTATTAAAGATACTGATCTAATAAATCTTTTATATAATCAAAACACTAAAAAATATAAGAAAATAAAAATTAAAGGCATAATTGAAAAGTATGAAAAACTAGGCATACTTGAAAAAATAAATGGAAAACCACTACAACATGAAATAAGAATACAATTGTAGAAAAGTACCAACAAAGAGGAGGGATACGATGGGAGAAATGCACAACTTGCGCTGCAGTAAATGTGGCTATGGAATTGAGGCCAACACAGGAATTGGGATGCTTTATTCTGAGGAAAACGTTGTAAAAAATTTTTTAGCGGATTTAATTGAAGATTCAAAAATCACCAATCAAGCAAAAGTCTTGTTGAAAGAAGGGAACCGGCTAAACGAAAATTACGGTCACGCAATCTATGCCTGCCCAAATGATTTTTATTTGTTTAACAAATTCTATTTCCAACTAGATCCAACTGAATTTGTTCCCCAGTATCCTTGTCCGTATTGTCAAACAACTTTGGAGCGTGTGACCTTTGCCAAAGGAAGCCTTGGGACAACTAAATTAAAATTCATCAAAGAGCCAAAAAAACTTTGGCATTGTCCTAAGTGCGGCAATGAAGAATTAAACGAAATATCCTATGGAAACTGGGATTAGAGGAGAAATCATGGAAAACTTTACTGTCTACAATGAAACAGTTGACGAACTGCCAATTATCATCGATCTGCCACACAGTGGCACTTTTATTCCGGAAACCATCAAATCAAAAATGGTACCGGGACGAATTCTACCTAACGTCGATTGGTTTTTGCCTGAACTTTATGATTTTCTACCACAAAACGGCTTCACTACACTCCAAAATAACCTTCACCGTTACATCGCTGATCCTAACCGGGATTTGTCGATGACCGACATAAATGGCGATTATCGTTACGAGATAGTTTACAGCCAGACAACCTTTGGCAAATCAATTTATCAAAACAAGTTAACAGAAGAAGAAATTGAGCAACGAATCACCCAATTTTATCGACCATATCATGCTAAATTACAGGAATTGATTGACCACAAATTAGAGAAATTCGACAAAATTTACCTCTTCGATCTCCACAGTTTTGCCGAATATCCTCACGAAGATGTCAAAACCCAAGACGTCGTTTTAGGCAATCGCTTTGACACAACTTCAAGTGCCACTTTCAGAAAATTTTTAACAGAACAATTAAATCAAAAAGGCTACACCGTCTCTAATAATCATCCCTTCTCAGGTGGCTACATCACACCGCATTACGGAGCCGATAAAAGAGTGGAGTCGATGCAAATCGAATTAGCTTATCATATGTATATCGAGAATCGCTATTTTGGTGAAGAAGAACTCACCGGTGTTGATGTCGGAACCTTTACGACTGCAAAAAATAGTTTACAAAGTATTTTCATGGAAATTTTAAATTATGTTTTGACCAAATAAGAGGTTGGGATATAACATAACTTTCTCCGCTTTGTTTTTGTCTCGAAGCACATGTGTATTCACCGAGTCTTAATTTAATAAGATTTTGAAATGGAAGATGGGCTTATGGAAAAATATGTAAAAGCTCGAAAGCAAGGAAACTCCATCGTTGTTACAATTCCGAGTAACCTAGCTGTAGCACCCGGAACTCAGTATAAAGTTGAAAAAAAAGATAATGGGGAATTAATTCTTAAACCCTCAAAAAAAATGGCAACTAGTTTAGACGACCTATTTGAAGATTGGCATGGAAGTTATCAGCGTGCGGATGATCTGAATGATTGGGAAAATACAAAACCAGTAGGGGAAGAATTATGGTAAATATGCCTAAAAGTGGAGAAATTATTTACATTGATTTCGATCCATCTGCTGGAGCCGAAATACAAAAAAAGGAAGCCTGCTGTAGTTGTTAGCAATAATCAGCTGATGGCTACTTTCCCATTAGGGGTTGTCTCTATATCACATGGTAAGTTCAATGGAGTGGGAATGGTTTAAATATTAAAAATCCCCTTCGCATTATAAAAGGCTACCAACCGATTATAATGCGAAGGGGATTTTTTTATGTCTAAATCAAATGGCGTAGGAATAAAAAGCGGTTATGTTCCAAGCTCTTTACTTTCGAGGGCTTATGTTACAGCCCCTTATTTTTATAGCAAGTGAATATTATTTTCTTCACATTTATCGCGCAAATCTTGTGGCCAAACGGCAGCTTGGACTTCACCAACGTGAGCCTTGCCGAGTAGCAACATGCACAAACGAGATTGACCGATACCACCACCGATAGTGTATGGTAACTCACCATTTAGCAACATTTTGTGGAATGGTAAGTTGGCTCGATCTTCGGCGTGGGCAATTTTTAATTGTTCTCTCATTGATTCCTCACTAACACGGATTCCCATACTTGAGATTTCTAAGGCGTGTTGTAGAGGTTCATACCAGAATAAAATATCACCGTTTAATTTCCAGTCGTCATAGTCAGGGGCACGACCGTCGTGGCGTTTGCCGCTCTTCATAGGACCTCCGATTTGCATCAAGAAGACACAGCCGAGTTCTTTACAAATGGCGTCTTCACGCTCTTTTGGAGTCTTATCTGGCCAGCGGTCTTCGAGTTCTTGGGTCGTCACGAAGTGAATCTCATCAGGTAGGTGATGAACGGATTGGGGAAATTTATAACAAACTTCGTGTTCCATGTGTTTGATAACTTTAAAAATTAATTTAACTGTCGATTCCAAAGTGTGAATGTTTCTTTCATCCTTGGCAATAATTTTTTCCCAATCCCATTGGTCGACGTAAATTGAATGAATGTTGTCGAGGTCTTCGTCTTTTCGAATGGCATTCATGTTGGTGTAAATTCCTTCGTGCATGCCGAATTTATAGCGTTTCAAAGCGAGTCGCTTCCACTTAGCAAGGGAGTGGACAATTTCAATGGTCTCGCCAGGTAAGCCTTTCATAGTAAAGGAAACGGGGGATTCAACGCCGTTTAGATTATCATTTAGACCCATTCCTTTTTCGACCATCATTGGTGCTGACAGACGGGACAAATTCAATTCTTTACCGAATTCATCTTGAAAAGTTTCACGAATATATTGAATTGCTTTTTGTGTTTCTTTAACAGATAGTTTTGGATCGTAATCCTTAGGTATGATCAAGTTCATGTTAATTCCCCCATGTTTTTAAATTTGAATGCAAAATAAAAAAAGCCTTTCATCGCAGTTATTAAATTAATAATAACTGGGACGAAAGACTTCGCGGTACCACCCAAGTTGCCTAAAATTAGACCACCTCAATAAGAACACTAACATGCTCCACCGTTGGTAACGTACCGGTTAACGTCTGCACTTACTTTAAGAAATTTCAGCCAGAAACATAAGAAAGTGTTATTCAGAAAATTCATTGACCTACTAGGTTCTCACCAATCCCAGTTCACTGTCGGTATGAAAAATCTTACTCTTCTTTCTTGTCGTTTTTATCTTGTGACACTTATATTAGCATTAAATTTGAAAATGTAAAACAAAAATTTGGTTTTAGAATAAAAATTAAACAGTTTTTAATTTGAAAATAGCCATCACACTTTCTGAAATTGTATTGTTTAAGAACATCAATTCTTTTCTGAATAGAATTTGGCGTTTTTCGATAGATTAAACAAAAATTGGTAGCATTTTCCCGTACCAAAAAAATATTTTTTATAAATTTTTCCGAATCATGGTTTATAACTTTGCTTACACAATCCGTATCTTTTCCTCAAGTGGTATTATCAAAAACCGCTGTAACCACTGGTATGACTGGTATTGACAGTTTCTTAGTTAACCATTATTTTGAGATTGCAATGATAAATCACCAATGGAGGAATTTTTAATGACAACATCAAATAAATATAAGGCGCTTGAAAGAATGTCAAACGATGAGGGGATAATCGCTGCTTTAGCTATTGATCAACGCGGTTCTTTGAAGAAAATGTTAGCCGCTGGATCAGATCATGCTAGTGATAATGACATTGTTGAATTCAAGAAGGCAATTTCAGAAGAATTAACACCATACGCATCATCAATTCTATTAGATCCTGAATACGGACTTCCAGCTGCAAAAGTTAGAAATGAGAATACCGGACTACTCGTAGCTTATGAAAAAACTGGCTATGACGTTACTGAACCAGGACGTTTACCTGACTTGATTTCTAATTGTTCAGTTCGTCGCATAAAAGAAGAAGGAGCCGATTCAATCAAGTTCTTGTTGTACATAGATCCGGATGAAGCTAGCGAAATCAATGAACAAAAATATGCTTTTGTTGAAAGAATCGGTGATGAATGCGTTGCCCAAGATATTCCGCTATTTTTAGAAATTTTAACATACGATGCTGGAATCGATGATGCTAAAGGTGCTGAATACGCTAAATTAAAACCACAAAAAGTAATTGCCGCAATGAAAGAATTTTCAAAACCTCAATACCATGTTGACGTTTTAAAAGTTGAAGTGCCATTTAATATTGCCTTTGTTGAAGGGTTCAATGGGGATAATCCAATCGTTTATACTAAGGCACAAGCAATTCAATATTTGAAAGATCAAAGCGATGCGACAGATTTACCATATATCTTCTTAAGTGCCGGAGTTTCTGCCAAAGCCTTTCGTGATGAATTGTATATGGCTAAAGAAGCTGATGCTAAGTTCAATGGTGTGCTTTGTGGACGTGCTACTTGGAAGGGTTCAATTGTTCCATTTGCTAAAGAGGGTGAAAAGGCTGGACGTGAATGGATGAGAACTGAAGGTAAGGAAAATATTGAAGCCTTGAATGAAGTGCTAAATAAAACTGCCACATCTTGGAAAGAAAAAGTTACTAAACAATAATTTAAAAAGGGGCCAATAAACAGTTGCTCCTATATATTTTTCCTTGATCAAGTAAATCTTTAGTAAATAGCTGGCTTTGTTATAAATATTTTAATACAAAAAAGTACCACTTTCGTTTTATTACAAATTTCATATGATACCACTGGTTTTGCCGATGTACCACCTTAGAATTGGTATATACAGACTGTTGTGTAGATCTATGTAAGCGTATACAATGGACTTGTGGTTGATACCAGAGAGGGGGGATTAAATGAAGATGACGTTACAGGATCAGTTAATAAATTTACTAACCAATTACGTGCAGAATTTACCAGCTAATACTAAAATTCCATCAGAACGAGCTTTGGCAATGAAGTATGAATTGTCTCGGACAACTGTTAGATCTGCCTTAATGGAAATGGAAATTACGGGGTTAATTAGACGAGTACATGGCAAGGGGACTTTCGTCAACAAAGTGGATTTAAAGAGTGATTTGAATCAGAGTTACAGCTTCAGTGAACAAATGATCTCTCTAGGTAAAGAACCCAAGACACAAATAATCAGTTTTGAAAGAAGGGAGGCCAATTCATTTTTTGCTAGGAATTTACAAGTTGAACTCGGAAGTCAAATTATCAAATTAAAACGACTTAGAATAGCTGATGAAATTCCGATGATGTTGGAGAGGACGTATTTGCCAGTAGAACACTTCAGTCTGATGACCAAATCAATGTTAGTCGAGCATTCGTTGTATGAGGTCTTTGAACAAAATTTCAATGAAAGAATAAACTATGCAGATGAGTATTTCTTAGCTGGCATTACCAGTGGAGAAGATAGTAAATATCTCAATCTTAAAGAGGGATCACCTTGTTTGAATTTAAGAAGGCAAACCTTTAATCAGAACAATCAGATTATTGAATTTACACTTAGTGTTGCTCGTAGTGATCAATTTGCATATCATATCCGCCACAATGTAAGTAATTAATTATGAATCCTCAGGAGGGAAAAAGTAATGGGAATTATTGCGGTAAGAATCGATGAAAGACTTATTCACGGCCAAGTAGCCAATCTGTGGACTACAAAGCTTCAAGCATCAAGAATTATGGTAGTTGATAACGAAATTATAAAAAATGATATTCAAAAAACAGCCTTGAAGTTAGCTAAACCAGCCGGGGTCAACTTGAGTATCCTCGGTACAGCCAAGTCTTCTGCAAATATTAATAACGGAAAATATGATTCTCAAAAAGTATTCTTAGTCGTTAAGAAACCAGAAACACTTGTGGAAATGGTTGAAAATGGCGTTAAGTTCGACACAGTCAATGTTGGTAACATGTCACAAAAAGACAATACTCAACATTTGACACATTCAATCAATGTAACTGATGAAGATTTTGCAGCCTTTCAAAAGTTAATTGATGCAGGGGTAAAAATCACTGCACAAATGGTACCCAATGATGATGCAAAAGATTTCGCTGCAGTTTTAAAAGATTATAAAAAATAGCAATTAATGGGGGAAGAAACAATGGAATTTACGATTGTCCAAATACTGCTCTTAACGGCATATTCTATGTATAACATTTATGATGAATTGCAAATGAACTCTTCATTGAGTCAACCAGTTTGGGCCGGAATGATTTCTGGCTTGATCATGGGGGACATGAAAACTGGTTTGATCATCGGTGCCGCTCTTCAATTGACAGTTCTTGGAGTTGGTACTTTCGGTGGTGCTTCTAAAATCGATGCTAACTCAGGTACTGTTTTAGCTACAGCTTTCTCAATTGGTACTGGTATGAAGGCTGCTACAGCCATCGCCGCTATCGGTGTACCGGTTGCTGCTTTATTAACTTCATTTGATATTTTGGCAAGATTTGCTAATACATATTTCCAACACAAAGTTGATAAAGATATTGAAAACTTCAACTATAAAGGAATTGAAAGACATTCAATTATGGGTGTTTTACCTTGGACATTATCACGTGGTATCCCAGTCTTTCTAGCCTTAGCATTAGGTCAAGGTGTTGTTAAGACAATGGTTACTTACTTAAACGGTGACTTACAATGGTTAAACACAGGTTTACAAACAGCTGGTGCAACACTTCCAGCCGTAGGTTTTGCGATTTTACTTCACTACTTACCAGTTAAAAAACATATTGCTTACTTAATTTTAGGATTCACTATTACAGCTTTACTATCAACATTATTTACAAGTATTCAAACAATTGGTGCAGGAGTTGGTGCTGTTAATAAAGCTTTCACAGCTTCATTCAATGGTCTACCAATGTTAGCTATCGCCTTGATTGGTGGTTCACTAGCATATCTTCAATATAAGAGATCCATGGCCAAAATTTCAACTCCAAGTGCAACAGCAGAAGTTCAAGAAGAAACTGATGGGGAGATAGACGGTGATGAAGAAGAATAACGAATACGAATTAACAAAACAAGATTTCAAACAAATCAACAAACGTAGCTTGTTCGGTTTCCAAATGGGTTGGAATTATGAAAGAATGCAAGGTTCAGGTTACTTGTACACAATCTTGCCACAACTAAGAAAAATTTATGGTGACGGAACACCAGAACTTAAAGAAGCAATGAGAACTCATAACCAGTTCTTCAACACTAGTAACTTCTTTAACACAATTGTTACTGGTATCGACTTAGCGATTGAAGGAAAAGAAGGCGTTGATTCACTTGATACTGTAGCCGGTGTTAAAACTGGTCTGATGGGACCGTTTGCCGCAATTGGTGATTCATTGTTTGCTGCTTTGATTCCTACAATCATGGGTGCTATCGCTGCTACTATGGCAAGTCAAGGTAACCCAATTGGATTGTTCCTTTGGTTGGCAGTTAACATTGCTATTATGGTTTTCCGTTGGAAGCAATTGCACTTTGCTTATAAGACAGGTACAAAATTGGTTTCTGAAATGCAAGGTCAATTGAACGCTTTAACTGATGCTGCAACATTACTTGGTGTCTTCATTGTTGGAGCTTTGATTGTAAGCATGATCAATATTCAAGTCCCATTAGTTGCTCAATTAGGTAAAGTTTCCTTACCAGTTCAAAACAATATCGACATGATTCTTCCTAAGTTAGTTCCAGCTGCTGTTGTAGGACTTGTTTACTGGCTACTTGGTAAGAAAGGTATGACTTCAACTAAAGTCATCTTTATCGTAATTATTTTTGCAGTTGCTTTATCAGCAATTGGTGTACTTGGCAAAATCTAGGAGGATTTAAATTATGGCATTAATCTTGATGAGTCATGGGGACATGGCAGTTGAAACTTTGAAATCCGCAGAATTGATTGTGGGACAACTGCCAGAGACTGTTGCTTTAGGTCTTCATGAATCCGATGGACCAGATACTTTGAAAGCAAAAGTAGTTTCTGAAATTGAAAAATATTATCAAAAAGAACCAATTTATTTGTTAGTTGACCTACTCGGAGGAACTCCAGGCAACGTCGCTGTTAATTTAACTCAAGACTATCCAGAATTACATGTGATTTCTGGTTTGAATTTACCAATGGTCCTCAATTATGCCAATCAAATGTTTATCGGTGAAGAAATCAAAATCGCCGATATTATGAACGAAGGTAAAGCCGGAATTGTCGATGTTAATGCCTTTATTAATGCCGATGCAAGTGAGGATGATGAGGATGAATAATCCGTATCGTTATACTTTGAGATTAGCTGTTGATAAGAGTATTTATAATGAGGAAAAGAAGCAGAGAATGATTGATTTTGTCAAAAAAGCTCAAATTCAAGATGTAGCTTTTTTCCTTAATCAAGAAGAGTTGTCAGATACGCATATAACTTTGGACAAAGCTAGGGAGCTGATTAAAGACGTTGAAACAATCAGTCAGCCCTTAAAAGATATGGGTATACAAATCAGTCTTAACCCCTGGACAACTTTAAATCATTCTGATCGGGGAATTGCTTTAAAACCGAAATTAAATATTTTACCGATGGTCAATTATCAAGGCCAAAAAAGCCTCTCTATGGCTTGTCCAGGAAATGTTTCTTGGGCCGAGTATATCAGTGATGTTTATGCGATTTGGGCTAGTATTCATCCCAACGAATTATGGTTAGAAGATGACTTTAGACATTATAAGAACGCACCCTTCAAACTAGGTTGTTTCTGCGAAAAGCATATGCAGCAATACAACGAACACTTACAAACCGCTTTGTCTAGAGAAGAATTTGTCGCCAAAATGTTTACTGGTGGGAAAAATAAATATCGAGATACTTACTTAAAAGTTGCTCGTGAAGAAATATTTAAAGTTGCAGAGTTAATTGAACAAAAGGTTCATCAAGTTTCACCAACGACAACTTTAGGTTTAATGAGTTCTTGGCCTGAAGTACATGCTTTAGAAGGTAGAGATTGGCAAACATTATTGGACAGATTGAGTGGTGAAAATACGCCAGCTGTTTCTAGACCACATTTGCCCGCTTACAATGAAGTGAGTCCTCAACAATACGCTCGAGATTTTGAAAAATATACTGTTGCAACTCGAACAGAGATTGGACCCAAGCATAAGATTTATCCTGAAATGGAAAGTTTCCTGTATTCACCCTATGCTAAATCAAATAAATTTACGCGATTTCAATTGGATACTACTAGTTTAGTCCGAGGCGATGGTGTTTTATTAAATATGTTTAGCATGATGGGTGATGGGATCAATCCGACTTATCACTATGATGAATTGTTAGCTAAGAGTAAAGATTTTCTAGATTTTCTCTATCGTGAGGGAATTGACATTGAAGTTCGTGATGGAATCGTCGTGCCGATGAATCAAGATGTTGTGGAAACTAAATTTGATGAAGATGGTACTTTGGAAGGCTTGATGGCATCTCAAACTCAGTGGTTAGAAATTTTATCGACTTTAGGATTCGCTACTAAGCCGCTGAATTTTGTTGGCCAAGAAATCAAAAATAAGTGTGTGGCAATTACCGGTAATTTTTTGAATACTTTGTCGGATGATCAAATTAAGCTCATTTTTGGGCATAATTTTATCCTGTTGGATGGGGATGCCGTGGTAGTTTTAGCTCTTCGTAAATTGTTGGACTTAATCAATGCAGAAAGTATTGAAGTTTTAAAAAACCGTTCGGGAAAACAGTCGTTTGAACAATTTGATAATGCCACTATTTCGGGAATCAAAAATCCTAGAATTACTATGCTGACACATACGGGCGACTATGTAAAAATCAATTACCGTTCTTATGAAACTGTCCATTCGACTGCGTATGACCGATTTGGTAAAAAAATTGGTCCAGTGACCGTGAATGATGATTGTTTTTATATTTTGCCAATGACCGATTCGAGAAAATACGGTTGGCAAGCACAGTACACGGATATTCGTGAGGGCGACTTGAAGAAATTCTTTGAGGAACAATTGAGTACGCCACATTTAGTTGAAATGTATAACTGTAAAATGATCATTGATGAAAATCAGTCGAAAATGATCATTAGTAACTGGTCGCTCGATTCACTTACAAGAATAAATTTCTTCTTAAAAGATCGTGAAATCAATCATGTTCGCGTGACATATCGAAATGAGTCTGGGCAAGTTCAAAGTGAAACTTTAGAGACCTCTTTGGACAAACGAGGCATTTATCACATTGATTTCACCGTCAAAGAATTGGCAGTTATTCACATTCAATTTTTAGATTAAATAAATAGAGAAGGGATATATTCGAATCATGTTTACTAAAACAAACCAAGAACTAGAAAAAATGGGAGCTAAGATTACAACTCGCGAAATTCAACAACAACCAGTTTTATGGCAAGAAGCATTTGACAATTATGTAGCTAAAAAGTCTGATATTGATAGATTTTTAGAAGAAATCTTGATGAAGTTTCCCGATCAAAAGATCAGAGTTATTTTCACAGGAGCAGGGACTTCAGCTTATGTTGGAGATACGTTGAAGCCATATTTAAATCGTGTTGGGGCTATTTCTCGCTTTGTTTTTGATAGTCTTCCAACTACGGATATTGTCTCTGCTCCACTAGATAATTTAAAAAAAGAAGAACCAACAATTTTAGTTTCATTTGCTAGAAGTGGAAACTCGCCTGAAAGTGTTGCAGCAGTTGAATTGGCCGAGAAGTTAGTTGATAACTTGTATCAAATCACGATAACTTGTTCATCAGAAGGACACTTGGCTAAAAAAGCTGAAACTGAAGCTGATAATCTTCTACTTCTACAACCAGCCTTATCAAATGACAAAGGTTTTGCAATGACCGGAAGTTTCTCCTGTATGACACTGACGGCTGCTTTGATTTTTGATACTAGTGCTGAAACTAAAAAGGCTGGTTGGATCAAAACAATCATCACTATGGGTCAAGAAGTGATCAGTCGTGAAAGTGAAATTCAAACTTTAGTTAACCTTGATTTTGACCGCATCACTTATCTAGGTAGTGGTTCATTGTCAGGTTTGACTCGAGAGGCTCAATTGAAAGTACTTGAACTAACTGCCGGTAAATTGACAACAATTTTTGATTCATCAATGGGCTTTCGTCATGGTCCTAAATCATACGTCAACGATAAGACAATCGTCTTTGATTTTCTCAGCAATGATAAATATACCCGTCAATATGACGTTGATATTTTGGAAGAAATCAAAGCTGATGAAATTTGCGTCAAAGTTGTCGGAGTTGGCACAAGTAGTGATAATAATTTCTCAGGTGATAATTTCTTCATTAAAGCTGGAGATAGTAAATTACCAGAAATTTATCAAGCTTTACCAGATGTAATTTTTGCTCAAACCTTTGCTTTGATGAACTCAATTAAAGTCAACAACACCCCTGATACACCATCAGCAACGGGGACAGTTAATCGAGTTGTCAAAGGTGTTACGATTCATGATTATGAATAATTAAACGATAGGAGCTGAGACGAGTGTTTCGGCTCTTATTTTTTGAAAAAATAAAAAGGAAAAATAAGGTAGAGGTAATATGTCATATTTTATTCACGCAAAGAAGTTTTTCTTAAAAAATGCAACTGAGAATGGAGGTTATCTGGAAGTCACGGATGACGGCAAGTTTGGACGCTTTTTTAGTGTTGATGAAGCTAAGCCAGAAGGAAAGATAGTTGACTATGCAGATAGTTTCATTGCTCCAGGTTTAGTTGACACGCACATTCACGGGCTTTGTGGTCATGATGTGATGGACAATGATTTTGATAAATTAAATGAAATGTCAGAAGGATTGTTAAAAGCTGGGGTAACTTCTTGGTTGCCAACAACTTTAACTGCTTCACATGACCAATTATTGAGTATTTGCCAAACAATTGGCGATAATTATCAAAAAGTCACTGGTAGTAAGATTCGTGGAATCCATTTTGAAGGACCTTTTTATACAGAGAAGCATAAAGGAGCACAAAATCCTAAATATTTCCGTGATCCTGATGTATCTGAATTTAAAGATTGGCAAAACGCTGCCCATGGGATGATCAAGAAAATTTCAATTGCCCCAGAGAGAAAAGGTTCAGTTGAATTTACCAAAGAAGTTTCTCGTGAAACGGCTGTTTATCTAGGACACAGTGATGCTACTTTTGAACAAGCTAAAGCCTGTGTTGAAGCTGGTGCGAGTGGATTTACGCATACTTATAACGGTATGAGTGGGTTAAATCACCGTCTGCCAGGGATGGTCGGAGCTGCTTTGTCCATGAAGTTGGTTGACGATGAGTTGATCTGCGATGGACATCACGTAAATCCATACGCAGCCCGAACTGTGATCGAAAAGAAAACCCCAGAACACGTTGCCTTGATTACGGACTGTATGCAAGCAGGATTGATGCCTGATGGCGACTATATTTTAGGAGAGTTGCCTGTAATTGTTGAAAATGGAACTGCCAGATTGACCGATGCCTCGCACAGTTTAGCCGGCTCAGTCTTGTTATTAAAAGATGCCATAAAAAACGTGGTTGACTGGAACATTGCCACTCCAGAACAAGCAATCGAAATGGCGACCCATACAGCTGCCAGATGTTCAAGAATTGCTGATCAGTGTGGTGTGATAGCTGACGGATACGATGCTGACTTTATCGTTTTAAATGGAGATATGAGTTTGTCAGAAACATATCTCGACGGAATTTCCCGTTACAAAGCTTAAACGTGGACCCACTGGTTTTTGGGTGAAGCAACTTCCTTTAAAAACGAGAATGAGAAAATGATGAAATTTAAATTTTCTGCAGTCAGGATGTTTTGATGGTCTTAGACAACATAAAGAATCTAACAAAATAAATTGAGACTAAAAAAAGTTGTACTAAAGGGAAAACTCCCAGTAGTACAACTTTTTTATTTTTTTCAAGATTAAGCGATACCCATAAGCTGCCAAAGTGGAACGCAAACGAGTAAGCCAATAATGTTTAAAAGCATGTAGCCAATTGATGATTTAGCCATTGCACCACGTGAAGCCATACTGTCGTTGACGGCAGCACTACCAGTCAAAATAGGAGCGTTCATGTAAGACAATAACCAAACGTTAACACTGGTTGTAACGATGATAGCGATAATTGCAGGGCTGAAACTCATTTGTGAAAAGAATGGTAGCAAGCCGATTGTGATCAAAGTACCAGTTGAAATCAAGGAAACAACGACGAACTTGCAGAGGTAAATGATGATTGGCAAAACGATCACCGTAATGTATAAGTTGTCGATGATTGGTGAAATTGCTGGAGCCAAAATTTTTCTTAACCAAGTAGTTAAACCAGCTGATTGCATGACGTTACCTAAAGCCATAACGGTACCGATGAAGATAATTGTGTTCCAACTCAAACGAGTCTTGAAATCTTCGGGTGTTAAAACTTTTAAAGCGACTAAGACACTGACACCGATAATGGCAGTTACAGCGGCGGGGATGTGGAAAATTGATTCTAAAATCCAAAAGACGATGGCAATTAAAATTACGCCAGCAGTGATTTTTTCATCGCGTGACATCGGACCTAATTCTTGCAGTTGCTTATTGATGAAATCCCGAGAAACAGGTTTATCATCTTTAGGTTTGAACAAAAAATTCAATAGGAAGTAGCCACCGACTAAGATGACGATTGTCCAAGGAATCATCATTAAAAACCAGTTGCTCCAAGTTAATTGAGCTTGAGCTTTGGAAGGCAATAGTCCTTTAAAAGCGTAATTTTGAGCTGTAGCACTCAAGAAACTTGCTTCAGTTACGAAGAAGCCCCATAAAGCAGCTAGAAAGATTCCGGAACTGCCTTTGCCAAAAGGTTTGTAGCCTAGAGCGTTACTGATACCTTTGGCAATTGGGGTACTCATAGCAGTTTTAGGGTGAGCACTAGGAATCATTGGAGCAATAATTGTGCCGGCAGTGAAGAGTGCTAGTGATTGGCCTCTAAAATTAGCCGGGAAGAAGGTCATAATTTTCAAAGCGATACGTTTGATCAGACCAGTTTTAGTAGCAGCCGCACCTAAGCCAAGTCCACCGATGATGATCCACATAGTAGTAGTGGAGAAGATTTGGTAGGCGACTTCAAATTTGACCGCTCCCAAAACGACCCAAGAAGATAGCATGAGTAAACCAGTTGCAAAACTGGGAATAACGTTAAAAATCCAGAAAATATTTGCAGTAACTAATGATGCTAAAACGACCATACCTGCATGAGTTAATCCTTGTGGAGTCGGGATGAAAAAGGCGATGGCAACTCCTAAGATAATTCCAACTATGCCGGCTATTAACTTTTTATGTCTCATAATAGGCGACCTCATTTTTTATTTTTGTAGGATTTCTTGGTTAACTGGGAATTCAGGAACTTTACCATTTGAAAAGTCGATGATAGCCTGAGCAGCACCTAAACCGAGTGCCTGGTTAGCTTCGATAGTCGTTCCAGCCATATGACTAGTCAAAATTGTGTTCTTGCTTGTGAAGAGTGGGTTATCAGGAGCTGGAGGTTCAGGATTGAAGGAATCAATGGCAGCACCAGCGATAACGTCATTATTTAAAGCATCAGCTAAGTCATCTTCGTTGATGATCCCCCCACGAGCTGAGTTGATGATGAAGGCTGTCTTTTTCATTGATTGCAATTGTTTTTCAGCAATCATATTTTTAGTTTCGTCAGTCAAAGGCATGTTAATGGAAAGAAAATCAGCGATCGGATAAATGTCTTCTAACTTCTCATAAAGTTTTACTGGTGAATCTTTCAAATATGGATCGTAGCCAACGACATTCATACCAAAGACTTGAGCTAATTTAACTAATTCTTGGCCAATCTTACCAAGTCCTAAAATAGCTAAAGTCTTGCCTCTTAGTTCGTTACCATTCAATGAGAATTGAGTTGAGAAACCAGGTAGTGAACCGATGGCAGCTAGTTCATCTTTTTTCTCGTGAATCAATTTATTAGAAGTTAAAACTTTACGACTGAGCAATAACATGGTTGTCATTACGTATTCAGCAACCGCAAAAGCATTGGCACCATTGACCTTGGCTACTAAAATATTTTTCTTAGTAGCTTCGTTTACGTCAACGTTGTTGATACCAGTACCATTACGAGAAATAATTTTCAATTGTTCACCAGCATCGATGACTTCAGCAGGAAGTTGTGATGAACGCATGATCACTGCATAAGCATCCTTGATTTCTTTTTTCATCGTTTCAACGTCAGTTCCAGCAGAAACGTGAACATCGAAGCCGTTATCTTTCAAAAGTTGAATTCCTTTATCGTCAATTTTTTCACTCAACAAAACTTTTTTCATAAGTTGAATCCTCCCAATTTAAGTTCGTTACTGATGTCACTAAATTTGTTTTCAGGAATAATTATAGTTAATATTTTCACTATCTTACAGTCACGAAATGGACACCAGGTGAACCAATTATTACATACAAAATGATAATATTGAGGTTAATATGCCAACTATCAATCTTTGACGAAGAAAAAATGTCATAAATAAGTCCAAATAGTTCACCAGGGGTAAATAATTGGACTGTGAATTAGTGAAAATTATAACTACAATGAATTTGAAAATAGTTGCACAAAGTAAATGAATGGAGGAAAAATAATGAAGATTGTTAGTGTTGATATTATGAAGGTTCCAAGTGCAGATCCTAGTTTCAGTGGAAACGGTCAAGGTTCTAAGGAAGATTGGTGTCCACTAGTAATCAGAATCAACACTGATACTGACATTTGCGGTTTTGGTGAAGCTGGCCTGGCTTATGGAAAAGGTTGGCGTGGTGGCTTCGGGATGTTACAAGACTTTAGTGAAGTCATTATTGGTGAAGACCCCTTAAATATTGAAAAAATTTGGGATAAGCTTTTCAATACGACTTATTGGGGCATTGCCGGAGGTGTTGTAGTCAATGCAGCTATTAGTGCCATTGATATTGCACTTTGGGATATCAAAGGAAAATACTACAACACACCAACTTATGAAATTCTCGGCGGCAAAACTAACGATCATTTACGTGCTTATGCCAGTCAATTGCAATACAACTGGGGTGAACACATCGATAAATTAAAGTTGATCACGCCACAGGATTATGCCGAGGTAACGAAAAAAGTTATGTCTGAAGGCTATGATGCTTTGAAGTTTGATCCAATCATGTTGAGTGACCAACCTGATGGCGGTGGAACTTGGCATACTAAAGGAACTGTTTCGCAGCACGTCATTAAGGTGGCTTATGATCGAGTTAAAGCAATGCGTGATGTTGCTGGAGATGACTTAGATATCATTATTGATATGCACGCTAACTCTGATACGACTTCAGCGATAAAGATAGGTCAAGCGTTAGAAGATTTGAATATTCTTTATTATGAAGAACCAGTCAACACTCTTAATCCAGATAATACTTTGGAAGTTTCTCAACACGTTAACATTCCAATCGCTGCAGGTGAGCGAGTATTTACTCGTTGGGGCTTTAGAAAATTCTTTGAAGACCGTTCAATCAAAGTAGCTCAACCAGACCTTTGTTTGGCCGGGGGAATTTCCGAAGCTAAGAAGATTTGTGATATGGCTTATACGTATGACATCAACGCTCAAGTTCATGTTTGTGGAGGACCAATTGCGATTGCGGCCGCTTTACAAGTTGAAGCCGTTATTCCTAATTTCTTGATTCACGAAGTTTACCAACGAGCCATCAACGCAAAAGACCGGGCAACTTGCAAATATGATGATTACCAACCAGTCAACGGCTTTATCGATATTCCTGATCGACCAGGAATCGGCCAAGAATTGAAGCCAGAAGTCATTGCTAAATGTAAGAAAGTAACTATTAAATAACGGAGGCTTTTAAAATGAAGGATAAATTTATTTTAGGCGGTTATACAGAAGATAGTTATACGCCACACAATCAATCAGAAGGTATGTATGTCGCTACACTAGATACTAAGAAAAAGCAGATCACCGATATCAGTTTGTTGGCCAAAGTCGATAATCCCGCTTTTTTGAATTATTCAGCTACCGACGGTAAGATTGCGACAGTCTTGACGCGAAATGGTGATCAAGGTGGAGTCGGAATTGTTGATGCCAAGATGGGAAAATTGGTTTCAGCCAGTTATTTACCAAAGAAACACGGCTCATATGAAGCTTATGATGCAGCCAAGAATTTATATTTCTGGAATGAATTACCATATACCGTTCCTTCATACATCTCAATCGACAGCGAACACAAAGTTTTGTTTGCCGCAAATTACAATACTAATGCCATTCATACTTTTAAAATGAATGACGATTATGAAATTGTCGGCAGTCACACTTATCCAATCGAGGGTCACGGCCCATTAGTTGAACAAGATCACGCCCACATTCACTTTGCTAGAGAATTGCCAGATGGCAGATTGATGGTTTGTGGGTTAGGTTGTGACAAGTTATTCATTTTTGATGTTAACTTTGATACTGCCGAATTGACTTTGAAGTCAGCCTTTGAAACTAAACCTGGCTTTGGACCTCGTCAACTAGCTATCGCTAAAAAGACTAATTACGTCTATGTTTTAGGTGAGTTATCCAGTCGAGTTGGCGTAGTTGAATATCATCCAGAAACTGGTAAGTTGGAACGAATCGCTGATTATTCCAATATTCCTGAAGGCTACGTGGGTCACAGTGGTTCCGCTGCAATTAGATTGTCACCAGATGAAAAATTCTTGTACATCTCTAATCGAGGTCACGATTCACTAACGGTTTACAAAGTTTTGGATGGTGGAAAACACTTGGAAAAGATTCAGAATATTAAAACTGAAGGTATTTTCCCACGTGATTTCAGTATTAGTAAGAACGGGGATTTCTTACTCTGCGCCAATCAAAATACCAACGACCTAATTCTTTTTGAACGTGATACTAAGTATGGATATTTACGGATTGCTCAAAAAGATATCAAACACGATGCTTGTGTGCGGGTGCTTGAAGCGACTGATTTTTTGGCAAAATAAAAAGGCTGAAATCATTAAGATTCCATCCTTTTTAAATCAGCAACTAAGTTTACCAATGAAGGATTTTTGTTGTTAGGATTGTAAAGAAACGCCGAAGCATAGTACTTGTTGACTTTATCAGTGATTTTTAGAAACTTGATCATCGGATTTTGTGCACGTTCCTTATTTAAAAACGGACTTGGGTAAAAGCCGATTCCGTTGTTGGATGCGACCATCATATCACGCTGCTCTAATGAAGAGACCCGATTGATCTGTTCAGGATTCAAAAAGCCGTTGAATTTGTCGAGAAAGACTTCTCTTAAGTAGTACGATTCAGATGAACTGTAGTAAAGGACTTTCATATTATTTATCTCATCTAAACTCACTGAATCTTGCTTACTTAGAGGATTGTTGATACTGACGCCAACCATTAATTCACCTTCAGCTAATTTAATCATTTTGGTATTTTTATAATCGATTTTTTCACGAGTTAGATTATAAAATGGCGTTACGGCAAAATCGAGACTGTCGTGTTCGAGTAAATGAATCAAGCGGATGCCGCTTTCTTCCTTAACCTCTAATTTAATATCAGGATATTTTTTAGTGAAGGGTGCGATGACGGTTTCTAAAATCACAGTTTGATTGAGGGATGAAAAACCGATTCGTAAAGTTGGTGTTGGTGCTTCATTGATAGTTTGTAATTTTGTCACGGAATCGTTGTAAGTATTGACGATATCTTGGGCTGTGACGACAAACTGATTACCAGCTTTATTCAACTGAGTACTGTTCTTTTGCCGTTCAAACAATTGAACCCCTAATTCATTTTCAATCTGATCCATTTGTTTTGAAACAGCTCGTGGAGATAGGAAGAGTTTTTCAGCTGCGGCTTTAAAACTACCGTTTCTTGCGACTGATAAAAAAGTTTTTAGTCGGTTTATTTCCATTATTTCAATCCCCTTCACATTGCGTTAATACCAATATTATACATGAATAATAAATTTCAAGATTAATTTAAAAGGAGAACAATTATGACTATTCCAAAAATTGAAAAAATGGATGTATATCCAGTTGCAGGTTATGACAGCATGCTCTTAAATCTATCCGGAGCCCATGGCCCATATTTCACAAGAAACATTGTCATTTTAACAACTGATGAAGGCCAAGTTGGTGTTGGTGAAGTACCTGGTGGACAAAAGATCACCGATACATTGAACCAGGCCAAAAAATTGGTGATTGGACAATCCATCGGCGAGTACAAAGCTGTTTTACTAAAAATTAAAGAAGACTTCTCGTACTTGGATAAGGGTGGCCGTGGACAACAAACCTTTGACCAAAGAATCATGGTTCACGCTTTAACTGCGATTGAAACTGCCTTTTTGGATCTATTAGGAAAACATCTCCACGTGCCAGTTGCTGCTCTTTTGGGTGACGGTCAACAACGTGAAAAAGTCGGTGTTTTAGGTTACTTATTTTATGTCGGGGATGCAAGTAAGACGGATATGCCATACTTAACTGACGATGACAATTCTAGTGACTGGGGCAAACTTCGTCGAAAACCTGCCATGGATCCTGAATCAATCGTCAAATTGGCCAAGGCTGCTTACGATAAATATGGCTTCAAGACTTTCAAGTTAAAGGGTGGTGTCTTTGATGGTGAAGAAGAAGTTGCCGCCATTAAAGCACTACACGAAGCTTTCCCAGATGCTAAGCTTGACCTTGATCCAAACGGTGCTTGGTCATTGAAACAAGCTGTTCACTACGCTGACGAATTGAAAGGAATTTTGCACTATATTGAAGATCCATGTGGTGGTGAAGATGGCTTCTCAGGTCGTGAAATCTTGTCTGAGTTCCAACAAATCACTCATATGCCAACAGCAACGAACATGGTTGATACTGACTGGCGTCAAATGTCTCATGCGATTGCTTTGAACGCCGTTTCAATTCCACTAGCCGATCCACACTTCTGGACAATGGAAGGTGCTGTTCGAGTAGCTCAATTGTGCAACGAGTTCAATTTGAATTGGGGAGTACATTCAAACAACCACTTTGATATCTCACTAGCAATGGTTGCCAATGCTGCTGCCGCTGCTCCGGGACGTGTTTATGACGTTGATACTCACTGGATTTGGCAAGATGGTCAAAACCTCACCAAGAATCCATATAAAATTGAAAATGGCCAATTGACAGTTCCTAAGACAAACGAAGGACTAGGAGTAGAAATTGACCTTGAAAAGATCAAACAAGCTAACGAATTGTACGTTGAAAAGAACCTCGGTGCCCGTGATGACGCTAAAGCTATGCAATTCTTGATTCCAAATTGGAAGTTTGATCCTAAGAAACCTTCTATGGTTAGGTAAAGAGCGGGACATAACATGGTCAGCTTTCGAACATTAAGGCAAATATCCCCGGGTAATTGAAGTTCTTTGATTACCCGGGGATATTTGTTTTAAGCGGAAAAAGCTATGTTATGTTCCGCTTTTATGCTGCAAATTTAGGAGTGAAAAGTAGTTATGTCTCAAACTTTTTTGGTGAAAGTCATAAATTTTTTCGTAATGTTTATCATACCTATTTAAGTTAGTTAATTTTATTGAGCAATTCAATCGACAAAAGTCATTGACGAGGATATTATAATATAGTTATTAACCAAAAAGGTTAAGGTGATCACTTGGAAATTTATGGAAATACACGTAAATTATCAAAGATAATTTCTTCTGAGAAACTCATAATAAAGCAGTATGGAAAAATGGTTGGGGCTAAATTAATGCAAAGAATTTCAGAATTTCGAGCTACTGATAGCTTGTCTGAAATTAGTCATTTACCACCCCCGAGATTACATTCTTTGGGTGGTGATAGAAATGGTGAATTTGCAGTTTCCTTAACAGGTAATGAGAGATTGGTATTTAAGGGCTTAGATATTAATAATGAATTTACTTCAAATAAATCTCAAGTGGTTAAAATATATATATTGGAGGTTGTTGACTATCATGGCAATTGAATTATTTAAAGTACAACCGGATTATGCAACCAAACCAGGAGCGATATTAAAGGAAACCATCAGTGATTTAGGAATGACACAAGTTGAGGTCGCAAGACGTTTGGAAATAACACCTAAACATTTATCAGAGATAATTAATGGAAAAGCTCCTATAAATGTCAAACTGGCAACAAAATTAGAGTTTATTTTTAACTTACCAGCTAAATTTTGGTTAAATTTAGAAACTAACTATGCCACTAACAGAGAAAGAATAAAACATGATAATGATTTAGTGAATCAAAGTGAATGGATTAGTAAATTTAATTATGCAGAATTAGCAAATAAAGGATTTGTACCAAAGACAAGAAAACCGTCTGAGAAGCTTAACAATCTATTAAAGTTTTTCAGATTTCCAAATTTTGAGACATTAAAAAATAATTTAGAAAATGATGTCCTATTGAATGGAGCATATCGAATTACTCGTAAACAAGGCAAAATTGATAAGTATGCCCTTTCTGCGTGGATACAGCAAGGGACTAAAGAAGCTGAAAGAATTAAGACTAATGAGTTTAATAGAAATCTGGCAAAAGAATCTGTAGATGAATTTCGAAAGCTAGTTATTGAAGATGATCCCAAAATTTTTGTTCCTAAAATGATTGATATTGCCAAGAAATTTGGTGTGGCAGTGGTTTTTGTACCTGAAATCAAGGGCAGCCGAGTCAGTGGATTGACAAGATGGATGACACCATATCATAAAGCGATAATTCAATTAAGTTTAAGATATAAAACCAATGATGCTTTGTGGTTTACTTTTTTTCATGAGCTTGCACATATAATTTTGCATAAAAAAGAAATGTTCATCAATGGTTATTCAGATGCTGATAAGGAAGAGGAAGCAAATGATTGGGCAGCTAATGTTTTAATTCCGAAAGATAATTGGAACAATTTTATATCAGAAACAAATAATTTCTCGAAAACTAATATAATTAATTTTGCTGATAGCATTTGTATTCATCCGGGAATAGTAGTCGGAAGACTTCAGCGGGAAAAAATAATACCATATAATAGATTTAATCACTGTAAGATTTTTTACAAATGGAATATTTAAAAAAGGAACCACACAATTTAATTGTTGTGTGATTCCTTTTTTAGTGGATCAATAAAGTTACAAAGTTATAAAATAATTTCAAACCATAAAGAATAATAACCGCCCCGCAAACCATGTTAATGATGCGCAAAACTCGGGCATTGAATTTATCCTTGAATTTGGCAATGACCAAATTTAAGCCAATAAACCAAGTCAGTGAAGCCAAAGCAACTCCGCTGATAAAAATTGAGTAACCACTCACTGGCAATGTGACTTGAAAAGCCCCCAACATCAATGAGCCATCGATAATTGCTTGTGGATTGAACCAGATCATGACAAAAGCCGTCGAAATGGTTTTAAACATCGTCAATTCAGTATCTTTACTGCCGATTTCCGTTGTTTCCGCGCGCAGTAAGTTGGTACCCATGTAGATGACAATCAAGCTCCCGAAAAGCAAAATTGCCAATTTCAGCCATTCGAACCGCTTCATGATGGCCCCAATACCAAAGAAGCAAGCCACAGATAAAGCAATATCGAAGAATGCTACAAAAAAAGCCGCGACGTACGAACGTTTGCGTGATTGCGTTAATGCATTGTTGATGACAAATAAGTTTGCCAAACCAATAGGCGCCTCAATAGCGAATCCCATAGTCAAACCCTGTAGAAAGATACTCATACTCAAATCCCCTCATTAATCCATTTATAATTTGGACACAATGATGATTATTATATAAGTATTTTTGGGGTTAGTCACTGGATAGGGGGAAAAAGAGGACGTTTATTTTTTAATACCAAAATATATTTAAACAGGCTCTTGAAAAAATAATATCTAATTTGGTTATAAATGAGTGAATACTTACTACCGTGTACTATACTTAATGGATAATTGATAACGATAACAAAAGGATAGGTAAATTAAAAATGGGATTAGAGAATTTTGAAAACTATCTAAAAGAAAATGATGAAGTTAAGTGTTTTATAGTTGATTCAAGTTCGAAAGAGAATCACGCTGACATTGATTTTGTTCAGTATAGCTGGAATCAAGCTCAAAATAACAAGATAGAAGAAAATGATCTTTTTATCTATCGTAGATCACAAAAAGCCTCAGAAATTAGTGGACAGTTTTATTTTTTTGGCGCAGGAAGATTTGGTCAGATTATATCGGTTGATGCTGACACTAAAAATGTTTTGTCAAAGATTGAAATGCCGTATAGATTTCCAGAAAAAATTCTAAAGGATGATATGGAAGGTGAGGATTGGGAATTTAGAAATAGGCCGGACTCCTGGCAGTATTCTTTTAACATGTATGGTATTACGCAAGTGAGTCGTAAGGATTTTTTGAAGATTCTTGATTTGGAAAGGTACTTGAATAGATAACACACACAGTTAATGTATCTTGATGTATTGTACTATAATAAATTTTATTGGATCATAAGAATATATAAATACTTTCCTTAAAATTTAATGAGGAATAGGGGGAATATATATTGGGTATAATTAATTCAAATTTTGAAACGATGGATAAATATTTAATGGAAAAATATTACATTCCTGACTATCAAAGAGAATATTCCTGGGATCAGGAGCAATTGGATGATTTTTGGATAGACCTTAATCAAATTGTAGATAAAGAAATGGATCAACATTTCTTTGGTCAAGTAGTAATTCATAGCAATAATGGCGGGAAAGAAAAATATATAATTGATGGGCAGCAAAGAACGATAACATCTATTATATTCTTAGCCCTTATTCGAAATATGTTAAGAAGTTTGAAAAAAGCTGATGGATCTGAATATCAAGACGCAGAAGATGACGCGTCAGATATACAAGTGAAATATATTGGAAGGATTTCAGAAACCAAAGATAGACGCCAATTAATACTAAGTAAAATGGACAGAGATTTTTTCAAAAATTATATACAATCACAAAACTTAAATAAGAGAATGGATTCTTTTGATAGTAAGATACCTTCTAATAAAAGAATTAAGGTTGCATATGAGTTTCTTGAAAGAAAGATGGAAGACAAAGTCGCAAAGGCTAATGATGTGACTGAGAAATATAATATTATTAGCGATTATAAGGATTGTTTTATAAATAAATTTAAAGTAATGCACGTAGAAACGGATGATATTAATGAAGCATTTGTTATATTTG
Organism: Companilactobacillus miaonis; assembly: GCF_036913615.1. NCBI lineage: Bacteria > Bacillati > Bacillota > Bacilli > Lactobacillales > Lactobacillaceae > Companilactobacillus > Companilactobacillus miaonis. The sequence goes on along the minus strand of NZ_JAYKTX010000010.1, from coordinate 20,732 downwards.
AAACTTTAAATGATAGAGGAAAGAGTCTTGAAACGGCGGATTTATTAAAGAATCATATTTTTAGATCAGCTGGAAATAATTTAGATAGTGTGAAAAATGAATGGCTAGAAATAGTTGAGAATTTAGAAGATATTGATGTTACTAAATATATTAGATATTACTGGAATTCAAGGTTTGGATTTGCTCGAAAGAAAGATTTATATAAATTATTGAGAGCCAAAATAACTAACTCAAACGAAGCAAAAAATATATGTGATGATTTGTATTCATTATCGTCATGTTATGTGAGTTTAGTGAAACCAAATGAAGGGGACTATTTTTCTAAGGAGATAAAGGAAATATTAAAAAATATTTCCACATTAAATGCAACATCGTTCTATCCAATTGTTTTATCAATTGTTTCAAGAGAAATATCTGATACAGATACTTTAAAAATATTAAAGGCAATTGAAATTTTAGTTTTGAGAAATTTTGTTGTTTCCGGATTAGTTGCAAACAAATATGAAATGAAATTTTCTGAAATAGCACGGAATATTTTTGCTGAAAAAATAACCCCAAATGAGGCAGTAAAAAAGATTGCTGAATTAATAATAGATGATGATGAATTTAAAAATAATTTCTCAACATTTACAGTAAAAAATTCGCCTGTAATCAGATACTTATTGAAAAATATTAATAATTATCAATATACTGGTGAGATGATTGTAAATAGCGATAATGCAAAAGTTAATATTGAACATATACTTCCTAAAAAATTTGAAAAATGGGGATTAGATTCGGAGGAAGCTGAACCGTATGTTTGGAGATTAGGAAACTTAACGTTGTTGAGTGGGAGATATAACAGAAGAATTTCTAATGATACTTTTGATAAAAAAAAGAAGATTTATAAAAGTTCAGAAATTAAAATGACTAGAGATTTAACTAAAATTGATAACTGGAATTATTCTGAAATTGATAAGCGTCAAAAAGAAATGAGTGTAATTGCAGTCAAGATCTGGAATATTTCTAAAGTAAATAAGCAATGAAAGTATTTATTAGAAGAATTGCAGGTAATAAAAAAGCAGCACGGATTCCTTGCCGCTTTTTTTGTTATCCTTCAGTCAAAAAATGATACAATCCCAAATCCAATTCATGTTCCAAACGAAGAGTAAATTCAACTAGTTTGGTTGGTTTGCCGTCGATATTCTCTTCTACGATATCTTTTGCAGCGAGAATCTTTGCTGAACCCAGGTAGTAGAAATCTTTGCCATCAATTCTATTGTTGTTGGATTTTCTTACGAATAGTTGGATCATCCCGAAACCTTTGTGTTCTAGAATTTCACTTTCAGTTGTACTGGAAGTAGAACGTCCGCTTTTAGAAAACAGCGGTAAGGTTGAGCGGTCTAGGAAGGTATTTTTGTAGACTATCTTATTTTGAATTTTCTCAGTTTTCTTCAAGGAGATGAAGACTGGTAGGAAACGACCATCTTCTCTTAGTCCGTAACCACCAATATTAATGTAGTTGGGTTCGTGTTTCCAGTTCAACATTTTGATAATATCTGAACGGAAATACTTTTCGCCGATGGTGAATCGATTGCGGTAGATTGCTGGATTTTGTTGGACGTCGAAGAGTTTTGCATCCAGGGCGTCTTCAAAATATTTTTTAAACGTTGTTGACTGCAACATTTGCTTGAATTCTGAAGTGAATTGCCAGTTATTGTTTGCGTGATTGGTTAATGAGATATGACCGTATTTCTTTTGTTTTACTTTGGAGAAATAGGTGAAGTCTAGCACAGAAGCTACATTAGTCAGAGTTTCTTCATCGCAAAAAATATTTTTGGCTTGAAGTGAGGATAGAATTTGCTTGTCGGTTAAGCGGTCCTTGGTCAATAATTTTTTCAAAATCCACGCTTCAACTGGGCGTTTGGAGACGGTGATCTCTGCGGAGATGAATTTTAGATATGAATGTTGTTCTTTAGTAAGTGATTTTGATTGGTCGGGTTCAAATTTATTTTGCATATCGTAAATAGTTTTGAATTTCTCGATAACATCGAGTACATCAACGCTGCCTTTTTGAGCAAAGTCCAATAACATTGGTGAACGTTGACCGATTTTTTCTTTAAGACTTTGATAAGCGGCTTTGAAGCGATTCATGTCATTTAAGCGAGCCCTTGAAACGGCGTCTAGGATACGATTGCGGGCGACTTCTTCAAAATTGATTGTAGAAACTCCCGAGATTTTTGGACTGACAATTTGTTTGATAATCTTCTCTTTGTTACTGGTATGTGTGCGGTCAAAAGCCATTGGAATCAAATAATTTTCATCGTAATTACCAATGAAGTCTAACACGGTAACAAAATCTTTATGGGGAAATTTGCGGAGTCCGCGTCCTAATTGTTGAAGAAAGATGATGCTGGATTTTGTAGGTCGCATCATAATGATTTGATTGAGAATCGGGATGTCGACACCTTCGTTAAAAATATCGACAGTTATGATGTATTGCAATTTGCCTTCGGTTAATTTTCGAACAGCTTGTTCACGAGTCTCAACTGTATCTTTAGCCGAAACAAATTGGGCATTGATACCTTTATTGGTAAGCTTAGCAGCCAGTTCCTGTCCTTCAACGATTCGGCTAACAAAAATCAAACCATGTACGTCCGCATTTCTTGGACCATAATAATTAGTTTTGTCGATAATATAGTTGACCCGCTCGTCGGATACTAAGTGTTTCAAGCTAGTTTTGTCGTCGATAACTTCACCGTTTTTCTCGTAATCAGTCACGCCAATGTAGTGAAAGGGAACAAGCAAATTGTTGTCTAATGAATCAAGTAATGAAATTTCATAAGCTAAGTGATAATCGAAATATTTGTAAACGTTGGTTCCGTCAGTTCGTTCAGGAGTAGCGGTCATTCCAAGCATAAATTCAGGCTTGTAAAAATTCATCAAGCGCTGATACATTGACTCTTTTTCACCCAACTGATTTTGGCTAACACGGTGAGCTTCGTCGATGATAATGTAGTCAAAAGCTTGTGCTCCCAGTTGTTCACGAATAGACTTTTTCGAAACCATATTGACCGTCGCAAAGATAAAGCGTGCGGTCATTTCTTTTTGATTACCACTGAGGATTCCGTAATCACTGTCGGGACCACCTAAAACTTCTTTAAAACTGGCCATAGCTTTACGCAAAATCTGTTCGCGGTGAACTACAAATAATAATCTTTTCGGTTGAAATTGCTGAACATCAAAAGCGGCTAAATAAGTTTTACCAGTTCCAGTAGCCGCAACGACTAAACCTTTTTTAGCATGTTCTTGATTGCGTAGCTCTTTCAAAGCTTCTAGTGCAGATTGTTGCATCTGGTTAGGCACAATTTTGTTCGATTTATTATTTTTCTTAGCTCGAAAAGTTGAATAATTTGGCTGCCAATCTTTGGCATAATCGTCGATCCACGAGTGTGTTAAGGGAGTAGCTTGTTGCCAAAGTTGAGCTAGTTTATTTTTGATGTCTTGAATCACGTCACCACGTTCGGTTGAAGTGATTCGTAAATTCCATTCAAAATTCTTTTTTAGTGCATTTTGAGTTAAATTAGAGCTACCAATTAAGGCACTTTCGAAATCTTGGTGCTTAAAATAATAAGCTTTCGTATGAAATCCTGCTTGCTCCAAAACTCTAACATCAAGATTAGGAATTTGTAATAAGTCTTCAAATACCTTAGGATTGTTGAAACCTAAGTAAGTTGAAGTGATAAGTTTTCCACGGACACCATGAATTGCCAAATCAGATAAAGTGCTTTTCAAATCTAGTAAGCCACCCAAAGTTATGAAGGCGACTGCAATTGTAAATGATTTGGAATTTCTCAACTCATCTTCTAGAGTGTCGAGGACTGTTCCATTTTGGTTAGTAATCAAGGCGGGTTGATAGCGAGCTAATGATTGTGTTGAATTGTCGATAAAACCAAAGTTGAGTCCTTGGCTGATTTCAAAATCCGTGTCCATTTGTTTCACTTCCGATTAGTAATTGTTCTAGACAAGTATATCAGAAGCATGATGTACAATGAAAAATAGAGGAAGTGAATTCTATGAGTCAAAATGAAAACTCCCAAACTAATTATTTCATCATCGATTCCAGCTCCAGTGTCGAACATAACGATGTAGATTTTAAATATTACAGCTATCAAAACCGCAACAACAACCAGCTCCACGAAGGCGACCGGATAATTTATCGTCGTTCAGGCAGTGCTTCAGAATGGGGCAATGAGTTTTATTTGTATGGAGCTGGTGAATTTGGCGAAATTGTTGGACAAGACCCAAGAACTGGCAACGATATTGTGACAATAAAGCAGCCTTATCTCTTCTCACATCGACTGATGAAACAAAATCTCCGCACCTTTGATTGGACTTTTCGTAAGTTCAAAGGTAAGTGGTCGAATTTCTTCAACATGAATGGCATTACCCAAATAAATAAAAAAGATTATTTCGGATTATTAAATCGCCAAGTCGAGATGTCTAATTTGCCGAAACTTTCTGAAAAGGAAGAGGAGATTGCCGTGAAGTGTTACCAGGCGGAGAAAAATGAACTCTACTTTATCAATGATGAAGTCAAAGGGGTCAAAACTTATGACGCTGTTCAAAAATTTTTTGCGGACAAAGTGAAATTCAACTACCGTTATAAATCCGCCGTTGCAGGACCAGTAAATGAAGATGAACTCGTTGCTACCAGAATAGTACCTTGGGCGGCAAACAAGGAGATTCGTCTCGACCCACGTAACGGTATCTGTTTCACAAAAAAACTTGCTCAAGCTTTTACAGAAGGTTATTTTACCTTCAATGATAACGGTCATATCGTTATATCGTCGATCAGTTCGCCAGACAGTAAAATCAATAAATTATTAGATAAATATAAAAATAGAAAAATTCACATGAATTACCAATATTCTCCTAATAAGAAATATTTACAGTACCATCGGGAACACATTTTCCTAAAATAACCCTATTGACGAAAAACGTAGTTGCTTGTATTATATGTTCAACAACTTTTAATTAAGTCCAGTGAGACTTGGAAAGTGTAATCGCTTATGGGGAAACCCCAACTAACTTTCTTTGTCACACTGGCAAGGGAAGTTTTTTTATATCTTGAATTTTTAATCGGATCCAGTGAGGTCTCAAAGGTTCAGTCTAATAATCAATCTAAGACAAAACTTGAGGGATGCTGGATAAGCATCCCTTTTTCTATATCAAATATTTCGAAAGTTTGGAGAATATTATGAAAAGATATCTAGTTTTTGAAGATGGAACTTATTTTGAAGGTAAAGCGTTCGGAAGCGACGTCGAAACAATTGGTGAACTCGTATTCACTACCGGGATGACCGGTTATCAAGAAGCCATCACCGACCAATCTTATAACGGACAAATCATCAACTTCTGTACACCAATGATTGGAAATTACGGCATTGCTAAGAAATTTGACGAGTCACCAAAATCCTATATCAAAGGCGTTTTGGCTCGAGAAATTTGCGAAACAGTCGGTAACTATCAAAGTGAAATGACCATCGATGAATTCCTCAAACAAGAAAATATCCCCGGAATTTATGACATCGACACTCGTGCCATCACCTTGAAAATCCGTAAAGCTGGAGCTTTGAAAGCCGCTATCGTTGATAGTTTAAACGCCGGGTTGATTGATGAAATTTCTTCGTGGAAACTAGATGCCAAACAACTCGAAAAAAGTGTCACACCAACCAAACAAACTTTTGAAGGCAGTGGCAAACACGTCGTTTTATTAGATTACGGCTACAAACAAAGTATTGTTGACGAATTACAAAAACGAGGACTAAAAGTAACCGTCGTCCCTGGCAATACGTCCGTCGCTGATATTGAAAATCTCAAACCAGATGGAATTTTGTTAAGTAATGGTCCTGGAGACCCGGTCGATCACACTGATATTTTGCAAAATATTGTTGAACTAGAAAAAGAGTATCCAGTATTTGGAATCTGTATGGGACATCAATTGCTATGTCTCGCTAACGGTGCGAAAACTTTCAAAATGAAATTTGGACATCGTGGCTTCAACCATCCGGTAAAAGATTTAGAAACCGGTAAAATCTATTTCACTTCTCAAAATCATGGCTATGCCGTTGACCCGGATTCAGTTGCTCAAACAGATTTGAAAATCACCCAAGTTGAATTGAATGACCAAACTGTTGAAGGAGTCGAACACAAAAAGTACAACGCCTTTTCAGTTCAATTCCATCCTGATGCTATGCCGGGACCACATGACGCTGACTTCATTTTCGATAAATTCGTTGAAAGACTAAACAAATAGCTGGAGGAACAAATTATGCCAAAGAGAACAGACCTTAAAAAAATTATGATCATCGGTTCAGGTCCTATCATCATTGGACAAGCCGCCGAATTTGATTATTCCGGAACCCAAGCTTGTTTAGCCTTGAAGGAAGAGGGTTACGAAGTTGTATTGATCAACTCCAACCCCGCAACCATCATGACGGACAAACATATTGCGGATAAAGTATACATTGAACCAATCACGCTTGAATTTGTTGAGAAAGTACTAGTTAAAGAACATCCCGATGCAATTTTACCAACCCTTGGCGGTCAAACTGGTTTGAATATGGCCGTTCAACTTCAAAAATCAGGAATCTTGGATCAATTAGATATTGAAATTATTGGAACTAAATTAAATACCATTAATGAAGCTGAAGATCGTGAAGAATTCAAAGAATTGATGAATCGTCTCCACGAACCAATCCCCGCTTCAAAAACTGCTTACACATACCAAGATGCCAAGGAATTCACTGATGAAATCGGTTTTCCTGTCATTATCAGACCAGCCTTTACCATGGGTGGAACTGGTGGTGGAGTTGCCCACGACGACAAGGAATTGAAAGAAATCGTTGAACGTGGTTTGAAAGTCTCACCATCGACTGAATGTTTGATTGAACAAAGTATTGCCGGCTTCAAGGAAATCGAATTTGAAGTTATGCGTGATAGTGATGACAACGCTTTGGCCGTTTGTGGCATGGAAAATGTTGATCCCGTCGGCATTCATACAGGAGATTCAATCGTTGTGTCACCAATTCAAACACTGACCGACGCTGAGTTCCAAAAGTTGCGTGACGTCTCACTCAAGATTATCCGCGCTCTAAAAATTGAAGGTGGCTGTAACGTGCAGTTGGCCATCGATACGAAAACTAGCAATTATTACATTATCGAAGTTAACCCTCGTGTCAGCCGTTCTTCAGCACTAGCTTCTAAAGCAACCGGTTATTCAATCGCTAAAATTGCGGCCAAAATAGCTGTCGGTTTGACCTTGGATGAAATCACGAATCCAATCACCGGTAAGACTTTTGCCCAGTTTGAACCTGCTTTGGACTACGTCGTTTGCAAGATTCCTCGCTGGCCATTTGATAAGTTTTCAAAAGCCGACCGCACAATTGGTACACAAATGAAGGCTACTGGTGAAGTTATGGCTTTGGGTCGTAATTTTGAAGAAGCCCTCCAAAAAGCCGTTCGTTCACTAGAAATCGACCAACACGATCTCATCATGGATTCACTTAAAGACAAATCGACTGAAGAGCTTGAAGAATACGTGCAAATCCCTAAAGATGACCGCCTATTTTACTTAGCAGAATTGTTACGTCGAGATGTTTCATATGAAAAAATCAATCAACTAACAGCTATCAATCCCTTCTTCTTAGCTAAAATGAAACGGATCATCGATTTTGAAAAAGAATTGACTAACGGCACACTCACTAAAGAAGTCGTTACTGAGGCTAAACGATTAGGTTATTCTGACAGAACAATTGGTCGTTTGAATAATTTACCAGAAGACATAATTCGTACTTTCAGATTACAAAATGAAATCTTACCAACTTATAAGACAGTTGATACTTGTGCTGGTGAATTTGAAGCCGAAACACCTTATTTTTATAGCACTTATGAAACCGAAAATGAATCAGAAAAGATGTCTGACAAGTCAGTTCTGATTTTAGGATCAGGCCCAATCAGAATCGGTCAAGGTATCGAATTTGATTATTCAACTGTGCACTGTGTCAATGCTGTTCAACAAATGGGTTACAAGGCAATCGTCATCAACAATAATCCTGAGACAGTTTCAACTGACTATTCAATCGCTGACAAGCTATACTTTGAACCATTAACATTGGAAGATGTTTTAAATGTCTGTGATTTGGAAAAACCAGTCGGCGCTATTGTCCAATTTGGTGGCCAAACATCAGTTAATTTGGCTCAACCACTAAAAGACAATGGTATTAAGATTCTTGGTACTTCGGTTGAAGATATCAATCGAGCTGAGGATCGTGACTTGTTCGACCAAATCATTAAGAAACTTGAAATTCCACAACCAATTGGGGGAACTGCAACTTCCGCTGATGGTGCTTTAAAAGTTGCTCAAAAGATTGGTTATCCAGTCTTGATTCGTCCAAGTTACGTCTTGGGTGGTCGAGCAATGGAAATCATCAAATCGGATGAAGAATTAAACAAGTACATGAAAGAAGCGGTCCACGTTTCAAACCACCATCCTGTTTTGATTGATAGTTACTTAACGGGTCGTGAGTGTGAAATCGATGCTTTAAGTGACGGTGAAAATGTCTTGTTACCAGGAATCATCGAACATATCGAACGTTCTGGAGTTCACTCTGGAGATTCAATGGCTGTTTATCCTCCCCAAAATATTCCCGATTCAGTCCAAGACCAAATCGTCGAATACGCCAAACGACTAGCTAGAGAATTACATTGTGTGGGCATTATGAACATCCAATTCGTTATTCATGACAATCAAGCTTATGTCATTGAAGTAAATCCACGTGCCAGTCGAACAGTACCGTTCTTGAGTAAAGTAACAGGTATCCAAATGGCTAGAATCGCTACTAAATTGATCTTAGGTGCTAACTTCAATACCTTAGGATTAGAACCAGGACTAGCTCCAGAATCACGCTTGATCCACGTTAAAGCACCAACTTTCTCCTTCAATAAGTTAAACGACGTCGACAGTGCCTTAGGACCAGAGATGAAATCAACTGGTGAAGTTATGGGCTCAGGAGTCGACTATACTGAAGCCTTATATAAAGCCTTTGAAGCAACTAATCAACACATTGCCGATGCTGGTAACGTCTTGATCACAGTCAACGATGCTGACAAGAAAGAAGCCTCCAGTTTGGCAAAACGTTTTGAAGACGTCGGTTTCCAAGTTCTTGCCACCAAAGGAACTGCCAAGTACTTCAACAAGTTAGGTATCAGAGCCAAAGTTGTACCAAAGGTTGGAGAAACTGATAAAGATATCATCTACGATATTACTCACAACAAAGTTCAATTGTTGGTCAACACAGTCGGTGACAAACGGACACACACATCTGACGGCTACATCATCAGACAAAATGCCGTCTTGAATTCAGTGCCACTGTACACATCACTCGATACCGCCGATGCCATCTTGAGAGTTTTGGAAAAGAGATTCATCGGAGTTAATCCATTATAAAAGAGAGTGAAACAAGAGCGTTCAGCTCTTAGCTGAGTCTGGCTTGTGCAACTCGTTTAAATAAAAAAAGTCGTCCAGAAATGGGCGGCTTTTTGTGTCACTTATTAACAATTTCTACTTTACTGCGGCCATCGCCAAGTTTCTTGATCAATACTTGTTGGCCAATAGTTTGTTTCATCGATTCAATATGACTGATAACCCCAACCATTCGATTTTGACCGATAGTTTCTAGGGCCGTCATTGATTTCTCCAAAGTTTCATCATCTAGAGAACCAAAGCCTTCATCGACAAATAAAGCATCGATTTGGACACCGTTTGAAGAAGATTGGACAACTTCACTGAGTGACAGTGCAATTGATAGGGCGGCGATAAAAGTTTCCCCACCAGACAATGTGTCAGAAGAACGCGATTTTCCAGTTTCATTGTCAAAAATATTGATATCCAAACCGTGGTCACGCATCTTGTCGCTTGGGTCATCAGAAAGTTCAAACGTGTAACGATTGTTGGAAAGCAGATTGATGAAGTGGTCGTTGGCGTAATTGAGTACCTTTTGTAGGTAGTTTTGGACGACATAAGTTTCCAGTTTCAACTTACTATCGTTGTTACCTTTACCGTTGACGATGTTGTAAAGATCGGATAACTGATTGAATTTCTTGGCAAAGTCACCTTGTTGAGCGATGATTTTTTGAATTCGTTTGAGATTGGTTTGAGCATCTTCAAAAGTCCGTTTATCGTTAGCGACTTGTGAAATCAGTTGATCCTTTTGAGTCTGTAAATTGTTGAGAGTTTCTTGCAAACTAGCTAGATCAGGCTGCTTCTTGTCAGCTAAAGTAGTCGACAATTGCTCAATTTCTTTAGTGAGACGAGTTTTGTCTTGTTGATAATTGGAAATTTTAATTTGTAGGGAAGAAAGCAGATTACTATTAACTTCAGCAATCCAATCACGCAAAGTTTTAATATCGTTGGTTTTGCTTGTAGTGAAAGTTAAGGCAGAATCAATCTCTTTTTGCAATTGAGCAATGGAATTTCTTTGTTCGGTTAACTGATTTTCGGCATCATCAATCTGCGTTTTGTTGTTGGAATACTTGATTTGACTAGCTTGAGCAGCTTTTTGAGTTTGATCTAATTGAGCTTGATAATTTTTAACAGCTTGTTCAAGTTGGGTGATTTCTTTTGAAATCTCTTGGCTAGATCTGTTTTCATCACCGATTTTAGTTAAAGTTTGTTTGAGGTCGGCTTGATTGGCTTGTAGAGCAGATTTTTTCGAAGCTAAATTCAACTTGAAGGTATTTTGTTGTTCAGTAATTTCTTGACTGTTATGTTGCAATTGGTCAATTTCAGCAGTCAGTTGGCTGGCAGTGAGTAATTGCTGACTCAGAGTAGCGATCTCTTTGTCAAAGACTTGTTTTAAGTCTTTCATCGAAAATTCAGTAGGGAAGGTTAGTGAGGATTCACTAGTCAATTTTTGATAAGCATCAGCTAACTCTTGAGCAGATTTTGTTAAATCGGCTTGACGAGTGTTCAATTCCTCAGTTGCTTGGCGAATATTTTCATTGAAAGTTTCGACTTCCTTTTGAGCGGAGGCAAATTTATTTTGGGACTGGTCGACTTGTTCCATGGAAGCCTTCAATTCGACTTCGTCAGCGTCAATCGTTTTGACCATGTGTGAATGATCAGTGGAACCACAAACAACGCAAGGTTCGCCATCGACAAGTTCTTTTTGAAGTTGAGCAATCATTAGTGCTTGACGATGACCCTTTTTCTCTTGAAAATCAGCTTTTGCCAGTTGTAAATTCTGTTCTTTGGCTTGTAGCTGGGTAGTCAATTGATTTAACTGTTTTTGCAAGCGAGTGACTTCTTTTTGAGAATCCAATTGGTGGTTCTCGAGTGGCGTCAAGGTTTCGACGAACTGGTTTCTTTGAATGGTTAAATCATCCTTTTGTTTTTGTAATTCATCGCTATCGACTAGGGATGATTTTTTAATTTCGATTTCAGTAGTGACATCTTGAAGTTTTTGTTCCTGAGTAGCTACTTTATTTTCAAGTTTGGTTAGTTCAGGTTTTTGATGAGTGATCTCCGTTTGAAGTTTTTCGATTCGTTCAACGTTGGGGATCAAAATAGCTAATTGTTTACTCTTGGTAGTCTTTTGGTCAAAAATATCTTTTTGAGCGGTTAATTCTTCATTTTTAGCTTTAGCAACTTGATAATCTTTTTTAGAAATTTCAATTTGGGCTAACAAGTTATCCTTTTTAATAGTTGTTTTTTGTAGTTCGGCGGTTTTGTTATCTAAGTCCCGGAGGGTATCTTTGTAGCTATTGGCCCACTGTAACTCTAGAACGTGAGCTTGATTAGCAGCGATGTCGGTTTCTTTGTCGGTGATTTTTGTTTGATAATCGTTTTTAGCAGATTTCAAATCGCCAAATTGTTTAGCCAGATCTTTGGCTGCTTGTAAATTTTTGTCGGCGGTTTGAACTTGTTGATTAATTGCCTGGGATTGTTTTTCAGCAGTTTTAAAATTTGCTTGACGTTTTTCCACAAAGTTTTCCAATAGAACAATTTTTTGTTCGTCAGATTCGTGTTCGAGTTGAGCTTTTTCCGAGTCGGTCCAATTAGTGGAATCAAATTGAGCAGCTAGATCAGTGGCGAAGGTTTCGTTTTTCTTCTTATTAGTCGTATAAAGTGCTTTTAATTTGGCCGCGAAGTCGGAGTAAAGTTGTGTGCCAAAGATTTTTTTGAGGATAGCTTCTTTAGCGTCGGTTTTTGATTTCAAGAATTCAGAGAAATCATTTTGAGGAAGGAGAATGATTTTTTTGAATTGTTCAGCTGACAAATTCAAAATTTCAGCAATGGCAGTTCCGACATCACTAGGTTTAGCGGCAATACTGTCGATCTCAGTACCACCAACTTTATCCACAATGGCCAATTTAGCGGTCGGCTTTTTATTAACCAACTTATCCCCACCGCGTTGACTTTTAAGCCATTGTTCAGGACGACGAATCAAACGATACAAATTATTGCCTTGTTCAAAGTAAAAAGTAACTTCGGTGGCTTTGTCGCTAGGGGCAAATTGACTGCGCATTTCTTTGGCATCCCGCCCGTCAGTAGTAGTGCTGCCGAACAATGCAAAAGTCATTGCATCAAAAATAGTTGATTTACCAGCACCAGTATCGCCACCAATGAGAAAAATCGGTGCTTCATCCAGTTTACGGAAATCAATTTTAGAATCAGCATGTGGTCCAAAGTAGTTCATTTGTAAGTAAATTGGTTTCAAAATTATTTCTCCTTTCCTAAATCAACGAAAATTTTATCCACAATCTGTTTTTGAGTATCCGATAAATCTTCGCCAGTTATGCTGTGGAAAAATTGATCAACTGTTTGATCAGGACTCAAATCACTGATATTTTTTGTGGTTTCGACTTGTTTATCCTGATAAATGTTCTCATAATCCAGCTCCACGACGGTTCCATAAATCTGCTGCAATTGAGCTCGGACGTTGATATGTTTACTGCGATCGAAGTCCTTAACGGTAATAGCGAACCAAGCTTTTTGAGTTGGCTGTTTTTTGTAAAAAACAGGATCAGTTAAAGTATCCCAATCTTCTTCAAGGACAATCAAATCGGTTTGAGGTTTGATTTCTTTGAAAGTACGGGTGATTTTATCGTTGTTGATTTCAACGATATCCACACCTTTACCTTTGTTTTTGATGCGAGCTTCTTTGACATTGAATTTTACTGGGCTACCAGAGTAACGGATAGTTTCACTAGGGGAAGCGAAGCGGGTGTGAATATGGCCCATCATGACGTAATCAAACATCTTAAATTGATCGGCAGTTAAAGTTGCTAGACCACCGACAGTTGAAGAAGTTTCACTAGTTAATTCTAGTTTGGTATCTTTATTCGGCGTCACGGCAAAGTGGGTGATAAGGATATGTTTCTTAGCTGGATCAAATTTTTCTTGAATATCTTTTAGAACTAGATTCATGGCGTCAGTTATGCTGTGGATACTTTTGGCGTCTTCTTCGGACATGCCATTTTGGCGATAATAAGCGCGAACGTCCATCGGGTCAAAATATGGCAACATGAAAATTTGTGCTTCGGAGGTTTCAATCGGTGTGAAAGCTTCTTCGACCAAAGTATTGAGATGAAAATTAGTGTAAGCCATCCAGTCACGGCCATAATTCAAACGTTTAGCCCCATCGTGATTGCCAGAAATCGCGTAAATCGGTAGGTGATTGTCGATATTTATCTCTTTGAACATCTCATTTAGAGTTGTCACGGCATCAACGTTTGGAACGGCTCGATCGTAAATGTCACCGGCGATAACGATACCGTCAACTTGTTCCTCTAAAGCAATTTTTAGAATTTGTTGGAAGGCGTATTTTTGTTCTTTTAAAAGTGAGTAACCATTTAGTGTCCGACCAATATGCCAGTCGGCGGTGTGTAGTAGTTTCATGTAATCCCTCCTAGAAGATTTGTTTAATTCCTTTGTACGATTATCTGATTGGTTTAGCAATACTAAATTACGAAAAAATTAGTCAAAAAAAAAGAATCAAGAGAACGCAAGTTCCACCTTGCGTGCACATATCTCTCAATCCTTTTAACGATAATCTCCATAATCGTTGGATTACATACCCTTGTCATAAGTGAGGGGTGATACCTCCTCACCTATGACGTGATAATACTATAACCTTTAAATGAAAGTTTCAATAAAACAATTTTACAAATGTTTTATGATTTTTTAAAATTTAAATTTAATCATTTAGATTGTAACGTAATTTCATATGTTCGGAACCCATTGTAACCATGTCACCCAATAATTTTGTTTGTTTTTCAAAGGCAACGTTAGCTAATTTTTCGTTAGCCTTTTCTAGATAGTCATTAGCGTTGGCTTTATCCAAATTTTGATCAGTGTCATTTTGAATCTTACGATAAGCACTCATGGCGTCGAGTTCATAATCGTTTCTCATATCAACGTACAAGTCATAATCTGTATCACCTAAAAGAGCAGTTGTACAGCTTAACCAGTACATATTGTTGAGGTCGAACTTACCAGTGGCATTCTTGTATTGAGCTGGAGTGTCATTGACATTAGCATAAAATGGTACAACGGTGTTGAAAGTATTGGCACCGTAGGCTAACCAGTGAATACCGGCGATTTCTTTAGGAACGTTGTTTCTGATTTGTAAGATGTGAACGTCGTGGTTTCTATTAATTCCGATAGGTCGGAAGAGTTTCTTGTCAGCGTCTGTTCCATTTCCGTAAACGTCATACTTAGTATTTTCGAAGTGTGAACTCAAGACAAACTTGACGTCCTCAATTGAAATTTTGCGATTGGCGTGGCAGATGAATGGTAGATCTTGTTCCATTGGATCATCTGTTGTGTCATCCGGGCTGAAGAATTTTTGACCATACCAAGCACGAGGGTTGTTGTAAACTGTATCCTTGATTGAAGAACTACCAAGAATGTGTCTTAAATTGTAATTGTTAAAGTCAGGATTGAGGTTATTTTCATCAATTAAGTCCTTCAAGTCAGCGGAACAAAGAGTGTCATCTGAATTAAAGTCAAAATTGTCGATGTTCATGCGGTTAGGTGCAACAACATAAGCATCGTCAGGGATGCGAACAGCTGCCCAGTGGTGACCACCGATTGTTTCTAACCACCAAACTTCTTCGTTATCGGCAAAAGAAATTCCGTTTGGTTCGTAAGTTCCATATTGTTCTAATAATTTACCGAGGCGTTTAACACCGTCACGGGCACTGTGGATGTAAGGAAGAACTACGGTAACAAGATCTTCTTCGCCTAGTCCATTTTCAACAAATGGGTCGATACCTAATACGCGGGAATTAGTAGTGATTGTTTCGGTTGCTGACATAGCAACATTTTCACTATTGATTCCAGCAGCGGGCCAGATTCCGTTAGTCAAAATTGAGTTAGGAATTGATGTGTAACGCATTGGATCATCAGGCAATTTAACGTTAACCTTGCTGATGACTGAAGTGTAGTCTCTTGGTTGATCACTAGGATTTACTACGACAAAACGTTGAGGGTCAAGTGCCTCGTGGCCATCGTCGTTTCGAGAAATGATTGTTGAACCATCAATAGAAGCTTTTTTACCAACTAAAATTGATGTACATGAACCTTTGATACGTTTTTCCATTATTTGAATGCTCCCTTATGGTTATTGATAGGTTAATTATAACTTTTCTAATTTGGTGTTGCCAATAATTCAAAGATTGGGTTACTTAGGTAACTCGATACCTGCGTCGGTGATGGCTGTTAAATATCTTTCCAGCAAAACATTTTTGGCCTTAAATTGGGCGCCTGGTTTAGTATAAGTTGCTATTTGGATGACGAGTGTGCCGTCTGGTTGATTGGAAAAGCCGACGATATAAGGCTTGACGGTCAGCTGCAACTCGGCTAAATTGAGATTTTCATTGATTTGATTGATGATTTTAGTGATCTCTTCAAATGGATTGGAACTGGCTACGGGAATTTCCATCAGGGCCTGCATGTTGTTGCGGGACTTGTTGCTGACGACGGTGATGTTGCGATTAGGAATGTAATTGAGCGTTCCGTCGATGCTCTGAATTTGGGTTGTCCGGATTCCGACGTAGGTAACTTGCCCATCGATACCATTGACGGTGATAGTGTCGCCCACGCTGATCTGTTGTTCCAAAAGGATGAAGAAACCGTTGACCATATCGGATACGAAACCTTGAGCACCAAGACCAATTGCCAAACTGAAGATTCCGGCACCGGCAATCAATGTACCGACAGGAATTCCAATGGCTGAAAGTAGAGCATAGATCCAAAAGAACATCAGGATGTATTTAAAAATGTTGAGCACTAACGTGTAAATCGTGTCGAGCTTTTTCGGTGAGATGCCACGTTTTGATTTGCGCAGACCAGTTTTGAAAATGTGACGAATGATTTTTTTACCGATCCAATTGATCAGTAACAAGACAATCGTCAATAAAACTAGTTGGAAAACGACTGAAGCGACGTGTTGAATGACTGCTTCCCAGTCGACTTTGAGAAACATTTTCTTGATAAGACTGTTAAAATTTAGAGATGAATTCAATGTGAGTAATCCTTTCAAAACGATATAAAACTATAATATCACACTAATAAACGTTGATATATCAATGATGCTAGTAACTCTAGCTACCATTTTTCTAGAATTTGGGTAAGTTATAACTATGGAGGTCGTCAAAATGGACTTTGGAACGCAAGTGAAAAAATTACGTAACAGTCGTCATCTGACTCAAGAACAGCTGGCTTTGAAATTGAATGTTTCACGACAAACAATCTCCAGTTGGGAGAACAATCGGAATTTGCCTGACTTGGAAATGGTCGTCACGCTTTCTCAAACATTTCAGATTTCTTTAGACCAATTAATCTTAGGTGATCCGTCGATGACTGATAAGTTAGTGAAGGATGGTAGTGAAATGAGAAAAATTAAGATAACTTTGTATGTGACGCTTGTCATGATTTTAGCTGGAGTAGGATGCTTTTTACTCTTTAGTATGATTGGATCATATTTAGACAGTGATGGTATTTTACATGAGTCATTTTTCTTAGTACCAATTGGTTATTTGTTCCTATTGTTAGGCTTAGTTGGTGGAGTAGTTAACTTAATTCAACGAAAACAAAATAAAAAGCACCATTAAGATGCTTGTCGTAAAATCTTTTCCATGGCTTTGCCACGGGCTAATTCGTCAATCAGTTTATCGAGGTAACGAATGTCTTTAACGATTGGATCTTTGATATCTTCAACGCGCACACCACAAACAACGCCTTTGATCAGGGAGATGTTTTCGTTCATTTGGGGAGCTTCCTTAAAAAAGTCAGTTAAATCAATATTTCTGGTAATTTGCTGGGATAAAGTTTGTTGATCATATCCAGTTAACCAAAAAATGATTTGGTCAACTTCAGCTTGAGTATGTCCTTTGCGCTCAGCTTTTTTGATATAAAGCGGGTATAAGTCCTTGAATGACATTTGGGTAATATCTTTTTTCCTCATAATAAACCTCCATCCTTTTATTCAGTGTATCAAATTCCCACAGAGTTAACTGGTTTAATGAATTGTAAAATGTGGTACAGTAAGTTTACTTAAATATAGAAGGGAAATAATTATGGCATATCCACAATTAGATTTAGAAAACGCCACAGGTAGTGTTGCAACTATCAAAACTAATCATGGCGAAATTAAGATTCAATTATTCGATGAACTAGTTCCTAAGACGGTTAAAAACTTCGTTGAACTAGCTAAAAAAGGTTATTACAATGGAATAATTTTCCACCGTGTCATTCCTGATTTCATGATTCAAGGTGGCGACCCAACTGGCACTGGTGCTGGTGGTGAAAGTATTTACGGTCAAAATTTTGAAGATGAATTCAGTGACCAACTCTTTAACTTAACAGGTGCACTTTCAATGGCTAATGCTGGTCCTAATACAAATGGGAGCCAATTCTTCATTGTTTCAAACGAAAACATGCCTAAGCGTATGATCAAAGAGATGGCTAGTGCTGGTTATCCAGAAGAAATCATTGCTGCTTATAAGAATGGTGGAACTCCTTGGTTGGATCACCGTCACACAGTCTTTGGTCAAGTTCTTGAAGGTATGGAAATCGTTCAAGAAATCAGTCGTGTTAAACGTGATGGTAATGACAAACCTAAAGAAGATGTTGTAATGGAAAGCGTTGAGATTAATTAGTTTCTAGAAATGAATCGGTCAACGTTTGATAAGTTTCTTTAAAGTAAGAATTTTTGAGAAAAACTAGATTGATGGGATGTTCAATTTTAAAGCCCGGAAAATCTAGTTTTTTTAGTTGACCAGAAGCTAGCTCTTTTTGGACGAGTGATTGGTAGATGAAAGTTATCCCGGGATTCTGTTTGAGCAATTCGATGATGGTGTTGGGACTAGCGATTTCCATCACGTTTGAAAAGTCGGAAATTTTGTAATTTTGAGTGGCAAGCCAATTTTCAAAGATGTTGCGGCTACCGGAGCCATTTTCGCGGATCAGCAGGGTCTGGTTGAATAAATCTTCGATTGAATTGAGTTCGATGTTCTCGTGGGAAGCACAGATGAACTGTTCTTTTTGTAAGAAGAAGGAGTCAAACTCGTCTTTGTCAAAATTGCCTTCAATCAACCCAAAATCGACTTTGCCATCGCGGATGTCTTGCAAAATGTGTTGGGTATTATTGATTTTTGTCGTTGTGATGGGCATCTTGTCACTCAAATGATTGAGAAATTTCGGTAAGAGAGTTGAACTCAGTGATAGGGTGCAACCCATTTTAAAGGTGGACTGTTGTTTGAGAGAATTGAGGACTTTTTCACTTTCGAATTCGACTTGTTTGGCATAATTAGCTAAGTTTTGACCAACTGGGGTCAATTTGATGCGATTGTGATTACGGATGACAAGTTTTAGATTGAGTTCATCCTCTAAAGAAGTAATCTGCTGGGAAACTGCCGGCTGGGTGATGAAGAGTTGATGAGCAGTCTTAGTAAATGAATTGGTTTGGGCTAGGACTACGAGTGTTTGGTAACGTTTATCGAGCATATTGTTCTCCTTTGATAAATTTTACTTATCCAAAAGTAATGAATACTAATTTTTACTTATATAAGTTATATATTATCATGTGAATTACGGAGGATTAGTATGTATTTAAAATTATTTGAAAAAAGTTTTCTTTATGCGTTTTTAATGACATTGTTTTGTTCACTTGCGGGAACATTTCTTGGGGGATTACCATATTTAACCGTTATCGGTGCTTTGGTGATCTCATTAGTGATTGGGATGATGTTTCAAATGTATCGCCCAGCTATTAAAAAAGCTGAAGAAGGGATTGGATTCATTTCCAATAAATTTTTACGTTTAGGAATTATTCTATTAGGATTTAAACTGAATTTGATTGATCTGGCTAATGCTGGAGTTAAAACGATTTTGTTTGCAATAGTGATCGTCAGTGGGATGGTCGTCTTAACTTACAATATTGCTCGTAAATTTGGAGTAAGTAAGCGATTGGCAATTTTAACTGCTAGTGGAACTAGTATCTGTGGGGCTGCCGCTGTTATGGGAATTTCACCACAAATCAAGGTCAGTAAAGAAGAAGAGGCGGCAAAACATAATGAAGAAGTTTTAGCTGTTGCCATCGTCGCAATTCTTGGAACTGTCTTTACTTTGATTGAAATTGGTCTCAAGCCAATGTTACATATGACTGATACCCAATTTGGTGTTATGGCCGGCGGTTCTTTGCATGAAATTGCTCACGCCATTGCTACTGGTAGTGCTGGAGGGTCAGTTAGTTTGAGTGCGGCTATCATCACTAAGCTGTCGCGTGTTTTAATGTTAGCTCCTGCTGCTTTGATAATTGGTATTTGGTATCAACATCAGGATAAAGCTGTTACAGGTGAAAAAGGTAAATTGCCAATTCCTTGGTTTATGGCTGGATTTTTGTTAGCTAGTGTTATTGGGACTTTTGTTCCGATGTCCACTACAGTATTGAACTTGTTAGTTAAATTAGCTTACTTAGTACTAGGTATGGCAATGGCTGCTTTAGGGATGAGTGTAAATTTCAAAGCCTTCTTGAGTAGTGGCAGAAATGCGGTCCTAGCTGCTTTGTCAGCCTCAGTTGTTTTGTTAACTTTTACAATTATAGTTAGTAAAGCATTTTTCTAAGCTTATCGTATAAATATAGAAAGCAAGAGCCAAAGTGATCGAATTTTGATTACTTTGGCTTATTTTTATTAGTAAATTGATATTTTCTTAGACATATGGTCAAAATTGGTCCCAATCATTGGCCAAACGTGGTATAGTATTAATAACCTATTAATTGTTGCAATTAATAGGAAGAAACAAGTAATAATGAAACTGATTTTGAAAAAAATCAAAAAACTTTCAAAAAATACTTGCATCGTAGTAACTGAAACGGTAATATATATCTTGTTGTTGCGACAGAGCAACGGCGTCAACGGTTTGAAGCTTAATTGCTTCTCCTTGATGCCTCTAATTATTTTAAAAAAGTTCTTGACTTGGTCTTGTAACTTCGATATGATAACTAAGTTGTCTGTTAGACATCTCCTAACGTTTTCATCATTAACTTGTTGATTTCGTTAGAAAAATTATTTTAAAAAGTTCTTGACAAGTTATTGTCAGCTTGATAAAATAATTAAGTCGCTGATGAGCGTAAGCGCTTAATCAGCTGGTAGACCTTTGAAAACTGAACAAAGTTTTAACG
>NZ_JAYKTX010000009.1:0-135925 GCF_036913615.1 Companilactobacillus miaonis | reverse complement strand
ACAAAAGGTATGTCCCCCCGTGAATACAGGGAACATACCTTAGTAATTTAAAAAATATAATTTTGTCTAACTTTTCTGTTGCACTTCAATTTTCTACATCTCTAGTAATGTCTTCTATTATTTTAAGAAATTTCACTAATTAAAATTCAAATACTTTTAACCTATCCAGACTATAAATCAGTTCAATACTTAATCTGAATAAATAAAATATTGCATAGATTTGAAGTTCTAGTCATTTCCCAGAGCTGTTGCGGAAAACGGTATTTAACCAACAACTAAACTATAGAAAGCTTTCTATTTTGTAAACTGACTATTATACATATTAGTATAGAAACCATTTTGAGCCATCAATTGATCGTGTGTGCCTCGTTCAATTATTTCACCGTCTTTGACTACTAAAATCATATCGGCATTCTTAATTGTTGAAAGTCGATGGGCTATCACGAATGAGGTTCTACCTTTCATTAATAGGTCCATGGCTTTTTGAATTTGCTCTTCAGTTCTTGTATCGACTGAACTGGTGGCTTCATCCAAAATCAACATTGGCGCATTTCTAATTAAAGCTCTAGCAATCGTCAACAATTGTTTTTGTCCAACTGACAAGCTGACTGAATCATCTAAAACTGTATCGTATCCGTTTGGTAAGGTTTCGATAAAATGATCTAGATCAACTGCTTTAGTGGCAGCTTTTATTTGGTCATCGGTGACATTTTCTTGGTTATAAACCAAATTATTTCTAACTGTATCTTCAAAAATCCAAGCTTCTTGTAAAACCATATCGAATTGTTCTCGGACATTGGAACGTTGTAAATCTTCAATATCAATTCCATCGATAGAAATCTTTCCACCATTTAAATCGTAAAATCTCATCAATAAATTAACTGTCGTGGTTTTACCAGAACCGGTTGGACCAACGATGGCTATCTTTTGACCAGCTTTAGCTTTCATCGTAAAGTCCTTAATGATCTTTTGACCTGGTAAATAACCAAAATCAACGTGATCAAATTCTACGTTGCCTTTTGCACCACTAATGGCTTGTTTCTGTTCATCATCAGGAACTTCTTTTTCACCTAAGAAATCAAAGACACGTCTCATGGCTGCTTGAGCTGACTGCAAACTAGTGAAAGCTTGGGTAATTTGTGAAAGTGGTTGCGTGAATAAGCGTACATAAATCATGAACGCCACGATAACTCCGATAGTAGTTTGATTATTCAAAACTAAAATAGCTCCGACGACACTAACCATAACGTAACCAAAGTTACCGATGAAATTCATCAGTGGTTGCATAATTCCGGATAAGAATTGTGATTTCCAGACATTAGTTTGTAGTTCATTATTCATTTGTGTGAATTCTTTTTTAGCCTGGTCAGTGTAATTATAAGTTTTTACAACGTCGTGACCTGCATATATCTCTTCTAAGTACCCAGAAACATCAGCTAATTTATTTTGTTGATTGTAGAAGAATTTTTGTGATTTTGAAATCAATAAAATCGTCAGAGCAAATCCGATTATGACTGACAAAACCGCTGTAAATCCTAATTTGATGTTAGTTGTAAACATCATCACAATGCTACCCAATAGCAAAGTAATGGCTGAAACCAAGAGGCCCAAACTTTGGTTCAATGATTGCCCCACTGTATCCAAATCATTTGTAACTCGACTGAGTGTATCCCCTTCATTATGCGTATCAAAATACTGTAATGGTAGGTGATTGATTTTTTCAGTTATCTTGGTCCGCAATTTTTGGGTAAAACGCTGAGTAATCGTCGCCATGATAAAGCCTTGTCCATAAGAGGCAACTGCTGCCGCAACGTAGATTATTCCCAGAAGGACGACTATTTGCATAACTTGATTCAAGTTGATTTTGCTAAATAATCCTTGACTGATCAAGTCAGTTATCTTACTTAATTGACTTGGTCCAATTATGGTAAAAATACTACCGGCCATCGCAAAAACTAAGGCGATGATCAATGGTTTAATGTATTCTGAACCATACTTTTTGATTCCATCTAATACTTTCATTCAGCGAGTTCCTCCTTTGATAGTTGTGAGTAAGCAATTTCTTGATAAACTTCATTATTTTTTAGTAATTCTTGATGTGTCCCTTGACCAACGACGCGACCATTATCCAAGACGATAATTTCGTCGGCATTCATAATGGTACTGATTCTTTGGGCGATAATTACCTTAGTAGTCTTAGCTGCTTGTTCTTTTAAAGCTGTGCGCAACTTCTTATCAGTAGCGTAATCTAGAGCTGAGAACGAATCATCGAATAACAAGATCTCTGGTTTTCTTGCAATCGCTCTAGCAATGGCGAGACGTTGTTTTTGTCCACCGGAGAAATTATCACCGTGTTGGGCAACTTTACTATCAATTTTGTCTTCTTTTTCTTCAACAAAATCGCGTGATTGGGCAATTTCTAAGGCTTGATATAAATCTTTTTTCCCTTTTTTAGCTGTATTGGATTCACCAAAATCAATATTGGAAGCAATGGTGCCACTAAATAACACGGCTTTTTGTGGAATATAGCCTAAACGAGCATTCAAATCTTCTGTTCGATAATCCTTGACATCAACGCCATCGACCAAAACTTGTCCCTCAGTGGCATCGTATAAACGAGGGATCAAATTCATGACACTGGATTTACCACTACCGGTAGCCCCGATAATTGCAACCGTCTGTCCTTGTTTAGCCTTGAAACTCAAATTATGAACTGCGTCGGCTTCGGCATGTGGATATCTGAAACTGACATTTTTAAATTCCAAAGTTCCAGCTTCTGTGGTATTTTCCGTTTCACTGCCACTAATAATCGAAGGCTTAACGTCCAAAACTTGATTGATTCGGGACACAGAAACTGTCACACGAGGTAATAAGATGAAGATTATTGATAAGAGTAAGAAGCCCAAAATAACTTGCATAGCATATGATGAGAAAACAATCATATTACTAAACAAAGTGAGTCGAGCGCCTTTTGCTGTTGCCTGATTGATAATAATTGCTCCAATTGCATAAACCGACAAGGTCAAAGTACTCGAAATAAAGTTCATCCCAGGATTCATCAAAGCTAAAACTCGATTGGCAAAAAGATTCGTGTCAGTTAAATCCTTATTAGCTTGATTAAATTTGTCATTTTGATAGTCTTCAGCATTATAGGCATGAACAACCCGAATACCGGATAGATTCTCACGAGTGACCAAATTCAAGCGGTCAGTCAAACTCTGAATCTTTTTAAATCTTGGTTGAACCATCATTAAAATGAAGGTCAGCATAACAATCAAAATTACTACAGCCACTGCCGTTGCCGTCGTCCATTGCCAGCCTTTATTAGCAATCTTAGTAATCGCCCAAATGGCAGTAATTGGTGCTTTGATAATAACTTGCAACCCCATTGCAGTAAACTGTTGTAACTGAGTTAAGTCATTAGTTGAACGTGTCAATAAACTTGAAACTGAGAATTTCTTGATATCTTGTGTAGAATAACCCATTACTTGATTAAAGATTTCTCCACGCAATCGAGCCGTGAATCCAGCTGCGACGTGAGCCGCAAAATATCCAACAATAATTGAGGCGATGACACTTAAAATTGAAAGTGAAATCATCATGATACCCGGCTGTAAGATCTGATTAACGGTCGTCCCTTTTTCTTCCAGTCGTTGCGTAATTGTCGACATATAACTAGGAATTTCTAATTCCAAATAAACTTGTACAACAATAAAAACTAAGCTGGCCAGAATCATTGAATATTCTTTTTTATTAAGTTTTTTAAATAATTTTAGCATTGTTTCCTCCTATCGTTCGCATGCGAACTATTACTTCAAAAAAAGCAAAAAACTCTACCCTCATCTACTTTGAGCATTTTTTCTGATTTGTTCAGCTACTCTAAAGAAAGTTTCCAAGTCTTCTGGAGAAATATTGGCTTGTAAAACCTTTTCTGTTTCAGTAGCTTGCCTGTTGATTTCCTTGATCATTTCTTGAGCGTGAGTCGTTAAATTCAAACACTTAACTCGAGCATCATTTGGTGAAGGACTAGTATAAACTAAGCCATTCTTAACCATTCGATGCACTAAGCCACTTGCAGTAGACTTGGTAATCGACATTTCTCTTTCCAAATCTTTTTGAATGACTACTTCACCTTGATGCATGAACAAAAATCCAATCGACATCCCTTGCAAACGTGAGATACGACTTTTTTTGCCATCGTCAAATGGATTGGTGCCAGTGGAAATCTCATCATGAGCATGAATGTATCTTGAAATATGAATTGATAAATCTCGAATATTATAAACGATTGTTTTTTTGAAATTTAACATCATTTTCTCCCTTTTGTTCGTATGCGAACTATATTATCTTTTTTCAATTTTAAAGTCAATAAATTTTCTTGAAATTTTAAAAATAAAATGATTTACTTTCGCAAAAAAATAGTTTATTATTCTAATTCTAGTTTAGATAATGGAGAATATGAGGATGCGTCAAATTACTACTGATAGACTGATCATTCGTCCGATCAGTCAAGGGGATTACGACGAGCTAGAGTCAATTATTTTAGACCCAAAAATCGTAAAATATATGAGATATCGTGACGTCAAGACTCCCTCAAACTTTAAGAAACTTTTTAAAGATCATTTTCTAAAAGAATTTGGTTACACCTTTGGAATTGAAGATAAAATCACCCATCAATTGATTGGCTTTTACGAATTCCATCCCGAAAATGGTGTCGGAATTCTTTCTTACGCTCTGAGTCAAAGCGCCTGGGGACATGGCTACGTTGCTGAAGCTGGCAGTGCCATGATGGACTATGGATTCAGCTTTTTGAACTTTGACACCATTGAAGCACATTTTGCCCACTTGAACCCCCGCTCTGGTCGAGTGATGGAAAAGATGGGCATGCATGATATAGGCGTGGTTGAGACGAGAATCTCGCCTGATAATGGTGAAGAACTTTTTATTATGGGCTATGCACTCGATCGGGACGAGTGGATCTTGAAGAGCGTGGAACAGGCCGGTTAGGAGTCAGCAGATAGCCTAGCTTCACGAATTATTCGCGCACTTTGCGGATGATTTGGGAAGCATAGCTATATGTTGACTCCTGGCCTGTGGAACGCGTTTACGATCAAACTAAGGAAGTATGGTTATTAAAAATAGAAATCGCGCAATATAAAAAGAGGAATCTTCTTAACATACAGAAGGTTCCTCTTTTTTGATACCAAATTTCTATTGGTTTATAACCATAGTTCTATGCTGAATAGTCAAAACGCGTTCCACAGGGGCAACTCCCTCCGAGATAACAAAATTTCCCAAATCGCCCGTAAAGTTCAACGGGCAATTCGTGAAATTACGTTATCCTCCGGGAGCTGACCGCCCCTGTTCCACGCTCTCTACACAAGTCTCCGATGAATCTCTTGCATACCTCTTTCAATATTCTCCAATTCATCTGAATAATCTCTTAACTGTTCACCATACTTATCAACTAAATTCTCATCAGTATTGGTCTTATATCTCAATTTATGTTCCAAACTGGCCCACATATCCATCCCGACGGTGCGAATTTGTATTTCTACTGGGACATCAATTGGCCCTTTAGATTGAAATACTGGCACTTTGACTACAATATGAAGACTTCTGTAGCCACTTTCTTTGGGATGCTTCAAGTAATCTTTCCTACGTAATAACGTGACGTCTGTTTGACTAGTTAACATCTTTTCAATTTTATAAATATCGTCAATGTAGTTTGTCACTACCCGAATGCCGGCTATATCGTGAATATTCTTCTCAATACTTTCCACAGTCAGGTCATAACCCTTTCTCTGCGCCTTACCGAGTAAACTTTGAATCTTTTTCATACGTGATTCCATATGATGGATTGGATTGTAATCATAATTGACTTGAAACTCAGCGTCCAAATTTTCCAATTTCGTGCTGATTTCTCGTTGTCCCGATTGATACAGCTGATACATCTTAATCAATTTTGGCAATTCCGCCATGTCGGGACGTTTATCGACCTCATTCAATTGAGTCTCAAGTTCTCTCAAATTAATAACGCCTGATCTCTCTAATATCATTTTTCCATCCTTCAATTTTTTTATAAAAAAAAGCAACCAGATTAGTGGCTGCTTATATTCTATACTTATTAGATATTAGTTCCAATCTACTTTGAAGTAACTTTTCTATGCCAAAAGTAGATTCCTGCTAGTAAAATAATACTGATCACACATGACAATCCAAAGGTAATGTGCATTCCATCAATGAATAATTGTGGATCGCTAGCTAAATAAGATTTAACACGAGTTCCTTTGATCAAAGACATTGAACCGAATAATAAAGTCGTTGACATGGCAGAACCGACGACCATCCCGACAGTTCTAGCGAGTGAGTACACACTACCAGCGGAACCGTAATCTTTTTCTGCAACATTGCTCATAACTAAAACGTTATTTGGTGAGTGGAACAATCCATTACCGAGTCCAGCCATTGCTGCTCCGAAGGCAAAAATCAAAACAGTATTGTTTAAACCACTCAAAACGTAGAAAATCTGTCCAAAACTGATAATAGCTAAACCAACTAAAGTAATTTTGAACGGATCATGCTTATCAGCCAAGCTTCCGGAAATTGGCGCTACAAACAGCTGAACAACCGGGAATATCAATAGGAAGAATCCACTGAACAATGGGCTGAATTCACGAGCGTTTTGTAAGTAAAACGGTGCTATAACATCAAAGAAGAAATCAACGATGAAGACTAAGAAACAAGCCAACAATTGTACTGAAAACCACTTATTTTTGAACAGTGAGACCGGCAGAATCGGTTCATTTTGCTTTGTTTCATAACGATACAATAACGCCATCAAAATTAAACCGATCAACGTTAAGCTGATGATTCGCCAATCACTCCACCCTAATTGTTGACTCAACAAAATTCCAATGAATAAACTAGTGAATCCGACAATCAACAAGAGTGATCCCCATAAATCAAAACTAGCGCTAGGATATTTTTTGTCCAAATTGCTAGGTAAATACTTAAATAACAAAAATGCAGCAATAAATCCGATTGGTACGTTCAACCAAAAAATGATGTGCCAAGGGAAGAAATTCAACAAAATTCCTCCAATACTAGGTCCGATGATGCCTCCAAGTGACACGAATGAACCCATCCAACCTAAGGCTTGGCCACGACGGTCATCTGGGAAGACTTCGACAATAATACCGTTAGAGGTTGCCATCGTCATTGCTGCTCCTAAAGCTTGTAAACTTCTAGCCAAAATCAGCGTTAACCAACTGACCGACAAGGCACATAAAGCTGAACTAACGACAAACAAAACCGTTCCCCATTTGAAGAACTTAATTTTTCCATATTTATCACCAAGTTTTCCAAAGATCATCAACGTTGTACTCATCACGATCAAGTACAGTGTTACGACCCAATTGATCAAACTCATATTAGTGTGTAATGCCTTACTCAAAACTGGCAGTGCCACGGTGACAATGCTACTATCAAGGGTAGACATAAAAATAACGATGCCCACACCAATCAGGATCATCGTCAAACTTTTACTCTTAATTGATTCCATAATTATCCTCTATACTATATATTAATATATATAGTTTAATATATATCAAAAATTTGTAAAGGAGTTCTCATGGCACGTTCAAATACTCTCCAATATATGATTCTTGGACTATTAACTCGACAAGATATGACCGGTTACGATATCAAGCAAACTTTTGACAAAGAGAAAGCCGAATTCTGGACTGCCCCTTTCAGTCAAATTTACCCCGAGTTGAGTCGACTCTTAAAGAAAGATTTAATTCAACTAGTTCCAACTACTCAAGAAAGCCGCAAAAAAACCTACCAATTAACTACAACTGGTAGGTCTATTTTTGATGAATGGATCAAACAACCATTATCTCCTGAAATTACGACGTTAGATAATGATAATTTTGTTTTGAGACTACATTTTTTAGGTAAAGAACATGCGGATATTTTGCAAAAACTATTGAAGAAGCGTCAGCAAACTCTAAAAGTAGAAATTGCCGAACTGGAATTGGAACTAGCCGAAGTGGTTTCTCATCCCGAGCAATACGGACGTGAATTGATTATTAGAAAAGAATTAGCTAACAAGAAGTCAGATCTCAAATTGTGGAAAAAAGAACTTTCAAAATAAATGATGCCCAGCCCGTAGTTTAAATAGAACAAAATTTACACATATTCATTTTGTTTGACTATACATCATTCACTAGATTATTATTATAGTATAAGAAGGCATGAAAAAACCGCCGAGTGCGACCTCAACGGCTAAAAACTCAATGTCATCGCCTACTTAATGTGAATCTATGTTACTTTTTCGGGTTGGACATCCTAGTGTCCAACCCTTTGTTTTATCTACTTCTTCGATTCCTTGATCAGCAGTAACAAGACTACTAAAATCAAGAATACTAAGGTTAGATATCCCAAAGTTAACTCCTACTTTTACTAGGACGACATGCCTTCTGAATTTATCATCCATTGGCACCACCTCCAGTCTTCCATAGGCGAAGGAAACACACTAAGTTTTTATGTTTTTAGTATAAAGAAAATTTACTTTAATTTCACTAAATTGCTATCACATATCTAAATTTACGAAAAAAGGCAGCTACTCCGCAATCAGAGTGGTTGCCCATTTTTTATTCAGCAGACAAAATGATTTAAAGCATCTTGTCTCGTTGTGCCTGTAAATTATCCGCAAATAAAATCGACACTATTATTTTTGTCAATTCCTCTGGTGACTCTTTCATCCCTGTTTTGACCCATCGCTTCATAATCCCTTGGATACCTAACATAACGTAGGTCTCTTGATAAGCATCGGTGGCAGTCTGAGGGATTGGATGTGGGTGATCAAGAAATAACTTGTCCAACAATTTCGTTTTTCGTTCGACAAAGACCAAATTGCTCAGTTGAGGATTCTTTTGAAATTTGGTCAAGACAATCGTTAAACCGTCTATCATCGAGATTCCTTCGGGAAAATTTAATTCATCTAAAAAGTCACGTTCAATTTGGTCGACACATTTATAAACATCATCAAAATATCGATAGAAAGTTGTTCGATTAATATCTGCTTCTGAACACACTTCAGTGACGGTTATCGTGTCGATCGTTTTAGTTTGTAAAAGGGATAAAACTGTCTCTTTTATCAGATTTTTGGTATATTGAGCTCGACGATTGTTTCTTGTTCCGACCATCTTTTTTCTCCTAAAAACAACACTTTTGTGATATTTGTTTAATTAAAAACACTTTGTTGCAAATTGTCGGTTGAAAAAAGTTTGCAAAGTTTTTATTATATGAAACATAGTGTTGCAATAATGACAGTGTAACAAATTATTTATTGAATAACATTACAAATTTAAAAATTAGAGAGAGAGTTAATTAATGCTGGAATTAAAACACATCAAAAAATACTATCACGTCGGTGATTCAGTAACTAAAGCTCTAGATGATGTCTCGGTGGCTTTTCGTAAGCAAGAATTCGTTGCCATTCTAGGCCCTAGTGGTTCTGGTAAGACGACAATGCTTAACGGTATCGGTGGCCTTGATATTTATGACTCTGGGGACTTAGTTATTAAGGGTAAATCAACTAAGGACTTTTCTGAATCCGATTGGGATGCTTATCGAAATAATTCCGTCGGTTTCATTTTCCAAAGTTACAATATCATCGGACATTTGAGCATTATCGATAACGTTGAGTTGGGGATGACACTTAGTGGTGTCAGTAATGAGGAAAAAGCTAAAAAAGCTCGTGAAGCTTTGGAACGGGTTGGCTTAGGTCCACACATCAATAAAAAGCCTAACCAACTTTCCGGTGGTCAATTACAACGTGTCGCCATTGCCCGTGCAATCGCTAATGACCCTGAAATTTTACTTTGTGATGAACCGACTGGTGCACTAGATACTGAAACTAGTGAAGAAATCATGCAGTTGATCAAAGAATTATCAGCTGAACGTCTGGTCATCATGGTTACTCATAACCCAACGCTGGCTAAAGAATATGCCGATCGAATCATCAATTTTGCTGACGGTAAAATTTTAAACGATTCTAATCCCTTCGTTGAAGATGCTACTCAAGATAATTTTGAGTTAAAGAAAACTAAGATGACCTTCTGGACCGCCTTGAAGTTATCATTCACTAACTTGAAAACTAAAAAGGGTCGAACAGCTTTAACCGCTTTTGCTTCAAGTATCGGTATCATCAGTATTGCGATTGTTTTAGCTTTGTCGTCTGGATTCCAAAAGCAGATCGACAAAACACAAGGCAACACTCTAGCTCAATTTCCAGTGACGATTTCTCAAACAGCCTCTAAGCAAACCGCACCCGACAGCCAAAAGACTAAGAATTCCAACTCGAAAAAAGTTACCGCTAAACTTAGTCAACAAGAGAAATCGACCCACACTAATAAATTAAATAAAAAATACGTTAACTATATTAAGAACCTATCACCCGAACTAAGTAAGAATATTACTTACAATTACTCAACTGGGATGAATCTACTAACTAAAGTTGACGGTAAAGTCAAAACAGCACAATTTTCGAATGCAAGTAGTTCAAATTCTCTAAGTGGTATGACAGCAGCGATGGCTTCTTCAACCGGTGTCGGTAGCTCTGTTTATCCTAGTTCTGATAACAATGGTAAGAACTTTTTGAAGAAACACTACAAAGTAATTTCTGGTTCACTGCCTGACAACGCCAATGAAGTCGTTTTGATCGTCGACCGTGATAACTCGACAAATATCAACGCACTTAAAAACATCGGTCTGAAAGTTAAAGACAACCAGAAACTCAATTTTAACCAGATTGTTGGTCAAGAATTCAAAGTAGTTGGTAACAACGATTACTACAATCAAGTTGCTACTAACCTCTATACCCCAAATTCTGATTTAACTAGCCTCTACAACAATACTAACAACAAGACTTTGAAAATCAGCGCTATCTTAAAAGTTAAATCCGAATCATCTGAAAACATCCTCTCATCAGGAATTGCTTACAGTGATCAATTAACCAAAGATATCGTCAATACCAATAAAGATTCTGATATCGTTAAAGCTCAAAAGAGTAGCGATACTAACGTCTTAACTGGTGCCAGTGTCGACGACGCCACAACTAAAGACTCACTTGTCAGCTACTTAGGTGGTTCAACTCAACCATCAAGTATTCTAATTTACCCAAGTACTTTCAAGACTAAAGATAAAGTTCTGGATTACTTAGATAAGTTCAACAAGGGTAAGAAAGAATCCAATAAGGTTATTTACACCGATCTTGCTGGTCAAGTTTCAACCTTAACTGGTGGTTTGATGGACGCTATCACTTACGTCTTAGTCGCTTTTGCCGGAATTTCACTAGTTACAAGTATGATCATGATTGGTATCATCACTTACACATCAGTTCTTGAAAGAACCAAAGAAATTGGTATTTTGAAAGCTCTCGGTGCTAGAAAGAAAGATGTTACTCGTGTCTTCGATGCTGAAACTACTATTCTAGGTGTTTCATCCGGTGTCTTAGGAATCATCATCGCCTGGTTAGCAACTTTCCCAATCAATGCTATCCTGAAGAACTTAACTGATTTATCGAACGTTTCGCAATTGAACCCCGTTCACGCTATCGTCTTGATCATTATCAGTACTGTTCTAACCGTAATCGGTGGACACATTCCAGCCAGAATGGCAGCTAAAAAAGATGCTGCAGCAGCATTGCGTTCCGAATAGTTACATTTTAAAAAGACTGTATTAATTGGAGGAAAAACCAATTAATACAGTCTTTTTTATATTTTGTTAACGAATAAAAAATATCAGTTATTTTTACTGAAAGTAATTTGATTCTTACTTATAATGAAACTACGATCATGCTTATTTTAGGTCGCTCCTAAATTGACCGAGTGAGCGTAAAAGCAGAATAGTGCAGTACTTCTCAATTACTCTTTAGACACGGAGGTACCTATGAGAAATCGACTAGATGGAGTTGCGTTAAGACTATGATTGCCGCTTTTATTTTTACCGTTTCAATGGCCAGCATCAACTTTGCCATTGCTTACGCGATAATAAAAAAAGCTAATCACAAGGATTAGCTCACCAACAAAATCTATTCAGACTCACGATTGAGACTAGAGGTCTGCACACCTCTGGTCTCTTTTCAATTACAGAAGTATTATAACTGGAATCATTTACAGAAGTCAATTATCAACTTTCCTTGTACCACTCTTTTACTGCTGAAATATCCGCAACCGGTTGATAACTAATAGCAAAGTTACGCTCCGAATTGCCCGAACGAACACTCAAATCAATCGCCGATAAGTGCTTCTTCTCTAACCAAATGCTCTCTTTTTTCTCTAACATTTGAATGCTAGTTTTGGGAATGTAAGCCACCTCTTTGGTCATCAAAGAATTGCTTTGCATCACTAGCAAATTGCCAGAAAGCTTAACTTTCGACCGCTTGGCGGACAAATATGCTGGCACGTACCAAAATAGTAATCCCAAAACGATTAATATTCCACAAATCCATGGGGAAAATTTCAATAGCCAAACTAACAAAGCAACTGTCACCAACGCAAATGGCGTGGCATTTCTAAATTTGTAGAAATAAGTTTTTCTTTGAGCTTGAACAGAAATTTTTTCAACTGGCACCTGTGGAAAAAAGCGTTGGAAAAAGGCATCGATCTCACTGACATTAATCACTGGCATAACGACAATATCTTTTTCCGAATCCCCTTCACTGGAGTTTGAAACAATTACCAATTGGATTGTGGCAATCTTCAAGGCGCTTCGCAAAAGTGGCTGT
The DNA here is from genome assembly GCF_036913615.1 of Companilactobacillus miaonis. Lineage (NCBI taxonomy): Bacteria > Bacillati > Bacillota > Bacilli > Lactobacillales > Lactobacillaceae > Companilactobacillus > Companilactobacillus miaonis. The sequence continues at coordinate 123,129 of NZ_JAYKTX010000009.1, read as the reverse complement.
CTGATGACGATTGCTTGAATTCGTTTCATCGAAATATTAGTTTTAATCGTCTTAAAAAATCCCCGTGACATCTTCAACTGGCCATTTTCTTCAACCAATCGAAAATGATAATATTGGACGAATAATTTAAAAACTGAAATCAAATAAAAAATCACTAAAACTAAAATGGCTAAAAATATCATCAAGAAAATATTCAAATGTGCTAAACGATTGGAAACTCCGGCGGTGATTTGTTTGTCGATCATGTTTTGGAAATTTCCATACAGCGCGAACACAGCCAACAAACCACTGAAAAAAGCTGGAGAGGTGACAGAATACTTCCATAATTCACCCGTCGAAATAGCGTAACTGTTATCTTGATGCTTAACTTCTTCAATTTCTTCAGAATGATTACGCAAGTGATTGATTTTCGTTCGTAAAGTCGTCGGCACAGCCTTCAAAGAGACCTCGGGTTTTTCCGAATGCCCGGCGGTTTCTATTTCCAGTTCTTCCAAACCAAATGGTTTCAAAAAGAACCACTGATTACTAGTGATGTTTTGAATCCGATCAAAGGGCACGTGATTGACTTTTTTCACAAAAATTCCGTTTCGGATGATGATTTCACTAGACAAAACTTGGTAAGTGAAAGTCCAGTAATTCAAAAACGTCACCGCCAACACTAATACTAATAAACCCACAACGATTTCAATCAGATAGACTAGCGACAAGGTTTTAAGCAATCCAAAGAATAAGACGATCAATGGAAAAATGGAACCTTTTATCGACTGGTACAGAAATAAAATTAAGGCTATTGGATGGACTCGTTTTGGTTTAGAGGTCATTTTTCGCCTCCCGTGCCAACTCCATGATCAATTCCTTGATCTCGTTAGCTTCAGAAGTTTTCAAACCGTCGATTTCACTAGCACCGGCCGCAGTCTCAACAATAACTTTTTGCAAGTCTTTTAAACGCAAAATTGGTCCCTGCTTTAAAGTAACATTTTGAACTCGAGCAATTGGTATGACGATCTGCTTGCGAAAAAAATAGCCGTGATGCAGTTCTACTTGGCGTCCGTCCACAAAGTAAGTCCAATAATTCCAATGGTAATTGATCAAAAGTAATTCAGCAATCAACCAAACTAAATTGACGATTGCAATAATAATTCCTACAATCAAAAAGATTTTTTTCATCCCCGTTGGTACAAAAATCCTACCAATAAAAATGGCACTCACAATCACAAGCCAAATCGCAAAATCAATTACAGCATTAATTTTCCACGTTTGTTTAATATCAGCGGGCAGCCGCTTTATCTTGTCCATTTGATTCCCCCCCAATTGGTAATAGCTTATCATATGAAAAGTTGATGACCAAATTGAGGCATAGTTTAAAATTGCATATAAATAAAAACAGCATCTATTCTAAGTTGGTATCTGGACTGATTTACAGTCTATATACGTAGAATAGGTGCTGCTTTTTTATTTATACAATTAAATTTTTACGACAGCGACTCCTATCAATCCGGGGCCGGTGTGTACTCCTAATGCTGGGCCAACTTGTTCGGTGAATTCTTGTTCACCTTTAATATCATTGTCGTGTAGAAGGTCTAACATGTGTTGTCCGCCAACTGGATCAGCTCCGTGACCAATACCAATTAGGTACTTATCACCGTCATTGATAAATTTCTTGGCGTAGTCTAACATCATTTTTTGACCTTTTTTCATTCCGCGAGCTTTAGCAGCAATCGTGTAAGTTCCTTCTGGAGTGCAAGTTACGATTGGAGCGAGTTTCAACATTCCTCCAACTGTAGCAGTAACAGCACTGATTCGCCCTCCTGCTCGCAAGTAAGTCAAAGTTGGAATACAGAAGTAGACCATTGCATTTTGGCACATCTTTTCCACAGCTGCAGCGACCTCATCCAAAGATTTGCCAGCGTCAATTAAGTTCTTAGCACCGATTGCAATTAACCCCGAGCAGATGGCAACTTGTTTCGTGTCGAAGTACTTAGTTACAAAGCGCTCATCCTCATCCAAGAAAACTTTTAAAAAGTTGAAAGTTCCACTTAGTCCTGAAGAAACGGAGATAGAAATAATTTGTGAATAGCCATCACGCGCTATTTTATCCAGAGTGCTTTGAATTGATTCGCCAGAAGGTAGTGAAGTCTTAGGAATTTCAACGGGCAAATTTTGGTAAACTTCTTCGGCCGAAATATCAACACGGTCCAAATAAGTTTTATCGTGGTAGGCAATTTGCATTGGTAATTCATAAATACCAGCTTTTTTAAGATATTCTTTTGGTAAATCACAACAAGAATCTACCAATACAGCGATCTGTTCCATATTAATTAACTCTTTTCGTCTTGTTTAGTGTTTTCAATCATGAGAATTTTTTTCGTGATCAGCTTTGTGGCAAAAGCTATCGTGACCATCTCAACCATCAGGTAAGCGGAGGATTGACCTTTTTCAGACAAAACTTGTCCACTTTCTCGATGATTCAACATTTTCAAAGCTTGTTCTTGTTTGTCACAGAAGAAATCAAAAGCTTTGGCAATACCACCGTTCAATTTAGTTTGAACTTCTAAGCCAGCTTGGATTTCATTGATTGAAACGACTTGCTTCAAAAACGTGATAGCAATCAAATATGCTAGATGTTCACGTGTATAACGCTTTTTTTCAGGATGTGGCATTAAGCCGTTTTTAACATAATTATTAACCATCGATGTTGTTACAACTGGTCCGTCTTCCAACCAAATTGGTCCAATATATTTATCAACCAATGTTAATAGTTGGTCACGATATAGATTAAGTTCTGGAAGATCTTCAAACCTAGGTAAACGATAATCCTCCATTTTATCTAACCATTCTTGTAACTCATCCATGATTAAGCACCCCTTTTTTGTAATTACAATTATAATTTATCATAGTTATCTTAACTGTGCAATCTAGTTTTTAAAACTAGATGTAGATTATGATAAGACACTATGGAGTATTTCCTTATGTTAGTAAGTTGTTGAATGCCGTCTTCCGCACAAAAACTGTGATGGACTGGAGAATGGCGGCGCAGGTTTTGTGCTCCAGACTAGATAACGTCGTTTATTATTTATTCCATCTTATTCAAAATAAAAAACAACATCTATTCTGAACTTGTATCTAAACTAATTTATAGTCTGGATACGTTGGAATAGATGCTGTTTATTATTATTTTTTTAATTCGTTAATTCTTCTTACCTACTTGGTCGATAAGTTGATTCATCCCTTTATTCATCTGCTCGGTCTTTGATTTTTCTAAATCATCATTTGCGGATCTAGGGGTTCCACCACCTCCAATGGAAGATGGTGTTTGTTCCAGCTTGTATTCTCCTGCTTTATTTTCAAAAAAGACTGATTTGTCATTAAAGACACTTCCCCAGAATTCACCTGGTATATTATCAGTCCCTTTGGGCATTTTACTAACTACTAATGCTAATTTTTCTCCAACCCTTGGTAAGCGAATATTCCCATACTCCACCGTTACTATTTTTTCAGAATTTATGTCTTCTGGTGATAAATGTAAAAATTTTTTGCTAGCTACCGGGGCCAATAAATCCTTCTTTTTGATATTTCCTCCCATAAACAATACTCTAATCTTTTTGTTCTTTTGAAAATCTGTTCCCCTTAAAACATTAGCAATCTTCATATCAGCAATAGTAAATGGAACATTATCGTAAACAAAGCTGTGGAGATTGATCACTTCACCATTAAAAGTCAATTCCCCTACATCAATCAATTCTGAAAATGTCGAAACACTTTTAATATATGACATCTCAACCCATTGTTTTAATCTTTCATGATTGTAAAAACTATCATTAATTTCTTTAGCACTTTTATTTTTGATTTTTTTTGATTTGACTTCTGACACTTTTAAACTATCACTTTGATTATTTGTTCTACTTTTTATTACAGGTTTTATAAAAATTGTAGCTGTAAAAATAGTAATCAAACAAATAAATATGACTTTTTTTTTCAATTCATAACTTCCTCTCTTTTTTAATAAAGATGATTAATTCCGCTTAAATCATTAGCTGTGGGGCCGTCATAATCTCCTCTAGAGGTAGATCTCATCACTGATCTATAGGCTGGATCATCATTATGCGCCAATCCAAAGCCATGGCCTGTTTCGTGTGCCCAAACTTCGATTTTGGTAGCATCATTCACCTGATTATAAACTTTTCCCCAAGCACGCACTGTTGCACAACTCCAATTTGAATATGTGAACGAAACATTTTTTCCATATAAATCAAAAAATGTAGTAGCTGCAGTCATTGGCCCATTTGCACCTTGCGGTGAATAGTAAAAATCTAAAATTGACTGTGACTGATTTTCCCCAATACCAATATTTAATTTGGTATAAACGCCCGTATTATTGCTTGTACTCCATCTATATATCTCATCATTTATTTGTTGCTTTTGCCAATTTGTTAGACTCGACGTTGGCCAATATTTTTGATATGTAACACCATAAACATTTTTTGTATTATATGTTTCATATTTCCAGGCCTTTACGGTCGATATCGGCGCAAAAATCAATCCCAATGATGTTCCAAATAATAATCCTAATCTGATCACTTTAAAATTTTTTATTTTCATTTTGCATATTTTTTACTCCTTTTATATTTATCGAAATGGTAACAACTATTTATTGATATTTTTTATATTCTCTGTTAATTTTGAGTAAATTCTGGGTATTTTTTTTTTACAAAAAAGCAGCTAGGCCAATCATGACCTAACTGCTTTTTCAAACTTATTCAATACTTTCTTTAACGTCTTTTTCACGCCAACCGAAAGCTACGGTCATTGCAATTCCGACTAGTGTTAGTAAAACAATATAACCAAGATTGTGGCTGAAATTTAGAACCTGATATCACGGGTTTTGTGCTCCATACTAAATAACAATTCTTTTTTTATTTGTTTTCCATTTATTTTGGGATATTAATTCTATTCTGATTTGGAATTTGATACTTTAATACGTTATCAAGTTTCCCTCGCAAGTTTCCCTTTCTAATTAAAAAAAATAATAACAGAAAAAGATCCTACAAGAATCGCAGCAATTTTACCGCAATTCTTGTAGGATCTTCTATTTTTTACATCAAATTGAATCAATTAAAATATTAAACACTACAACGTATCCAGACCATAAAACAGTTAAGTACTCAACTCGAATAGAAATCTATCCAATCCTAGAATTCACCGAGATACTGCAAAAATCTGAAATCCAGTCTGGAGCAACAGCTCTGGGAAATGCTCAGCCGTCCAATTCTAGTTAGTGCTTTAGCACTTACTAGAAGGCCGAGCTTGGAGACAATTCCCGGGCCTGGAATTGGCTCCAAGTTGTGCCCAGAGCGTTCCAGCGTTTCCCAGAGCTGTTGCGGAAGACGGCATCGTAACACCATCAAAACAATAGAAGTACTCTATTAAGCTTCTTTCAAGTTATGTTCTTTCCATCCAAACGCAACTACTAAAGCAATCCCGATAATACTAATCAAAACAATTGCCAAAATATTGTGTTCAAACTTTGAACCACCTAGAGCTAAGTCAGCCACGATCGTTAGGAATAGTGCTGTCAAAATTCCTGTCCATTGTAATCTTGTAAAAGCTGAACCAGTTGTACTTCTGCCTTCACGACGAGTTACATATGGCAAGACAACACCTAAACCAATCAAGACGATAATAGCCACAAAATTAATAATCAATTCGTACCACCATGTTGATGTACCAAAGGAAACATCTTGAGGTCCGATACCGAAAATTGTTGCGACGGCTGTGATGATCAAACACCACCAACCGACAGCTAGAGCTAATTTATCGTTCTTGATATAAACGTAGTCTGAAGGGAATTTTTGACTATCTTGTCTAATTTTAATAAAGGCAAAGAAAATCCAGCAAGTTACACCTGGTGAAATAATTCCGTTCAAGTTCAATAGCCAGTTGAAAATATCGTTCATACTTGGCAAGAAAATACCTAATAACATGATGAAAGCACTCAAACCACAAGTTAATAAATAACCATTAACTGGTAAGCCGTTGGAATTAGTCTTACGTAAAACCTTAGGCATGTACTTAGCACCAGTATCAGAAATCAACATTCTAGTCATAGCATCAAGTAAAACAGCTAGTAAGGCTGCTAAGTAAAATACTTCAGTCCAAGCGAAGACATACATCAAGAAATTACCCATATGATATTGCTTACCTAAAGCTTGGAAAGCATAGTATGAACCGTTCATCTTCAAGTCATTTGGCAAATTGAAACCATCGAAGAAGACACCTAATGAGAATGATCCAAAAATAGTCAAGAAAGCTGTCATAACAGCTAACATGATCATGGCTTTAGGAAATTCACGCTTAGGATGACGCATTTTGGTAACGAATGGTGCAATCAGTTCAGCTCCATTAACCGCATAGATCAACAAACCAATTGTTGTTAAGTAATGCAAGTCAAATTTTGGAACGATAGTATGCCAATTCATTGGTTGAGTGGCAATGTGGCCACCGTTAGCGAGTCCAGCAAAAGTCATCAAGACGAACAAGACAGTCATACCAAACATGGCAATTCCACCGATCGTACTCAAAACTTCTAGTGAACGCTTGAAACGAGATTGTACAAAAATGAAAACAACGAAAGTGATCAAAGTCCAGAAGGCAAACCAGCCGTTTGACATGGTACTTTGCATACTTGCGTTACCGTTGTAAGCCCAACCTAGACCAACAACGATTGAGTTAGCAGTATCAACAACATAAGGAATTGAAGCTGCCCAATAAGTCCAAGCTGTGAAATACCCTAAGAATTCACCACTCGTACCACGAACCCAAGACGTTAAACCGCCACCTTCGTGGTTAAAAACTGAACCTAGTTGTCCAACCATCAATGAATATGGAATGACGTATAAAAATAGCATAATGACCCAGGAAGTAATAACACCCATTCCTTGGTTTTGGAAGTTATAAGTTAAATCGTCAAATCCAATTACAGTAACAAAATCCATTAAGGCTAAAATAGGCCAGCTTATATAGTTCTTTTTTGGTTCAAGATCATCCATAATATAAGCCCCCACTTATCTAAACATATTTAGCACAATGTTATATTTTACACTTTTCATTTCATATACATAGTGCCTAAAAACGTTTTCTTTAATTAAATTATTTATTTTTCATCAATTTTGATTGTAGATACTAACAATTTATTTGCCAATTCTGATAATTCTGTAATATCAAAATTATTATTACGCATTGCTGTATGCAAAATGCCAACTAAGCCCCAGCAACAGTAATTGAGAATGTATTCTGCTTCCTCTTGATGAGCAAACGGAATCACTCTTTGTCCATTAACAACCGTTAAATGAATCAATTTCGACATCAATTCTGAATCAGGATTTCGACATAAAACCCCAATCATTTTTTGATTTGCTTCAATGTAAGACATTATGACTTTAAAAAAATTCGGTCCAACATCCTCTTTTTCGCTTGGAGGTTCAAATTCCTCAACTATTTGTGTGAAATGATCCATCACAAAGTCTTCCGTTTTATGGAGTAAGTCATAAATATCTTCATAATGTAGATAAAATGTCCGCCGATTAATATCAGCCTTGTCAGTAATTTTTTGAATCGTAATTTCTTCAATCGGCATAACTGACATCAAATCAATGAAACTCTCACGGATCAATTTCTGAGTCCGCTTAGTTCGACGATCATTCTCGTTCATTTTGAACCTCCTTTGCTTCACAATTTTTTGCTTTCTGTGCATTAAAACACAAAACCATTAATTTTGTTTATTGTTCAAAAAGCATCTTCTTAATATTATATAGCCATAGTCAAGGAGGAATATAGTATGTTTTTAACCCTTAAAGAATTGCGTCATGAAAAAATAAAATTCAGTGCTTTAAGTTTAATCATCTTTTTAATTGTTTTCTTAGTACTTTTTATCACCGGTCTCGCTAATGGATTGGCCAACGATAGCGGTTCAGCCATCAAAGAAACCTCTGCCAAAACGTTTATTTTACAAAAAGGTTCACAATCTCGACTCAACCGTTCAAATTTAACTAACTCCGATTGGGACAAATTTAAATCCAGTAACGCTGCTAAGTTAAGTATCACGCAGGCAACGATTCAAAAAGCTGCTAATAAGGATAAGAAGACTGATATTGCCTACTTCATTACTGACAAAAATAGCTTTCTGGCTCCCAAAAATCAAAGTGGAAAAAAAGTTTACGCTAGTTCCAAATTACAAGCTAGCGGATACAAAATCGGTGATAAGTTCAAAGATTCTAACACCAACAAAACTTTCATCATCGCTGGTTTTACTGATAAAGAATCATACTCACATTCACCAGTTATCTACTTAACCTTCAAACAAGCCCAGAATATTACGATGCCAAACTCATTTAACGCGATTGCTTTGAAGAAAAATCTTACTAAAAAGTCAGGTTATCAAGTGATAACTAAGCAAAGCCTAATCGACAACATCCCCGGCTACTCTGCCGAACAGAGCTCTTTGTATTTAATGATCGGCTTCTTGTACGTCATTTCTCTGTTCGTACTCGCTGTTTTCTTCTATATTATTAATCTGCAAAAGATGAGAGACTTCGGAACTCTCAAAGCCCTAGGAACTAAAACTTCATATCTCGTCAAACATGTTTTAAGTGAAATGGGAATCTTATCTGGTGTTGCCATCATCCTTGCTTCAATAATCACGTATTTCATTCAACTAAAGATGCCCACCTCAATGCCGTTTAGTCTAAATTTTTCAACCTTTCTAGCAACAGGAGTATTGTTCTTGGTCATCGCTTTATTGAGTGCACTCTTATCGTTGATCAAAGTTATCAAGGTTGACCCTATCAATGCAATTGGAGGTAATAACTAATGCCAGTTTTAGAATTGAAAAATATTATCAAAAATTATCCCGACGGACAAAATATCAACGAAGTTTTAAAAGAAATCAATTTTCACGTCAACCAAGGTGAATTTGCGGCCATTGTCGGCCCAAGTGGAGCTGGTAAAAGTACCCTTTTAACCATTATGGATGCACTCCTCAGTCCAACTTCTGGTTCAGTCTTATTAAACAATCAAGACATCGGTCAACTTTCTAAAAAGCAGCAGACCGACATCCGGTTAAATAAAATCGGTTTTATCTTTCAAAATTCCGATTTGATTCCCTATTTAAAAATTTCTGACCAGTTGAAATTCATTCAAAAAATCTCTAACAAGAAACCAATCGACTCCGACAAGATTCTCAAAGAATTAGGCTTAGAACACCGATTGAACAGTTATCCTAATGCCCTATCTGGTGGTGAAAAGCAACGAGTCGCCATTGCTCGAGCTTTTATCAACCAGCCAGATCTGATTCTCGCCGACGAACCAACCGCCAGTCTGGACTCCAAACGTGGCCACGAAGTCGTTAAAATCATTCAAGAGACTGTTCACCAACAAAATAAAGCGGCTGTAATGGTAACTCACGACGAGAGAGTGCTCGATCTAGTCGATTCTATTTGGCAAATTGAAGATGGTAGGCTAAAACGTATAAAAACATAGTTCCGCAAATAAAAAAGTTGTCCCAATAGATTCGCATATAGATTGCGAAATCTAATTGGGACAACTTTTTTTGTTATATTGTTCGAAAAACGACACTATCACGAAAATAGTTCATATACTTTTCATCTAAAGGTTTATCAGTTATTAAAACATCAACTTGCTGACAATTAGTGACCACGTACGGCGAAGTCTTATTAGTCGTAAATTTATAATTTTGAGTAACGAGAATAATCTTTTTGCCACGTTGAACAGCCTTTTTAAGAATCGCCGCATCAGCTTTCCCCATAACGGTAATATCACCTTCATCTGTAATTCTGGAAGCGCCGATAAAGACTGCATCGAAGACAAAATCATTCAAGTGGATCAACGTATCTAATGACGACGTATAACGGTTGATCCGGTCAACAAATCCACCTAATAATTCAACATTTGGTAACTGATTAGCCATCAAATGTTGAGCATTATCAACTCCATGAGTGACAACTGTCGCATCGACATCCCCTAATAAATCACACATCTGAACTAAAGTCGTAGAAGCAGCGATGAAATATAATTTTCCGGAATGGACGTAGCTTGCAGCAATCTTTGCCATTGACGATTTCACCGGCGACAAAATTCGCTTACGATTCAAAAATTCTGGGACTTCATCACCTTGAGTAATCATCATCCCACCATGGACCCTGATTGCTTGACCAGTCGCAGTCAAATGTAAAACATCACGCCTAGCTGTATCAAAGGCAATACTAAATTTTTGGGCGATTTCTTTAGTTGAGATCCAACCCGTTTTTTTGAGATATTCCATAATTTGGGCTTCTCGTTTTTCTTTTGGAATCATTAGTTACCACCTACAAATTTTCTTTAAGTTGCTGATTTTCATTTCTTAATAATTCATTTTCACGTTGCAAATCAGTCAATTTCTCTTTATAAACAGCTAAATCTCTACCATACAATCCTAATAATCCTAAATCTTGCAATTGACGTTGCCAGTTAGCAATAGTTCCAGGATTACTAATGTCAAAGAAAGCAGCTGTCCGGGTATATGTGGCATGGTTTTCACTCTTCCAGTTTAGAACGTACATTTTGAAATCGCCACTATATTTGCGAGTGCTATAACGACTCTTCAAGCCAGCATTTCCAAAGCGACGATACTTATCGACCCAATTAAAAACACTAAAATGACTAATGCCGTACTTATGACTCAACGTAATTGAACCCGTTCCTTGTAAATATTCAGTCACAACTTTCAATTTTAAGTCATAATCTAATTTCGTCATTTAAACTTTCCTTACTTTTCAGATACTTGAGCAATTTTAGTAGTGTGATTGACTTGTTCATCAAACTTACTTGTTAAATGAAAATTTTTGACCACATCAGTTGAATTAGTAATCAAAACCATTGTGATTGGATCTTTTTTAGCAGCTTTGATTCGTTCAAAGTCAGCTGTCATCAAAACGGTCTCATTATCAATTTTTTCACCAACTTTAACCAACGTTTCAAAGGGTGCACCCTTTAAATCAACCGTATCAATACCAACATGAATCAAAATTTCCATTTTTCCACAATTGATACCAATTGCATGCTTAGTTGGAAATAACTGACTAACTTTGCCATTGACAGGACTATAAATCTTGTTATCACTAGGTTCGACAGCAAAACCCATTCCCATAGCGCCACTAGCAAAAACTTCGTCATTGACAGCTTTTAAATCAACTAATTTTCCAGCTACCGGTGCATAAAAATCTTTCTTCTTATTAAAGCTAAATAAACTCATAATTATTCCTCAATTCCTAAATAATCTTCAACTTCTGGTCCAATTGTTGAAACCTTTGTTCCATAAATAACTTGGACACCATTTCCATGAATAACAGTTCCGACAGCACCAGTAGATTTCAAGATATTCTTTTTAACAATTTCGGGATTTTTAACACTGACACGTAATCTAGTTGCACAAGCTTCAAGAGTACTAATATTTTTTTTGCCACCTAAACCATCTACGATCATAGCTGGGATTTCATCATTACTTTCAATGTGTTTCTTTTCATCAACATAATCTTGTTTAGTATGCAAGACAGCTTCTTCCTCGTCATCTTCTCGACCTGGTGTCTTCAAATCGAACTTTTGAATAGCAAATCTGAAAACAAAGTAGTACAAAGCAAAGTAGAACAAAATTAATGGCACTAAGGCTAACCAATTAGTCCGACCTTGTCCTGGCAAAACACCGTACAAAATCATATCCAATAATCCACCTGAGAAGGTAAAACCAACACCAACCTTCAATAAGGATACAAAAACGGCTGAAAAAGCAAAGAGTACACAGTGAATTCCCCAGAATAGTAATGGTGAAGCAAATAGAACTGTGAATTCAAGCGGTTCAGTAATACCTGTTAAAATTGAAGTCAATGAAGAAGACAACAATAGTCCCTTAACATCCTTACGCTTATTCTTTTTAGCACAATGATACATAGCTAAGGCTGCAGCTGGAAATCCACCAATCATAACTGGAAATTCAAATGCAAAATAGCGAGCTGCTTCCCAAGAAATCTTTGAACCAGCAGCTAGTTGGGCGAAGACAATGTTTTGAGCACCAACAACCGACTTCCCGGCAATTGTAGCCGTTCCACCAACAGCTGTTTGCCAAAATGGTAAGTAGAAAACATGATGTAATCCAAAAGGAATTAAAGCACGATATACATAAGCATAGAAGAAAGTTCCTACATAGCCTGCCCTACCAATCAAGTTTCCTAAACCGGCAATTCCCATAGCAATATACGGCCACAAGAAAGCCATGATAAATCCACCAACAATACCAGCTAAAGCACCGGCAATTGGACTAAAATGTGTTCCACCGAAAAATGAAATAGCATCCGGAAATTTAATTTTGTAATACTTATTATGTAACCAGACACAAATCAAACCGATAAAAATACCACCAAAAACTCCAGTATCCATCGTATTAGTGAAACCAAGCATATTAGTTAGTAGGCCACCAATTTTTCTTAATTTTGACAATTCACCAAAATTCTTAATAGCACTAGTCATCGTAGCATACATCATGAAATAACCTACTAACGCTGACAAAGCTGCAACACCCTTTTCACTCTTTGCAAGTCCTAAGGCAACTGAAACAGCAAACAATAGACCTAGATTATTAAAAATAACGCTTCCACAATCATTAAAGATTGTTAATAAACGATTCAAAAAAGTTCCTGGTCCTAAAATTGCTTCAAGATGATACATTTTTATAAATGATGCGCCTGTAAATGAAGCACCGACTCCTAAAAAGAGCCCAGCAACAGGCAACAAAGCAATTGGTAACATGAATGTTTTACCAACATTTTGTAAAGCAGCGAACGTTTTACTGCCACTTTTCTTTGACATAAGAAACCCCTCTTTCAGGGTTACCGGTAACCTAATGTTAATTAACGCTGTTTATACTAGCATGGAAACATTCCAAGTAGACTGATTTTTTAACCTTTATGAAAACTTCTTCAGTGTTTTTCAGCATTTAAGAATTAATACACTGAGAAATCCGATTAATCGTCCGATCATCAAAGTAATCGTATTGACCAAATCCCGAGTAAGAGAAGACAAACTTCAACTTCTGATAAGTGAATTCTATTTTTGTCCAACCACGATAAAATTTTTTTGAAAAATCACTAATTTTTGAAAGCTCAATCTGATATTCATCAATAACTTCACGAGTTCGTAAATCCAATAATTTTACTGAAAGTAGATTGTCTTTAATTGCATAATCGACATAGCCTACTTTGGTTTTGTTTCCACTAATTATTTGCAAGTATTCAAACATATTTCCACGTCCTTTCTTTGACAAAAGACACTATATTCTATGGAACGCGTTTGATAGCAAGTAAAAAGTCAAAAAAACAGACATACTTTTTTGCATGTCTGTTAGTTTAATTATCTATTGATCAATATCTTCAACACCTAAGGTAACATTTTCTTTTGCATTATCAACGGCATCGATTGCTGCTAAGACAACCATGCTAGCTGGTAAACTTCTGTGAGGTTCATCGCTATCAACCGCATCGTCGTCAGAAACCATGGTTGCTGGTCTCATAATAACGCTTCTGAAATTACGTTTCTTCAAATTCTCTTCGGCGTCACGCTTAGTTTGTATATAACGCTTGTTAGCATTTGGCATATCGTCAGCTGAGATGTAAACAAAGACAGGAACTTTATTTTCCTCAGCAGCATCAGCAATATTTAAAGCACTCTCATAATTAACTTTTTCAAAAGTTAAATTTTCATTTTGATCTTCACGATATTCACCGATCGTATCGACAACCACATCAGCGCCTTTTAAATATTGGGTCCAGAATCCTTTAGATAAAGCATTGCCGACCTTCCAGTCAACCTTGTTGAACCAACTCTTATTGCCCAGTGGTTCACCAGTTCTAGAGACACTCGTTACTTCATAATCGTCTTCCAAAAATTGTTGAGCGAACTCGCCGCCCACGAATCCATTTGCACCAAAAATTACTACTCTTTTTGTCATAAGTTTACCCTTCCTTTAAATTAATCAATGTCAGAAAACGCTTCATCAATAATATGATAATCCCGATCACGCAACGCAATTCCCAGTGAACGCACATTTTGATCAACTTGTGCAGCAATTCTCGCTCCAGGAATCACGATTGAAATATCCGGATTTCTCATATACCAAGCCAAAACAATTTGTGCAACTGTTGCCTCATAACGGTTAGCAATCTTGCGAACTATTTCAATCGAACTCATAATATCGCAGAACTGTCCGTGGCTGTATTGACTAAATTTCTTGGCATCAGCCATTTCGTACTTTCCCGTTAACAAACCTGATGCCAGCGGGAAGTAAGGTACGAAGGAAATTTGATTTTTCCGTAAATAAGGGAACAATTCTTTTTCCGCATCCCGATGCAACAAACTATAATTGTCCTCAACAATATCCACTAAACCGTCTTTATTCGCTTCTTTGATCTGATCAAGTGAAAAATTAGATACACCAATAGCCCGAATCTTACCAGCTTGCTTCAATTCATCTAAAGCCTTAACTGCCTCATTCTTAGGCGTCTTTTCATCCGGAAAATGAATATAAAAGATATCGATATAATCTGTCTTCAAGCGTTTCAAAGCATCATCAACTGCCTTTTTCAAAAACTCTGGACTATTGTCGATCACCTTTTCATTTCCAGGCACTTGAGCCGCTTTAGTTGCGATAACTAAGTTTTTGCGATCATAATTTTGAATTACATCACCGATGATTTCTTCTGAACGACCTAAACCATACATGTAAGCTGTATCTAGAGTCGTCATTCCGTTATCAATGGCCTCTTTAACCACAGCGTAGCCATCTTCATCTTTCAAGTTAGGAAAAATATTGTGTCCACCAACCTTATTAGTTCCTAGACCAATCTTCTGGCTGGTCACATTAGTTTTACCAATTTTAATTAAATCAGTCATATGATCACCTCACTATTATTCTGAAAACGTTACCTTTATAATAGCTCAATTAGACAAAAATTACCCCATTATAGTTCAAAATAGTGGGGTAAGATGCCGTTTTCACAGAGCTGTTACTCCAGATTAGATAACAGGTTATTTTGTGTATCCTGTTTAACTCCAAAGCAAAAAAACAGCATCTATTCTTAACATACGCAGACTGCCTAAGAGTCTATCACGTACTATTAAGAAATAGATGCTGCTATTTATTAATTTTTAAATCATCATAAGAAAACTTCGAATAGAATGATTATTCCTAAAACATTAGAAAGAACTAAAACATAGAACCACTATTTAGTCCGGAGCAACAAACTTGATTTGGCTCAGTACTGAAATTTCTCTTAACGCTTTAACGTTTAGTGAAAGGCCTAGTTTTGAGATTTTGCGCACTCTGCAAAAGCTCAAAATAGTGCCCAGTACGTTCCAGCCAAAATCGAGTTTGTTGCGGAGGACGGCATACTACTAATCCTCTGATGGTAGTTCTCTTTGACGTTTTTCTGCCAATTTTTGACGAACAACTTCTTCAGTTGCTCGTTCTCCATTTTCTAATTCTTCTTTAACTTTAGCTAATTCATCGACATCTTGGTGTGCTTCAGGATTGTTCTTTCTGAAGATTGCCATAACGCTGTAAGCAATTTTTTCGCCCATGAGTGTAACTAATGAACCTAGAAGAATAACGACAATTCCAATAATAGTATTAACTTGCATTGCTTCACCTAAAATCAAAAGTGATAAAACTGGAGCCAATGCTGGTTTAACTAAGAAAATCAATGAAGCTTGTAAGATTCCGACTTTTTCCATTGAAACGAAGTACAAACCAAATGCCACACCAGTAACTAAGACTGAAATATAAAGAATCAATGGTAAGGTTTGAAGGCTGATTCCTTGGAAATATGGAATATTAACAAATTGTGAAAAGTTACTTGGAATATTTTGGGCAATTGGCAAATGACTCAAGGCCATCAATACTCCTAATTCAGCTGAACCGAATAAGAAGGCTAAACAAGTCATTGACAGACCGTTCAAGCCAATTTTATTTCCATTTACTCGTGACATGACGCCGTAAATTCCAAAAATAATTGATGATAACAAACCTAGGATAATTCCCATTGCACCGGTTAGATGGAATGGATTAATAATAATTAACAAGCCTAGAAGCGTCAAAACCAATGCTAAAACGTTAGTTCTGGATAATTTTTCCCTTAAAAATACGAAACCAATGATCAAACCAAAAATTGGATTGGCACTCAACATGATAGCGATAACTGAAGCTTTAGCCATACCAATTGAGATTTGATACAATGTCATACTCAAGACGACGATGACGAATCCTGTTAGTGCGATTCGGCCGATGTCAGACTTGCTTAATTTGATTTCGTGCTTTCTCAAATACATTATTGTGAATGGCAACAAGGCCAAACCACCAATCAAGAATCTGATAAAGTTCAATTCAATCGGATTGAATTGATTACCAGCAATCTTCAAGGCAATCTCCATCGAACTGAATAAGAACGTTGGTATCAATATATAAAAGAAATTTTTTAAATTCAAAACTTATTTACATCCCCATTTTTTGTTAGTGAATATCCTAAGTGTACTCCTGATTTTGGGGTATCTCTGAATGAAAGTGTTTCCAAGACGAAAGTTTTTATTTTTCTTTGGTGGGGGGAAGTATGCCGTCCTCCATAGCAAAGCCGATTTTGGCTGGAACGTGGTGGGCCGACTTGAAGCCTTTTTCAAGACCGGAAAAAGTCTCCAAGCTCGACCTTTGGCTAGGCGCTAAAGCGCCAAGTCAAATTTCACCACTGAGCCAAATCGGCTTTGCTATTCCGGACTGAATAACGGATCTATGGTTTATTTGCTTTCCATTCATTTAGGGACTCTAATTCTATTCATATGTAATGCTTGATATTTTATAGTTGTATTGTTTTCCCCTATTTAGAATTGAGATGTGAATAACGCAAAAAAGAAGACATCACTAGTTTGCTGTAACTTTCTATACCTCTAGTAATGTCTTCTATTATTTTATGAAATTTCACTAATTAAAAAATAATTTTAGCGTATCCAGACTATAAATCAATTTTATGTTTATACCGAATAGAATCTTATCCACTTCAAAGTACACATAAACGACTGCAAAAACGTGAAATTCAGCTGTGAATTTTCCAGAGCTGTTGTGGAAGATGGCATCCGACAACCATCCCCCAAAAGAACTACCTCTATAATTTATCTTCTAGAATTAATCTTACTCTTAGAATAATTCTTTCCGGCTGTTAAATCGTACTGGATCAACTGATAATCGTGTAATAGCTGCTTTTGTTTGTCGGTTAGATCTTTTGATTTTACTTGTACTCCATGATCATCAACATACAAATTCTCGCTAGTTCCAACGCTATTTTTCGCCATTGCTGGTAAATCTTCTTGAACTTTCGTCAGTAAAGCATAGTAAGGAGTTACTTTTTGTTTCATTTGTTTCAGTGCCAAAGGGATAAAGCCGTTGGGATCGACTACTTGGGTCGAATCGGTCAATTTCTTTGTTCCGTAATTGTGTTGGCGAGCGTACTTATTGCTATAGATGAAGTAATCAGTCTCATGTTGAGCAACGTTGTACTTGGTCATGCTATTGCCGTCATAGATACCTGGCAAATGGTCACCGTACCAAACAACTGTGATCGGTTTCTTCATCTTATCAATTTTGTCTAAGAAGGCTTTCGTTGCAGTATCGGTGATATTAAGACCTTTGGAAAAATTAGCTACTTGTTGGAGGTTTTTTCCTGCTCCTTTGCCAGTGGCCTTAAATTGGTTGTCAGAATATTGCGTCGTATACGGCATGTGGTTTTGCATCGTGACTAGATTGATAAATTGTCCACCCTTTGTTTGGTCGATTTGCCACAGAGCATCGTTATATGAAGATTCATCACTAACATACTGACCACCGTCGGCAGTGGCTGTATACTTCAAGCCCTCTTTGCCGGTTGAATTGATATTGCGGAAACTTTGAATGCCAAACTTCTTATAAACTGAGTCGCGATCATAGAAATTTCCATAATACGGATGAATTGCACTAGTGGTTTTAAAGCTATTAGCAATATTGATTGGGTGATCTTGTTTAATTACTAATTGGGTATATGGTGAATTGAGCGACTTAGCAAATTGATTGTAGGCTAAACCGGTAAAAGTCATATATTCCATATTAGCAGTTCCCCCACCGTAACCTGAACTCAACATCAATCCTGAAGTATTAGTCTTCTTTATTTGTTTGATATTTGGAGCTACTTCTTGATTCAGCTTAATATTTGGAACTCGACTGGGATCGGAGAAACTTTCACTTAAAACAAAAACTAAGGTCTGCTTGGATAAATTATTGTTGGGACGATTTTGATTAATTCTTTGGGCAACTTTTTGGTATTTCTTAACTAGGCGATCCATGGTTTGTCGATTATAATCAACTGGTTTTTCCATTACATCAATGTGCATATTCGCTAAAAAAGTTACTAGTGGACCATTACTGTTGGCTGACCAATTGATATTAGCATCAAAATGTGAGTAGCCCGCTTTAGTTAACACTTGATTAGTCAATGAACCTTGACGATTGGCAGTGTAAAAACTTCCCAATGACAAAGCCGCTAGGCAGACCAAAATAATTCGGGTGATGGGATTGAAACGCAACAAATGTTTGCCCAATAGTTTTTCTAAAACTATACATAACGATACCACAACGATTATCGTTATAACGGAGATGATCAATAACTTCTTTTGAACCATCGTCAAAAGTTCTTTGGCATTGCTAAGAAACATTAAATCACTGGGTAAAATTGGTTCGGATCGATACATTACTTTAAGTCGATCAGCAATTCCATAAATAGCAAAGAAAATGTAAAAGATGGCTGTAGAATAAAAGAATCGATTAAGCAGTCCGTACAAGCCTAGGTAGAGGACCAATAGTATTAAGCTTGTTATAAAGTAGATAGGAAAATTAGTTTCAAACACTGTTTTAGCACTGTAAGCAAACGACCCATTTTGGGCATAATTTAATAAGTAACCGACAAGAAACGCCGATATAACGATGAAAATTAATTGAAATAAATAACTGAATTTAAATTTTTTCCGCATAATCATTACCCTTTGTAAAGAAAGTTACAATAATTATTTTTATTATAGCAAAAAAGCCGACCAATAAATTTGATCGACTTTTTTTACTTATTAATAGTAGCTTTACTATAACCCTTACCAGCAGTCAAGTCATATTGAACTAATTTGTAGTCGTCAACAATTTTCTGTTGCTGCTTAGTTAATTTATCAACTGATTTACTATTTTCATTAACGTATAAATTGTTAGTACCTTCATCAATATTTTTAGCCATAGCCGGAACTTTTTCTTGAACCTTAGTCAATAAGGCATAGTAAGGAGTGACTTTTTGATCCATCTGCTTCAATGCCAAGGGGATAAAGCCATTGGGATCTGTAACCTTAGTATTAGCATTTAACTTAGTCGTACCATCACCATGTTCACGGGCGTACTTATTACTATAAATAAAGTAATCTGTCTGATGTTCTTGGACGTTGTATTTATAAATATCATTACCGTCATAAATACCTGGTAAATGGTCACCATACCAAACGACCGTGACAGGCTTATTAAGTTTATCCAACTCTTCCAAAAATTCCTTAGTGGAACTGTCTGTATAATTCAAACTTTGCGAGAAGTTTTCCACTTGTGAACGAGAACTATCGCTGACACCACTGCCACTAACTTTATATGGATTATTCGTATAATTGTTAGTGTATGGCATGTGGTTTTGCATCGTGACTAGATTGATAAATTGGCCACCATTAACGGAATTAATTTGTTCCAAAGTATCTTTATACGCTGACTGGTCACTAACATACTCCATCTGTGGCAAGACATCTGTATATTTCAATTTTAAAGAACCTGTCGTATCAATGTTTTTAAACGTTTTAATTCCAAATTTTTCATAAACAGAATTACGATTATAGAAATTACCATGGAACGGATGAATAGCGGAACTTGTCTTGAAGCTGTTAGCAATATTAATTGGATCTTCCTGCTTATTCACAACTTGTGTGTAAGGCGACTGCAATGAGTCGGAAAATTGATTTAACGCTAGACCGGTTAAAGTCATATATTCCATATTGGCTGTCCCGCCACCGTATCCAGAACTCATCATCAAACCGGAAGTGGTGTTCTGCTTGATGTTACGGATATTAGGAATTGGATCTTGATTCAATTTAATATTAGGTACTCGACTAGGATCAGAAAAACTTTCACTTAAAACAAAAATTAAGGTCTGTTTACTTAAATCATTATTGGAACGCTTACGGTTAATTTGTTTGGCCGTTTTTTTATATTTCTTAACGATACTGGCCATCTTTTCTTTACTGTAGCCATCTGGCTTGTCCATCACGTCAACGTACATATTACCCAAAAAGGTCAACATTGGACCGTTGCTATTGGCTGATTGATTGATATTTGAAGCATAATTCGTATAGCCTGCTTTGGCGAGCACTTTATAGGTCATTGAGTTGTCATCACTTGCAGTGTAGAAACTACCAATGCTTAGAGCTGCTAAAGCAATGAAAATCAATCGAGTTATGTGATTGAAGTGCAGCATTTTTTTCCCAACAAATTTTTCCAAAAGACCAAAAATAACTATCAAAATTATCAAAAATATTACAACAATTGTGATGATTTTTGGTGTCACCATTGACAGTAAGCCTTTGATATTCTTTAACATGCTCAAATCACTGGGTAAAATTGGTTCGGAGCGGTACTTGACTTTTAAATAATCCGCTATTGCATAGATGGCAAAGAAAACGAAGTAGATTGCTGAAGAAACAAAGAAGCGATTAAACAATCCATACAAACCTAAATAAATTAAGAATAAAATTATAACAGTTAATATGTAAGTGTTTACATTTGTTTGAAAAACAATTTGCTTAGTAAAAATCAAGTCATTAGTTTGAGCAAAATTCAAAATAAACCCGACTACAAAAGCCGCGGCTATCATAAAAATAAATTGTAACAATCCTAAAAAATTAAATTTCTTTTGCATTTATAAATCGTCCTCATTTATATCCCTCAATATAATTACATTATATCTTAAACTTATTTCAATGAATATCTACATATTTTTTTATTTAGACTTAACTTTTGGCTAAAAAAAGCAAATCCCAATTAGGAATTTGCTTTTTTATATAATTTCACAACATTATCTAAAAATTCATTACGTTTTTCATCAGTCGTCGTATTAACCTGTCCAAAATGAATCCAATTACTATGTTTAGCATCTAAACCCATATCAGCTAAAGTACGGTTGATAAAGACTCCCTGAATTGGATCGCCACATTCTTTTACTAAGTAGTCCTTGGTAATAGTTGATGTCGTTATAACGGTCACTTTCTTGATATTGGTCAATAGTCCTTGCCAACCTGAACTCTCATCATAGGCAAAGCCACTCAACATTACTTTGTCGAGAAATCCTTTCAACATAGCAGGTAAATTATGCCACCAAATTGGGAAAATAAAGATTAATTCGTTAGAATTCTTGATTCTTCGTTGGTACATTTTAACCATAGAATCGGTAGATTTTCCTTGTGAATAAATCTCTAAATCATCTTCTGACAATACCGGATTAAACTTTTCAGCGTACAGATCAATTACTTGGAATTCTTCATCATTACGTGAAAAGTAATTCGATAAGCGATTTAAGATTTCATGGTTAAAACTTCCCGCATTCGGATGAGTATAAATAATCGTCTTCATTGTTTAATCTCCTCATTAATCACTAGTTTTATTATAGTATTTTTAGGAGAATTAAACCGTTCAACAAATGGTTAATATTTTTTTCGTTTTTGATTCTAATTGTCGTTAAATTTACCGGCAATCGACATTGTTGGTTGAATGTTAATAAAGGCTAATGGGTCAACCTTTAAAATAATCTTCTTAGCGAAGAATAACTGATACTTCGTCAAGACCATCGTTATGGAGCCGATTTCTTCTCCAGAATAGGCACCTTTCAAATGATAATCCAGCGTCAAACCACGATTGAGTGATTTCAATAATTCTTGTGAGATCTCATCAATTTTGTGCGTATAAACGGTAACTGTAATCTTCTGTTGTTGAATATACATTTTATCAATTACCATATTTGTAATATAAATAGAAATAATTGTATAAAGTGCTAATTCCCAACCGAAAACAAAGCCGGCAATGGTGATAATCACAGCATTAACTGCAAAACTGACTTGTCCAACTGTCCGACCGGTGCTCCGTTGTACGATCAAAGCTATAATATCGGTTCCTCCAGTAGAAAATCCATAACGGAAACAAAGTCCAATTCCCGCTCCTGAAAGGATTCCACCGAATACGGATGATAATAGTGGATCATTAGTGATTGGATGTAACGGTATGATTGAAATGAACAGTGATGCTGAAACAATTGAAATTAGTGAAAGAATTGTAAACTTTTTACCTAGTTTGAACCAAGCCAAAATAACTAGTGGCAAATTTAAAAGTGCGTACCAAAAATAAACTGGCGTACTTGTATGTGCAAATTCATTTAGCAAGTTAACAATCAACTGGGCGGCACCTGTCACCCCTGCTGTATAAAGTTTTGCTGGTTGTAATAGCAACTGGATTCCTAGAGCTGAAGTAATTCCATAAAACAATGCGGCAAAAATGCTTTTGTAGTAGTTTTTAATAAAGTTCAAAATCTCCCCTCCCTCTTCTTAAATAAATTCATATCAAATGAATTATAGCAAACAAAGCTTGTTAATAAATAGATTAAGCATATCATTACTGACAAGATTTTTCGTATAATATAATTAATTTGTGATTGGAGGACTTATTATGCAAAAAATTGGTTTCATTGGTACAGGCGTTATGGGTAGCGGAATCATCAACAATCTTCTACCCGATTACTCAGTAAATATCTATACAAGAACTAAATCCAAAGCCGAACCATTAATTGCTAAAGGTGCAAAATGGTATAGTGACCCGAAGACAGTTACAGAAAATTCAGATATTATTTTCACGATGGTCGGTTTTCCAAAAGATGTCGAGGACGTCTACTTCAAAGATAACGGAATCTTTGCTGGATTAACTAAAAATAAAATTATCGTCGATATGACAACTAGTACACCAACTTTAGCGAAAAAAATTGGTACAGCTGCTGAAAAAATTGGCGTTCAAACACTCGATGCTCCAGTTTCCGGCGGAGATGTAGGTGCTAGAAATGGTCAATTAACAATTATGGTCGGTGGATCAAAAGAAGCTTTTGAGACCCTACAACCAATTTTCAAAATAATTGGCAAAACAAATCATTACTTTGGACCTTATGGCAGCGGCCAACACGCCAAAATGGCCAATCAAATTATGATAGCCGGAACGATGACCGGAATGTCAGAAATGTTCGTTTATGCCAAAGCAGCTGGACTAGATCTACCAGCAGTTTTGCACACTCTTGAAGGCGGTGGCGCCGACAACTGGAGTTTAGAGAACTACGGTCCAAGAATCCTCAAAAACGACTTTCAACCCGGATTTTATTCCAAACATTTTCTAAAAGATCTCAGAATTGCCTTAGATGAAAGTGAGAAGATGGGATTAGATTTACCAGCTACTAAAGAAGCAAAGAAGTTATATGAAACATTAGTTGATGACAACGGATTAGGAAATGATGGGACACAAGCATTAGTTAAGTTGTGGTGGTAGAGCGTGGAAGCGAACGGTTAGGAGTCAGCAGATAGCCTAGCTTCACGAATTATCCGCGCATTTTGCGGATGATTTGGGAAGCGTAGCTATATGTTGACTCCTGTTGGCTGGAACGCGTTTTGACTATATCGCCTAGAACCATGGTTATTAAAAATAAAAACAGCATCTATTCAAGTAAGCGCCTCTCAAAAGTTCCGCATACAAAAATAGATGCTTTTTTGTTTTCTGAATAAAACTATATTTCTTCAGAGCTTTGCAAACTTACTCCAACAGCCGCCCCATCAATTCCAAATGATGCATAATCGACAATTTCTTAACAACACCCAATCCAGGAAACTTATCCCCTGAACCAAACTCCAACAATCTTTCCAATCCCCAAGTCATATTCAAACCAGAAATATTCTCCTTAACCCAAGGAATCAACTTATCCAAAGCTTCAAAAAACTTATTTTTTTGCCCACGCATACTTTCGTTACTGTCTGAAACGAAATGATGAATCCGCAAACTACCATCTTGAGTCGCATAAATCAAATGCAGAGCAATCGCCCGACTTGGCATCCCTTTATCAAAATAAACGTGCCCAACCATTGAATAATCACTAAAGCCATCAAAGTCAATCATCTGATACCAATTAGCTGGTTCAAAAAATTCATCAGTTAACATTGAATAATCTTCCACGTGTTTGACAAAAGTCAACGGATCAGCCAACAATGCGGCCTTTTCCCCGGCCAACTTGTGAATTCTAGCAACATCAGGAATAAGAATCTTATCCACAGATTTTAAAATTTGCGAGTGCTGATAAGCTTTCAACAGTTGATAATTTTGGGCGATCAACAAAGATTTCTGTCGACCACTCGTCTGCAAAAAATCACTACTAAAATCCGCACTCAAAATTGCACTACGAGTGTAAAATTCAACATTTTCCACCTCAGGCAGCGGATAAAGCTTCGTATCATTCAAGCCATATACACTAACTTGCGGATTAGCAATCACGCTAAATGGTTGTTGGTAGTCGATGAATGTTTGTACCGTCGTCTGTAACTCTTTTGAATCACGAACCGGTTCAATCAGTGGGACAATATTAGGCCCTAAAAGGTTATTTTCTACTAATTCTTTCAAAGCCAGTAAATCATACATTCGACCGCGAAAATATGGATAATAAATCATAATTTATCCTCCAAATTCGGTTGCTGTTCTTGTTGGAGTTGTAATTTCAACAATTGATACTCTTCGTTTCTAGCATCTAATTCTTCTTGTAACGCCGTTATAGCATCGTCTTTTAATTCATCGACAAATCTATCATACAAGTTGTGATCAGGCGTATAGACGTCATAACCAGCCTTTTGACGCTTCTGCAATTCTTTAAACAATTGATCATCCGAATACAGTTGTAACCCTTTTTCTACCCGTTTGGCTTTATCAACTTCTCGAAATAGTGACGCTACAAAATGAGCTGTCAACTGATCTTCATCGACTTGTAATTCCTGATATTGAGCTTTTTTAGCGACTGTCAGAAAACCAGGTGCACGTAATGTTTGAGGACTGACCTCAACAGCTTGTTTATCAAATGCACGGTAAATTAGGACGCCAATGTGACTAGGAATTTCATCTTGAACTTCCTCATAAAGTTTTTTAGTTAAAACAAAGTAATTATAATTGCCGATAAACGACAATTTGGCCTTCGAATGAAAATCTGCTTTGGTAACCTTTAATTCGTAACAGCGCCATTCAATCGTTTTATCTGCTAATTGTTGATAGCTCAAAGTATCGACGATTCCCTTTTTATCAGGCATTGAAACTTCTTCCACTACGTATGATCCTTGTTCTAAGCAATATTGATAGAGGGTACTTTCCAAATCTTTAGTTAATTTAGTTTTCATTGCGTTCCTTCCAAAAATTATCCACTGAAGTTGTTAATTGTTTAATCGAATTGATTCGTTGATAATTTTGCCAATGTTGAGGAAAAAGTTTGGTATAACGAAGACTGGCAAAACGCTGGTCTAATAACAAAATAATTCCAGCATCATGACTACCACGAATCAATCTTCCTGCCGCCTGTAGAACGTTATTCATCCCCGGCATTTGATAAGCATATTCAAAACCACGATGATTCTTTTCATCATAATAGTCGCGGATCAAGTTATTCTCGGCACTCAAACCTGGTAGACCGACGCTGACGATAGCTACACCGATCAAGCGGTTGCCACGTAAATCAATTCCTTCTGAGAAAATTCCACCCAACACGCCAAAGCCAACTAAAGTTTGCGTGGGATCTTCTTTAAATTCAGCCAAGAAATCTTGTCGGGCATTCGCATCCATAGCTACTTCTTGAGTAATTGTTTCCACTTGTGGATAAGTTTCTTCGAAAGCTGTTTTGATCTGCTTTAAATATCCATAAGACGGGAAAAAGAATAAGTAATTACCCTTTTTACCATCAATCAGAGATTTTAAACTGGTAACAATTTTATCTTGATTAAACTCTCGTTGTCGATAAGTAGTTTGAATGTATTGCGTGATAAAAATTGCTTGATTGTTTACTGGAAAGGGTGATGGCAATTGATATGCTAGGCTATTATCAATTCCACCCAAAACATTTTGATAATAATCCATCGGTGACATTGTGGCAGAAAATAAAACTGCTCCTAAGCCTAGATTCATCGACTCGTTGAGAAAATGGCTCGGATCTAGGCACAGCTCTTTGACGACTAAATTTTTATCATCGATTACGATTCTCGTCTTATAAGTGTCGTCGTAAAGCATCCCAATTTTAACAAAGGTCAAACAATCAAAAAAGAAATCTTTCGCTTGCTCCAAAAAGTCCGATGGTTGTTGATCTTGCATCCAATCAGTCATGAAATCGTCGAATTTCCCGAGAACATTTATCAACTCATTCGGCGAATCAGAGGTAATACTCTCTACCTTATCGTCTTCTTTTAGGACCTTTTTCATTTGATTGAAAACCCGGCGAACTTTTTTAATCTGTTTCTGAAAATCTGCGCTCAACTGGGTGGGAATATCTTTGGCCACTTTCAACAACTGCTTAATTTTAAAATCACTGATTTGCGCTGAATACATGGCTCGCGAACGGCTAACTAAGTTGTGAGCTTCATCGATTAAAAAAAAGTTATCGGTGTCCTTTTCAACAAAAAAGCGTTGTAGGTAAACTAGTGGATCGAATAAATAATTGTAATCACAAATAATCACATCGCAAAACAATGATAGATCGAGCGAAAACTCAAATGGATCAACCATGTGCTTTTTAGCATATTTTTCGACCACTGCCCGAGTAATCGCATCCTCATTTTCCAAAACATCCGCTAAAGCCGGCTTCAAGCGGTCATAGTAGCCGATCATATAAGGATCTTTTTCTGGAGGAACATCTTGTTCGGGAAAGCGAATCTTATCTTTAGCCGTCAGAGTTATGCTCTTTAATTTCAAACCTTTAGTCGACATCAAAGCAATCGCCTCTTCAGCCACGTGACGAGTGCTTTGCTTAGCAGTTAAATAAAACAGGCGCTGAATTTTTTCCTCTCCCATCGACTTAATAGCTGGAAAAAGAGTTGAAATCGTCTTCCCCGTCCCAGTCGGTGCTTCGACAAAGAGTCGTTTTTGATAATAAATCGTTTTATAAACGGCTGCAGCTAGTTCCCTTTGACCTTTGCGGAAATTAGGAAACGGAAATTGCAGCGCAACAATTGACTCATTGCGAGTTTTGCGTAACTTAGCTCTGAGTGATAGCCAATATTCATATTCCTCTATTAATTTTTCAAAAAAATCATTTAATTGTTCGCGGCTGTATTCGTGTTTATCAGTCGTAACTTCTTCATTGCTGACTTGAAAATACGTTAATTGTAACGTTACGGTATCAAAATTTGGATAGTCTTTTAATAACAAATAACCGTAAACTTTGACTTGTCCCCAGTACAATTCCAAGGTGTTATCGCTCAATTCTTCAAACGGTTGGTCAGAGGTTTTGATTTCCTCAATTAGAGCAATTTTGTCAGTTATTCTAATCCCATCGGCTCGACCAGAAATGAGATAACTCGTATCGTTCATCTTCACTTCAGTTTTTAGATAAACTTCACTCTCATAATCCTTGTTCTTAGTACGCTGTTTTTGGAGACGACGATGGATTCGCGCACCATTAGCAGCAGTGTTTTGACTATTCTTAGTTTCATTCAAGTCGCCACTACGCAGAACAAACTCTACTAATTGACGAATCCCAATCTTTGTCGGCATTTTTTTCTCCTTTTTAGAATACTATTAACATTTTAAAACATACGTTCGCTTTTGTCTGTATTTCTTTTTTAGTTAATTTCTAGTTTACTTTTGGATAAGTTTTTTTATTATTTTTGAATCTATATTTTATTTATTTGGGTTTATTATTATATAAATAATTGATATATATTGAGGGATACTATCATGAAACATAAACCTAGAGAAATTACTTTAATCGTATTCATTCTATCTATAACTCTCATAATTCTAAATTTAAAAATCAATCGTGTTTCTGCCGCAATGACTAAAAGTGATGCCATCGCTTCTGTTCCTAACGGCCTTGACATTACACAATATTTCGAGCATGGAACTAGTACCAATGCAAAATTCAAAACTAACTCTGCCACGACTGTCAGTGGCAACAATCAAATCATGGACCTTGCCAGTGGCGCTAATTCAGTTGGTGCATATTGGTCAAAGGAATCCGCCAAGAACTATTTAAAAGTTGATGAGGATCAGACCATCTCTGCTTGGTTATATTTTGGTGATGGTTCTGGCAGTGACCAGTTGACCAATGGCGAAGGTATGGCCTTTGTTCTTCAAAATGATTCCAATGGAATCAATGCCATGGGTGCTGGTTTTGAAGGCTTAGGTGTCTATGGTACTGATTACGGAACCTTGCAACGTGACACGATTGACTTTGCGGAACTCATTAAAACTTACACGTATCCCAAAACCTATACGGCCCAAAGTATTGCCAGCACAGCAATTCAAAATAGTTTAGCGTTAGAGTTCGATACTGAACTAGATAATACAAGTAAGGAAGGTATTCTTTCAAAGCAAATTGGTTCTAAGTATACTTCCAATCTTGGTGTAACTACAAACAAGGATTATTCACTAAATAATTTTGATACAACTAATACTAATCTAGTCATCCCTATCGATTATCCTGACAAAGACGATGCCCGTTTTGGTATGGGTGGTGGCTATGGACATATTGCAGTAACTTACCCCGGTATGTCCGACAGTTATCAAAAACTCTCAACTGGACTCAGCACTTTCGGTTCTGCCTTTTCAATGATCCACACAAAAGCTTCCCAGTCGGCTAACTTGGTTGATGACGTTGACTCAAGTAACCGCGCTATTTATTGGCATCATCTAACAATTCACTGGGAACCAAATGATGACGGTACTGCTACTTTAAGTTATTCATTCAATGATATCAATCCTAATGACAATACAACTAATTACAATTACGGCTCCAGCAATGACTTTGTTAGAGTTGATAATTCTGTCAAAGTTGATTACAAGAAAATCTTTGGTGATACGGATAAAATTCTCTGGGGCTTCACCGGTGCCAACAGTACTAGTGATGATGTAGCCGATAAAATGGTTGCTTTTGAATCGATTCCAGCCATGCTTTATATCGAAACAGCTTCTAATATTGTCGATCACACTTTAAATGACCGCACGATCGACAAAGATTCTTCAACTGCCTTAAAGACTATTGGAGCCGACGACGACCTGAGTATCAATTACGATTTAGATTATGATTCTGGCCGTGATACTTGGAAAAAAGTTAATCCGATTTTGAATCTTCCTAACAATTTTGCAGTTAAGACCGACAGTGACAACAATATCGGTACTATCACTTATAAAGATAGTAATGGTAAAACTGTTAAAACTGAAAATATTTCTGCCAGTGACCTAAGTGGCACCACCATTACGATTCCAACGCTCGACAGTGCTGGGACAGGCTTGTTAGGTGATGCGGATAGTGGTTTGCCGACCCATGTCACTTTCACAATCAATGGCAACTCAGTCAACGATACCGCCAAAGATGTCACAGTCAAACCGGTTGCTTCAACTTTTACAGGTCAAAACGAAATTTCTGAAGCAAGTACTCCTGAATTTATAATTCGTTACAAGAAAACTCATAAATTGCAATTGACCCCTGAGTCGAAAACAATCGATTTACCGTACCAAGGCGATGGAGGCCTCACACTTTCGACCATCCTGAAGTATGACAATGGTGACGACTTCCTAGCTAGTCCAGACGGTTCCATCTTTTATACCATTACCGTCAATGGTAAGGAGTATACGGCCGCCAAAACCTCTGATGGTAGTGCTAGTTTGAGTAATGATTTTGACATCAAAAACGATTTGATCAATAACGATACAGAATTCTGGAACATTTTCACACTCAATTCGACTCAAAAAATTACCATAACCGCAACTGATCAAGACGGCATTACTTCAAATACAGCTACCTTTACGGTCAATGTTATTCCTAATAAATCAATTGAAATTAGTGCTGACTCACTGAGTTTTGGAACTATCCAAGCGCTGGGCAGTTCTGATACATTAAAGCGACAAAACAATTTAAATCTACACGTTAAAAGTAATAATACCGTTTGGCACTTGTTTGCCAAAGCTTCAATTTTAGAAAATAGTGACGATGACTCCTTCAATGGTTTCATATACTATAACAGCACTAAAAACGATTTAAATAGTGGTTACGTCAGCATCGCTGATCACAACGATACGTCCGACTATAACGATACCATCTCGGACGATTGGTCCAATAACGAGGGCATCTTACTCTATAACGACGGTGTCAATCAAACCGGTACTTATAGCGGTGAAATCACTTGGTTAGCTCAAGACACCATTTAAAAAAGCAATCTCAAAGAGATTGCTTTTTTATTTATGTTGACCAACTAGGATCGTTGATCCAACCGTAATTTCATTGACCTTCGTCCAATCAATTTTACTCTTATCAACATTGAACAATAACGGTGTCATATTGACAAAAGCGTCACGCTCTATTTTTGACACTTGATAAGTTTTAGTAGCGTCAATTTGATCGACTAATTGATAATGTTCTTCAAAATAATCGAGAACTTTTTTATTTGAATACTCGGCTTGTTTCAATTGATCTTTAGCAACTTCGCGCAATTCCTTAACGTGATACTGATTTGGAATTACCTTCAAAACATAACCATTTGGTTGCAAGATTCGATTGAATTCTTCGTAATTAGCTGGTGAAAAAACATCAATAATTCCCGAAATAACTTGTTTTTGAATTGGTAAATGGGCTAAGTCTCCAACGAACCACTCGACTGGCGTATTTGGCCCCTTAGCCGCTAATTGAATCGAGTCTTTTGAAATATCAAAGGCTAAAACATTTTCCGCTACTTCGCTTAATTTCTTTGCGTAATAACCTTCACCGCAACCGACATCTAACAAATTTTTCAACTGATAATGGTTCACTAAATCCACCAGTTTATTTGCAATGTGATCATACATGCCGTGTTCCAAAATCAAATGGCGATTTTCAAACGAGGCCAAATCATAATTCTTTTGAATTTTAGCATTCAAAATAAAATCGACAAATCCCTTTTTGGAAATGTCGAAACAATGATTTTCTGCACACTTTAAACTGTTATCAACTAATTTCAAATTTTTTCCACAAATTGGACACTGGAAAAATTTCTGGCTGTTACTAAATTTTTGGATTTTATTATTCATTATTACCTCTGTTCTTCGGAAACTAATTGTGGCATCTCAGCGTTGATGAAATTACTGGCGAATTGATTATCATAAATCCAAGCGTTAATTTGATTTTTTTGTAAAATCAGTGGCATGCGGTCATGGATCTGAATCATCGACTCATTTGGTTGAGTCGTAAACAAAACACTTTGCGGAACACTGTCAAAATAGTTGTAACAACCGGCAATAAACAAAGTTTGCGGATCATTACTGAAATTGAACTTATATTTTTGCTTAGACGTATTCCATTCAAAGAAACCAGTCGTCGGGTAAACACAACGGCGTTTCAAAAAAGAATCTGCGAACATCTTTTTCTCTTGAACCGTCTCACTACGAGCATTGATGATTGATTGACCCTTCTTAAATCCTGGAAAGCCCCACTTCATGCCAACCACTTTGACTTGTTTTGGACCAGCTACTATCAAAGCTGTTTCATCAGTTGGGAAAACTTCACCTACTTTGACGTCATATCCGGCATCATAGGCTAATTTAAAAATTCGACCGATCTCTTCATTTTGATCTGGCTGAAATAAAAATCGACCACACATTTTTCCACCTCTTAAAGAGTTTTATTCCACTGATTACCAAAATCTCTCTGTGGTAAACACAACAAGACAATCAAAGCAATCTCACCCACGAACGGAATGATTGGCAAAAGTACCCACCAACCGCGCATTTTTCGATCATGCAGTCTTCGGATGGCGGCGGTAAAAATGGAAATCAAATAAAAACCCCAAGTAATAGCAAAAGCGACACCAACGATTGAGCTCCAGTAAAAGTCATCAACGGGCATTTTAGTTATGATAAAGCCTAACAAACCCATAATTACAAAGGCGACAACCGACATTCCTACAAAGCCCCACCAAAAGTCCTTACGACTCATGCGTTTTGCGCCGACAAATAAATCTTGAAAATATAATTTTGTTGAAGCAAAGATTCCTGGACGAAAACTTTCATTCCAAACTGATTCTTTCATTTTAAATTTCTCCTAAATTCGAATACCAATAATGAAACCAAGGATACCAAATAAATAAGTCAAAACAAAGTAAAGAAAACACGCCATAAAACGACGTTGAAAAAAAAGCTGACTTAATTCCATATTGAAAGTTCCAAAGGTAGTAAAACCTCCACAAAATCCGGTACCTAATAGTAATAATAATACACCGCTATGAATTTGTGCAGTTAATACTCCCAATAGTAACGCTCCTAAAACGTTAATCAGTAACGTTATAATGGGAAAATCTAATTTAATTTTGGCTTGCAGTAAAGTGAATTCATTACGGACAAAAGCTCCGACAGCCGCACCAAATCCTACAACTAAAAAATTTATTTGCGCCTACTCCAATCGTTAAATGCTTGACTTGCAGCCCAATAATTTCCTAGTAACGCTACAAGAAACCCTCCAACCATTGTAACGGTCAAATACCCAAAAAGTAGCCACCATTGACCTTTTTGAAACAGTCTAAAGGAATCAGCAGTGGAAGTTGAAAAAGTCGTATACGAGCCTAATAATCCCGTACTCAAGGTCAAAATAGTATTAGCGGAAAGGTGATATCGATCTTGCAAGTAATGAATCAAAAATGGCAAAATTAGTGCTCCACTTAAATTAGCAACTAGAGTTCCTAATGGGAAACCATCTTGTGGTTTAAAAATTAAACTTTCTAAATATCGAAGATTACTTCCAACAAAAGCCCCCATCAGCAACAACCCAAAAACTTTAATCCTTTTCATTAATGAACCTCTCGTGAAATTAATAGAGTTTTATTATAGTGCAAAGATTGTGGCAAGCAAAGTAAGTGCCATTTTTTTGAAGGATAGTGGTTACAATCTAAAAATAGGATCTCACTAGAGCTGCATTTCACACTGCAACAATCTAATAAGATCCTATTTCTTTTACTATTATCATTTCTATTTTGAATAGAATAACTAAATAACTTATCAAAGTTGTGCCAACATTCTCCAACCAAAATCGGCTTTGCTATGAAGGATGGCATAATTCTACCATTAAACAAACAGGTTATTTTTTGTCAACATCATGACCGCCGAACTCATTTCTTAGTGCAGCAACGACTTTTCCAGTAAAGGTATCATCCTCTAGTGAACGATAACGCATCATTAGTGAAGCAGCAATAACTGGAGTTGGAACTTGTAACTTCAAGGCTTCATCTAGTGTCCACTTACCTTCACCAGATGAATGCATTACGCCTTTGATTTCGTCTAAATTAGGATCTTTTGAAAATGCTGATTGTGTTAATTCCATCAACCAACCACGAATAACTGAACCGTGTTCCCAAACTTTGGCAACAGCTTCGTTATTGTAGTCGAATTGACTGTGTGTCAAAACATCGAATCCTTCAGCGATGGCTTGCATCATCCCATATTCGATTCCGTTGTGAACCATCTTCAAGTAGTGACCACTACCTGCTTTTCCAGTGTAAAGATAACCGTCTTTTTGAGCGATTCCTTTAAAAATTGGTTCGATATAAGCGAAAGTTTCTGAATCGTCGCCACCAATCATGAAGTTACCGTCACGATTAGCACCACTCATTCCACCAGAAGTTCCGACATCAAAGAATTTAATTTGCTTATCAGTCAAAATTTTGTTGTGTCTTAATGAATCTTCGAAGAATGAATTTCCCCCATCGATCACAATATCATCCTGATCAAGAATCTCACTAAGTTTATCAATTGTTTCATTTGTTGGATTACCTGCAGGTAACATTACCCACACAATACGAGGAGCACTTAATTCTTTAACCGCGTCTTCCAAAGTTTTTTCAACGTGTGCACCTAGTGTTGAAGCATCGTTTCTGGCAGCGTCGTTCAAATCGAATGCCACTACTTCATTTCCATTGCGAATCAAATTTTCTGTTAAATTGATTCCCATCTTGCCTAACCCAATCATTGCTAATTTCAAAATTAATCCTCCTAAGTTGTTATCACAAGGATTAATTATACATAAAAAAGCCGCACCAAAAACAACATTTTGGTACGACCCGATTGCGACAAAGGTTGATATCATAGACTTAATTGGCTGATTAGTTCATAAACTTGTTCCACCAGTGACCCTTTTTGTCGTCACTTACCTTTTCATTTACACGTTCTTTAATAGTTTCATCTTCATGTGAATCAGCACTTTGAACTTTTTCTTGAGCTTGTTGTTTCAAAGTATCAAGTTCAACTTGTAATTGTTCTTTAGCTTTTTGAGCATCGTTGAGTTCTTCTTGTAACTCTTTGATCGTCAATTCACGCTTTTTATTTTCAGATTCTAATTTAGCAACAGTCACTTGTAATTCTTCAACTTTTTTGTTGTCCCCGTTAGATTCTTTAATCTTAGCATCGGAAGCTGGGAAGATCTGGACTGCAGAAGTTTCCAAAGTCATTTTAGGACCATGACTTAATTTCACCATTTCCTTAAAATCTTCGATGTTTTTTTGCGTATACAAACGATTATTTTGACTGTTACGTTCAAAATATTGACTGTTGGCTGTAGTTTTTTCTACGATCAACGAATACTTACGCAATGTGGCTACACTGATTCCTAAATTTTTAGCAGCTTGTGCAGGAGTTAATAAGTTATTGCTTTTTACTTTAGTCAAAAGGATTCCCCCAAGGTTGTTTCATTCTCTTCATTATAAAAATAATATTTTCTACTTTCAACCACAAAATAACTGTAGTTCAAATTAAAAATCATCCTTGCTATATTTTAACCACAAAAATGGATATACTAAAGGTGTATTAATAAAATATTTACTCTTAGCCGACACTGTCGGTTTTTCTTTGGTGTATAATTCACTTTACAAGAACAGAAGGGGAAATCATATATTGTCAAGTTCTACAATCACAACTAACTTTATTATCATCCTAGTAACCTTTATTTTTGCCTTCTTCTTCGTTGCCGCTGAGTTTGCCTTAGTTCAAACTAGGTCAAGTCAACTGGAAGATGCAATCGCTAAGGGCGATGGTAATATAAAAAAACTCAAACGTGCTCTAATGATGGTCAACAACCTCAACGAGTATTTATCAACCACTCAAGTTGGTACTAGTATCGCTGGTATCATCTTAGGTTGGATTGGTGAAAGCACAATTGAATATCTTCTAGTAGAAGTGTTCGGCGTAGCTCATATCTCTGCTGGTGGCAGTAGCGGTTTACATGCACTCAGCTCGATTGTTGGTGTGCTCTTACTTACTTATTTGGAAGTTGTTTTGACAGAAATCGTGCCAAAAAACATTTCAATCGATATGCCAATGACGATGCTCATGTTAGTCGTTACACCCTTAAGATTTTTCCACTTAGCAGTTTATCCATTCGTTTGGTTACTAAACGTTTCAGCTTCAGGAATCGTTCGCTTAATGGGTATGAAACCAGCTGATTCGGAAAATGAAGTCTTTTCTCAATCTGAAATTTTAAGACTATCTAAGTCATCCATTAAAGGTGGAGATATGGAACCAGATGATGTTATCTTTATGCAACGTGCCTTTGAATTGAACGATAAAGTCGCTAAAGATATCATGGTCGATCGGACTAGTCTTTACGTTGTCGATATTACTGATAAGGTTAAAGACGTTATCAAAGATTACCTTCAACAAGGATTTTCAAGATTCCCAGTTGTTGCTGATAATGATAAGGATAAGGTCCTCGGTTATGTCTATGCTTACGATATCGTCCGTCAAAATCAAGTTGACGGTGATGTTGGTATCAGTCGTATTTTAAGATCAGTTAACACAGTACCTGAAACTATGCCAATTCAAGATATCCTATCAAAAATGATCAAGAAACAGACTCCTATCGTTATTGTCGTCGACGAATACGGTGGGACTAGTGGTATCGTTACTGATAAAGATATTTACGAAGAATTGTTCGGAACAGTTAAAGATGAAATTGATGATGTTTCTGATGAATACATCGTTAAAAATGATGACGGTTCTTATAATGTTTCTGGTAAAACAACACTTTACGATTTTGAACGTTATTTCAGAACCGATATTTCAGAATTCCAAGATTCCGATATCATCACTGTCGGTGGCTATATTATTGAAAAATATCCTAATATTCAAAAGAATTTTGAATTTACACTTGGTAATTTCAAATTCAAAGTCGCTGAATTTGATCACGGTTTCGTCAACTGGTTCAAAGTTCGCATCGATAAAGATGCTGTTACTAAACAAGATAATCTTGCTTCATTAACTGATGTTGATGACTTGAAAGAATAAAAAAATAGGTCATAGTAATTACTATGACCTATTTTTTACCCAAATGAGCACTTATTAACTTTCTTTATTACTCTTGAGCCCTTCTATTTTACTGAAATCTATCAGGTTCAATTTATTGATGAATAGTACAGCTAGAATAATTACTAATGACATGAATGAGGTACGACGTGATAACTTTTGAGTCGTTGTTTCAAAATAGTCAACTACTACTTTACCTTTTCCATTTACCGTCACTTGAGCTAAATTATTATTCTCTTTATCCATCTTCAACGCTGAAACTTTTCCTTTTGACTGGGTACTCTGGAAACCGTAATAGCCAATGATGGGCAAATCTATTTTGGCGTTTTTAGCATGCTTGAAATTAAAGCTAAGTCGCGTACCGTACTGCTTGAAATTAGAAATTCTTGCTTTCCCATCTACAACTTTGGCTTTATGCGAACTTCGTTGCAATTCACTAACGTTGGTTCCAACGGGTAAGTACTCTTGCCCTGCACCAATACTATAAGGCAACTGCGTATCGTAAGCTGCATAAGTATTTCTTTGTAGTGGTGAGGCAGATACTAAACGATAGGCCGACGAAATAGACATTAAAGTCACAAAAACCATCAGAAGAATTTTCATTGTCCGTTTTTGAAAAATATTCAACGGATCATCAGCAACAAAGACCGCCAATAAAATTGAAGCAATCATGTAAAAGCGCCAAGGAAATTGAATCATTCTCAAAGGCGTTTTACTAAACAATTCCCATGGGAACAGTTTTGTACTGCAAAGTAACATTACTGCTCCAATCAAAGAAAAATGTAAAACTGCGCGATTCTTGATCTTTGATACTGAAATAAAAATAACAATTGCTGCAAATAACAAAATTAACCCTGGATTAGCTTGATCAAAGATATTATTCAAACTTGCATGAATCATATCAGAAAAGTCATTAGCTGCCGCAACTAAATTAGGCTTGGACTGTGACAGGACAAATTTAGTATGCCGCAACTGCTCCAACATTGGTAAAAAATATGCCGCTGTCAGTAACATTGAACAAAGAACAGACCAACCCAATGAGACTAATCTCTTAGGTGTCTTCTTCAATTCATTGAATTGGCATAACGCTACTATAACGATTAAGATAGCGACCAATAAGGGTGAAATAGCATGTGAATAAATGATTCCCGTCATACCAAAAGTTAAATAGAGCCAATTTTTATGTTTTCCATAGAAAATTTCATAAATCCCTAAAAGTGCAATCGGTAAAAAGACAAACGCACCAACTTCACCTAAATCATGTCGATACAGAATATCGTGCATTCGATAAGTTGATAACGTATAGACAAAACTAAAAACTAAACTACTCCAATATTCTTTTTTGATCTTATAAAAGCAAAGAAATGAAGTTCCCATTGTCAAAAAGGTTAAGAAAATATTCAAACCTACCATGGCTTGGGCACTTGAATATCCCAATAAACGCAAGAATACTGCTGGATACAAAATAAAATCAGAATAGAAAATATCTACTATGTATCCAAAACCGTTCATAAATGACATATTGACGAAAGGAAAAAATTGATGTCGCAAAACAGATCGATACAATCCTTCCACCCGCATGTTGTGAAAACGGTCATCACTCGTTCCTAAAAATGACCAGATCTTACCTTGAAAGATTTGTGCTTGATACAAAACCAAGACGCTAACTGCTAAAAAGAGTGCAATTGTCAAAATAGTTACAACAATTTTTTTAACGTTCTTTTTCTTTAAAAATGTTAGTTCCATAAATGTGACCTTTCCAAAAAATTAACACACATCATTATAATAACTTTTTTCCTGAAAAAGATACCCGCTTTTTCATTATTTTTTTATAAATGAAATCAAAGCATAATCCAAATAAACTAAAAATAGAAATCACTCGACTAGCTTGTTGAATGACTGTTGGGTAGTAATCAACGATTATCTTACCTTTGCCACTAGCAATAATTTGTCCCAGTCCATTTTTTTTCATCGTTAAGTTTGACACATTGCCAAGTGACTCTTTAGCTGAATAACCATAATAACCAATAATTGGTAAAACAATTTTTGTATTTCTCATCCCTTGGAAATCAAATTCTAATTTCGTGCCCCGCTTGTAGAAGTGACTAATTTTACCAGAACCACTATAAACTGGTTTTGAACTAGTCTGACGTAACCTCTGCAGACTAGCATCCTTAGGTAGATATTCTTCCCCACTCCCAATACTATAAGAGTCCAAATGATCAAAAGAAGCGTAACTGTCATATTGGTTGGGAAAATGTCTAATTAAAGCAAATTGGCTGTTAAACATCAACAAAATAACTACAATGATCAACATTGCTTTTTGCCAATTTTGTTTGAGAAAATTCAACGGTGCACTGACTAAATAAATTGCAAAAAGTATTGTGATCAACATGTCTAAGCGCCATGGAAATTGAATAATTTTAAGTGGTGTTCTCTCAAAAAAGCTCCAAGGAAACAACTTAGTCGTCATTAATAAGAGAATTTCACCAATAATTGCAAAGTCTCTCACAGCAGCGTTTTTCACTTTAATTAGCGTGATGGGAATTAAAATCGCTACCAGGATCAAAATTAACCCGATGTTTTGTTGATGCAAATAATTATGCCAACTGAATTTGAAAACTTGTAAAATTGGTAAACT
The DNA here is from genome assembly GCF_036913615.1 of Companilactobacillus miaonis. Classification (NCBI taxonomy): domain Bacteria; kingdom Bacillati; phylum Bacillota; class Bacilli; order Lactobacillales; family Lactobacillaceae; genus Companilactobacillus; species Companilactobacillus miaonis. Next base: position 83,725 of record NZ_JAYKTX010000009.1, on the reverse strand, counting down.
ACGATTAGCTATATCGACTGTCGGTTGGGTCAATTTGAATTGTGTGTGGTGCAGTTGTTCGAACATTGGTAGAAAATAGGCTGCGCTCAACAATAAGGCCATTAAGCCTGCATAAAATAATTTGATAATTCTGTTTGGTTGTTGAATTAACGTTTTTAAGCGAAATAATATTACTAAAATGATAAAGATACCAATCAAAATTGGTGACAGCGAATGTGAATAGATTACCATTACCATTCCAAATGTAAGTAGTAACCACTTACTCTCGTCAGCGTAGAAAACTTCGTAAACGCCTAGAACGACGATTGGTAAAAAAGTCAAAGTCAAAACTTCGCCTAAATCAAAACGTCTGACCATATCAAAAATCCGGTAAGTACTCAAAGTATAGACAAAGGAAAACAATAAACTTTTAGCATAATCTTTACTGGCGTACTTATAAGAGAAAAACGAACTGACGAAGGTACAAAAATTCAATATGATGTAATATATTACGAATGCTGGGGCTGTTTTGAAAAAGAAACGTAAAATTGCTGCTGGATATAGCCACAAATCGGAATAAAAAAGATTGGCAATATACCCTAGTCCATTCATAAATGACATATTGACGGCTGGAAATAAGGTTCCATGTTTGAGCGCTTCATAAAGACCTTGGATTCTTAAAATATGGAATCGACCATCGGTTTCAATATCTAAATAAGACCAAATATGACCATTATTAATATCGGTTATATAAAGTGAGACAACACTCATCACTAGAAATAACAATAAAGTAAAAATTAAACGATGTCTTTTTAACGTTTCAGCCATTTTTTTCTCCCTAAAAATCTAGGTTCAAAAAAAGGGAACTCACAGACAAAATTGTCCCCAAGTTCCCTCATTTATTATTACTTTATTAATACGACTTTATTGATAATCAGTCAAACAACTAGTTTAGTATTTATACTTCAACGTACTACCCCAATCGATCAAACTCAAAATAAAGACCATGAAAATAATTGAAATATAGCTTAAAAAGATACCATTTAAGACGTTATACAATACGTCTCTAACGTTGTAGTCAATATTAGTGATGATCAAATCTTGCAATGGGTAATAGCCACATCCCAAAACTATCGCTAATAAAATTGATGTACAAATACCCACTGTTCCCAAATGATGGAAAAATAGCATGTTTGAGCTGACTTTGGAACGTAAGCGAATCGCTAACAAAAGAAAAAGAATTGCTGCTGAAACGATGATTACTTTTATGAGTCGCTTAATCATTTGCATTTTAACTAGACCACGTTCAATCGGTCCTAAATCATTGTCGACAATCTGATTCATCAACGGCTCACTATTTTGAATCACCGTGTCGATCTCTGTCCCGATATCGAGATTATAATTTCTCGCTTCGGCTTTTAATTTACTGCCAATAGTCGATAAAATCGTTGTTCCAATCGTTAATTGCGAGTCATCATCATACACTTCATCAATTGAAGTATTAATAATTTTTTTGACGTCAGAGTTAGTCAAATTAACTGATGACAAATTGGTCGAAATTGAATAACTGTTGACCAATCTACCTAAGCGTTGATTCGTATAATTTTTGATCAAAGTCACATTAGTATCGCTACTGACCACTTTTTTTATATAATTACTATTCAACACAGTAGACATAGTAATCCCCAAAAAAACTATGACCATTAAACAAATGGACAATAGAATTAGGGTAAAACCGTGTCGATTGTATGACAATGACTTGCTCATAATTACTTCTCCATAGCTAGATTAACAATTCCTTGTGGTGAATTGACGATCCATTCAGAATTAGCCTTCTTCAACTCGTCAAAATCCCCGAATCCATAAGTAACGCCAATAGCTTTCAAATTGTTTTTATGTGCCCCCACGATATCACTGTTACGGTCCCCTACCATAACAAGATTTTTAGGATCTAGTTCCACAGAAGTCTTTTCGATTCCGTAAGCAATAACATCTTCCTTTAATGAACGAACTGATTCATCTTCAGCTGCTCCAAAAACATGTCTGATGTATTGCTTCATATCTAACTTATCGATGATTCTTTTGGCAAAAATTTCTGGCTTTGAAGTAGCAATAAACAACTGCTTGTCAGCTTTCTTTAAGGATTCTAACATATCATAGACTCCATCATAAACCGTAAATTCTTGCCAACCTTCATCTTGATAATATTCACGAAAAGCCATTAAACTTTGATTGATGATTGGATCATCAGGCTTTACATGATCATATTTTTGAAGCGAAGACCCAATTGTTGGTCCGATGAACGTATGCAATGTCGCATCATCATGTGGAATATAGCCTAAAGTATGTTCATACATGTAATGTAAACTCTTCATGATACCAATTTCAGAATTAATTATGGTGCCATCAAGATCAAAAAACAAATTGTTCAAATTTTATTCATCCTTTTATGTTAAATTTAAGTTATGTAAAGATTATATAGCAATCAATTAAAAATAACTAACAGTCGTAGGTAGAGTATGGTAAAAATTAAGCAACCACAAACGTATACCAGTCTCGAAAATGGGCTCACTTCTCAACAAGTTGACACGCAAGTTCAAAAGGGACTGATCAATGTCCAAATCAAAAAATTATCACGTCCGATTCCCAAAATTTTAGCTGACAATATTTTCACGCTTTTTAATTTATTAAACGTTGTTATCGCTGGATTGATTATTTGGACGGGATCATATCGTAATTTATTCTTCTTAGGTCCGGTCATTGCTAACGTAATTATCGGAAGTTACCAAGAAATCAGAGCAAAATTAACGGTCGATAAAATCAGCTTAGTCAATACTTCGAAATTTAAAGTTTTGCGTGATGGTCAAGAAGAAGAGATTGAAATTGATAATTTGGTCGAAGATGATATTGTTTTGATTAAACGTGGCGATACTCTGCCCGCTGACGGAATCGTTCGTTCTTCTAATGGTTTGCAAACAAATGAATCTGGTCTTACTGGCGAATCAGACACAATCAGCAAAAGTAACGGTGATGCTGTCTACTCAGGTAGTTTTGCGATTGCCGGACTCGCTAAGATTCAACTAACTCAAGTTGGTCACGAAAGCTTTGTTTCTAAACTATCATCTGCCGTTGGTACGGATAAACGTTCTGTTAGCGTTTTAATGAAAATAATTAATAACATTATTAAAATTTTAACATATACTATCATACCAATTGGACTTCTTTTATTTTTTCGCTCATTCTTAAAGAATGGAAATGTTGCTCAATCAATTTTAGGAACTTCCGCTTCAGTTATTGGGATGATTCCTGAAGGTTTAGTTCTACTAACTTCTGTTGCTTTAGCCACTGGAGCTTACAATCTCTCTAAGAAAAATATCCTAGTCCGTTCCTTAAGTGCGATTGAAACTTTGGCTCGGGTCGACACGCTCTGTTTGGACAAAACCGGAACGATCACCACTGGAAAGTTGACTGTCAAAAAAACACTCACTTTTGGAATTTCAGAAGAAAAATTACAAGCTATTGCTAGTCAAATTGTCGCTGCCACACAAGAATCCAATGCGACTGCTCAAGCTATTGCTAATTTAAACGTCAAACCAATCGATTTAGTTGTCGATGAAGTAATTCCGTTCTCCTCAGAAACTAAGTATTCTGGTTTCGTCTCTAAGGGCGTTCGTTATTTAATGGGTGCACCAGAATTTATCATTAAAAATCCTACCAAAGAAGTTACTAAAACTGTTCAGCAAGCAGCTCAAAACGGCTATCGCGTGATTGCTATTCTTAAAGAATCCAACCAACAAAATTTGCTCGGACTGATGTTGATTGCGGATGAAGTTCGACCTCAAGCTCCTGATACGTTCAGCTATTTGCGCAATCAAGGTATCGACTTGAAAATCATCTCAGGGGACAATCCGGTCACGGTCGCAAATGTGGCTGCTCAAGCGGGAATTAGTAGTGGCAAGGACTATATCGACATGAGCACGGTCAAAGATAACGACTATCACGATTTAGTTAAGCAATACAAAATTTTTGGTCGGGTGCTACCAACTCAAAAAGCTGACCTAATTTCGGCTATGCAAGATAATGGCTTAACGGTGGGAATGACTGGAGATGGTGTCAACGATGTTTTGGCCATGCGTCAATCTGACTGTAGCGTGGCAATTGCCGGTGAGAGTGATGCTGCCGAAGCAAGTGCCGATTTCGTCTTATTGAACCGGAACTTTGATTCAATGATTTATATGCTTAACGAAGGCCGCCGAGTGATCAACAATGTTGAACGTGTCGCTTCACTGTTTTTGATCAAGACGATTTATTCAGTCGTTTTATCAATCATCTTCATCATTTTAGGAACCGGCTATCCGTTCCAGCCTTCACAATTAACGCCTATTAATGCTTTAACAGTGGGGATTCCAACTTTCCTACTAGCTTTGGAACCAAACTATACACCACCAGCCGGCCGCTTCATGCGTAACGTAATGGAGATTGCTCTACCGTCAGCTTTGTGTAATATTATTTTCATTATTACCATTTCTGTTTTAGGTAAACATTTCAACTTTAATTACGATACGACCTCGACTTTATCTGTCTTCACGATTGGTATCATCGGTTACTGTGCTTTGATTTCCATCAGTAATCCATTATTCGTCAGAAAGCAGATTATGATTGGAATCTCCTTTGCTCTTTTCATCATTACTTTCATTTTCGGGCATACCGCATTTGGTATCGAAAGTATCTTGAATCTGCAATACACTTACTTATTTATCGCCATCTTCCTAACCGCTTGGCCACTGTTTATGTTCATGCGTGAAGTTCTGGGAAGACGGGTATTTTCAAAAATTAATTGGAAGTAAAAAAATGTGCTGGGCTTTTGCTCAACACATTTTTTATTTAGTTTAATGTTACATCACTGGCCTTGACCCATTCGTCAGTCGCCACGCGATACATCTCTTCGCCTTTGATTTCACTAGTACGATCAGTATACCAAGGTGTGTTCTTATCAAGTGCGCGATCAATTACTAACTGTCCTTTAGAATTATAAACAGCTGTTTCTTTTGAGGTTGTCACAACACCACTGAATGGTTGATATTTATAAACTGAACTTGCTTTGACGTATTGGTTTGTTGCCACACGATAATATGTTACTCCATCAATTGTCTTAGTTTGATCCGTTATCCAATCAGAATTTTGTGACAAAACTACATCGTTATTCAATTTACCATTTTCATCATAAATAGCTACGTAACCACTATCAGGATAAGTCGTAATTAGACCTGAATTGGTTGCGTCAGATTTTTTCACATAGATTTTAACGACTCCCGAATCCTTATCAACTTTCAAAGTAACATCAGAGGCAGTTGTGAAAATATAGCCTTTTGGTGCGGTCAAAGTAACGGTTGCTCCTTGAGCAGCTTTACCGGTTTCAGTGCCAACTTCTTGATTATTAGCTTGATCAATATACGTTACTTGATAATTAGTGTCGGCTTTTTTGACATAACTGACATAACTATCTTTGTCTTTAGTCAAAACGAATCCTTGATACTTCAAATCAGTAATCGAATAACCTTTAGGTGCTGTTGCTTTGATATAGTCACCAAAATTGCCTTTACCCGTGGTTTCGCCAACTACTTTTCCAGTATCAGCATCCTTATATTGAATTGTGTAATTGAGATTCTGCAAGTCTAACTTTTTACTTTTTACATAAATAGTCTTCTTAGGCATATCATTACTCAATTTAAACATCATATCAGCACTATTAACAAATTCATAATTCTCAGGGGCGTTTAAGAGAATGTCACTGCCTTCTTCACCGGTTCCAGTTTGAACATCCCCAACTTTGGTGTTGGTATTTTTATCGATAAAAGTGATCGCGTAAGGAACCGTCTTAGCAACTGTGATAACCTTAGTAGGATTTTCAGCATCAACTGTGAAGCTCTTTTGGGCCTCGGTCAAATTATATCCAGTTGGGACTTTTGTAGTATCAACCGTTTGAGTTGAACCATTCGCAGCTTGACCGGCTTGTGAACCAACAATTTTACCAGTATTTTTATCAACAATTAATACATTGTAATTAACTTGTTCGGTGTTATCCGAGACGGTTAATGTTTGATTCGACAACGTATATTTAACTGGTGTATTAGGATTCTTAGCTCTCGTTTGAATGGCATCTGTCCCATCATCCTTGATTCCATGCGCTACAAAATCTACCTTTTGTTGACCGACTTTTGTTAGATCAACTGTCTTGGGGTCAATTGAGATTCGATATTTATTTCCATTATTGTCTGCCAGAACTTGATAATTATTTAAATCCAATTTATTATTCTTATCTAATTGAATGGTCTTATTTAATTTACTCCAATCAGGACCATCATAGACCTTAACCTGACGAACAAAAGGTTCCCCTTTAATTTTGTAAGTAATATCTTCGGGAGTAAAAGTAACCGTTCCACCCTTTTTTTCAATATCATCAGATTTTTGAGTGATGGTCGTTTGAATATTACCAACATGTCCATTCATATCGGTCTTATTTTTATTAGCACTTTTAATTACATTGGAGTGTTCATTATTCAGATTTTCTCCACTAGTAACTAGATTATCAAAATTATCAGGCATATTATCGGCTTGGAAAATTAGTGGATTCTCAAAGCCAACTTCTGTATGTATAGAAGGTTGGTAATAATTATATTTCAAGTTAAAAGTCTTAGTTTCGCCATTTGAGGTGTAACTCACTACTGAAGCAAAGCCAGTGGTTTTATCATGATCTTTAATCGTTATGGGAATTTCTTTACCATCCTTATCGATAACTCCCAATCTTTCTTGTAATAAATCTTGATACTTTGTGGTTGTTGGTGCTTCTTCTTTAAAGATTGGTACTACATTTAAAGTTTCCCCATCTTTCAATTTATCAAAAAGTCTTTGACTATCAGTGTTATCAGTATCCGTGTTATCAACATCTGTATCGCCAAGCTCTGAGACCGCTGTTAATGCCTTCGCTTGTTTTCCAGTCTCATCTGTTACTGGAATTGGATCTGCGTTTTTTGCCGCAATAACTGGTGTTGCTGCTCCCAAAATAGTTGTTGAAATCATCAAACCAGCTAACGCCATTGTTGTAATTTTTCTCATAAATAAATATCTCCCTGACTATAATATTTATCTTCTTAACACATAAAGCATAGCAGTCTTGCATCAAAAAAGGAGCCATTTTTGAAGTTTTTTTCAAAAGTGGCTCCCCTTTTTATTGTTCGGTTACATCGCTGGCTTTGACCCATTCATCAGTTGCAACGCGATACATCTTTTCACCTTTTATTTTAGAAATTCTATCTGAATACCATGGAGCATCTTTGTCCAAAGCTCGATCGAGTACTAATTGACCTTTGGAATTATAAACCGGAGTCACTTTTGAGGTCGTAACGACTCCTGTGAGTGGTGAATAAACATACACTGAATCAGCTTTGACATATTGATTCGTCGCCACTCGATAATAGTCTACGCCATCAATTGTTTTCTTCTGATCAGTGGCCCAATCAGTATTTTGCGAAAGAACAACATCCTTATTCAATTTGCCGTTTTCATCATAAATTTCAACATATCCTTGATATGGATGCGTCGTAATCAAGTTATCTTCTGTTAAAGTCGATTGCTTTACAAAAACCTTGGTGTTGGGACTGTCTTTATCAACTTGATAAGTCGCATCGTTAGCATTCACAAAGGTGTAGCCAGCTGGTGTTTTCAAAGTAATTTTTTCACCAACAATTCCTAATCCTTTTTGTGCACCTACTTCTTCATCGGTATCTTGATCAACATAAGTGACGTTATATGGCGTATCAGCTTTTTTGACATAACAAGTGAATGAATCATCATCTTTAGCCAAAGTGAATCCAGCAGAAGTCAAATCGGTAATCACATAACCATCGGGTGCGACAGCCGTAATTTGATCACCAAGTTTACCAGTTCCTTTTTTCTCGGAAATAACTTTGTCAGTATCAACATCGGTGTATTTAATTGTATAATTCAAATCTTGAGTCAAAATACTGCTTTTAGAAACTAAAATAGTCTTTTCTGGTTCAGTGCTATCGAGTGTATAAATCATGTCGGTACTATCATCTAAGGTATAGCCGTCAGGAGCTGTGACTAATCTTGACTCACCTTCTTTACCTGTATCGTTTATTTGATCAACCTTTTCTTGGCTATCTTTATCAACAAACGTAATTGTGTAATCGACGTCTTTTGCAACTGTTGCTACTTTAGTTGGATTCTTAGCATCGACTGTAAATGTCTTTTGTGCATCAGTTAATGTGTATCCTGCCGGTAAATTAGCTTTATCAAGTGTGATACTTGTCCCATCAGCCGCTGAGCCTGACTGTGAGGCTATTGTATTACCGGTCTTTTTATCGACTACCAAATAATTATAATTAACTTCTGATTTATCATCGGAAACAGTAATCGGAATTGTTTTAGTGTACGAGATACTCTCTTTTGTACCATAATCTTTAGCCTCATTGTTTGCATTTACCATTCCCGTTGCTCGGAAGTTAACATTATAATTGCCGGTTTTATTCACATCAACACTCTCTGGATTTATAACTTTAACGTTATAATTATTTCCATTCTCATCCTGTAAACTTAGTGCTGAATTTAAAATATCTTTATCACCTAAATGGATTGCGTCATTAACTTTTGACCAATCTGGTTCTTTGAAAATTCTAATTTTTCTTGTAATAATCGTATCTGGAACATCGTATAAATCATTCTTTGCGATAAACTCTACTTGTGAATTAGATTCTCCAAAATTTTCATCTAATCCTTTAAGTAGGGAAACTTTCACAGATTCTTCATTACCCATCATGTCACCGGTATTCCCAGGTAAAACTTCAATCGAGCTGTTATATAAATTCAAATTACTACCATTATTTCCTTCTTCAATAATCAATCGATATTTTTCCATTAAACTTCCATATTTAAAATTTAATAAATCTTTCAACCTATCATATAATTTGGGGCTTTCAGCATCATAGCTAATATTAAATATTTTTGTAGTATCTGTAGAAGGATCTGTATAACTAACCTTATCAATAAATCCATGCAATTCATCGGTTGAAATAACTTTCATATCCAGTGGTTTCAAATCATCGTCAACGACTCCTAATTCATTTAACAAATAACTTTTATAAGTATCTTTACTTGTATAAGGTATGCCAACGTGAAATGTAAATTCATTTTCTAGAGATGACAATCTATATCTTGGAACAAATTTCAAATTACTTATATTGCTATCTAAGGTGTTGTTCACCTTTAAAATTTCTTCCTTTTTCGTCAACTCATTCGTAACCTTAATCGGCGTACTCTTCTTAGACGCCGCATCAATTAGTGAAACATTACTTCCCAAAACTGTTGCTGATAACAAAATACTCGTTAAAATTACCGTCCGCATTTTCTTCATCGTAGTATCTCCCTGACATATATAATATGACCCTATGTATATAGAATATCAGGATTCAAGGAAAAAAGAAGGCGCTTTCATAAAAAAGCACCTTCTTTTTTTACTATTATGTATGTATTTTTTTGAAATTTGAACGTTATTCACGCTTATGATGATCCATAAAATCTTTATGATTCTTTTCCATACCACCTAAATAAACTATCGACAACACAATCACGGCAAACAATGCCAATAGAGCGTGGGGCTGATTATAGAAAAATGATCCAACAGCTAGAATCATAAAAACCAGTATCGAAATTCCTAAAGTAACTTTCGGGACCTTATCTTTCATAAAAAACACTACCTCTTTTATACTTCTATCTTAATTATGGAAGGAAAATCCCAATTTCGCAATCAAGACGTCCTAGAATTTCATACAAAAAAGCCCCCACTATGTGAGAGCTTTTTATTATTCATTACTCAAATCTTCACCATTTGATTCGATAACTTTCTTATACCAGTAGTAACTCTTCTTTGGAGTTCTGCTGAAGTCACCTTTTTCATCATCATCACGGTTAACATAAACGAAACCATAACGTTTAGCCATTTGACCAGTACCGGCAGATACCAAATCAATGCAACCCCAAGGAGTGTAACCAATCAAATCAACGCCATCTTTGATAGCTTCTTTCATTTGTTCGATATGACCCTTGAGATATTCAATACGATAATCATCATTGATTGAACCGTCTTTTTCAACAGTATCACGAGCACCAAGTCCATTTTCAACGACCATAATCGGAATACCGTAACGTCCGTAAACATCATTTAGATACCAACGAAGTCCTTTAGGATCCATTGCCCAGCCCCATTCGCTGTACTTCAAATATGGATTCTTAACACCAGTACTGAAGTTACCAGCGGCCTCAGCTTTACTTTCATCGGTTGTCAAAGCATTTGATGAATAGTAACTGAATGAGTAAAAGTCAACAGTACCTTCTTTAAGAACTTCACTATCTTCAGCTGTGATGTTCAATTTAACATCATGTTCAGCCCAAAAACGTTTTGCAAAGTGAGGATATGCACCACGAACTTGCACGTCACCACAATAGTAGTTATTAATTTCATTAGCATATTGAGCCTTCAAAATATCATCAGGATTTGAAGTCAATGGATAGTTAACATTACCAGCAATCATGCAACCAATCATATTGTCAGAATTGATCTTGTGACCAATCTTTACAGCCAAAGCACTAGCAACAAATTGGTGATGCAAAGCTTGAAGATTTTGTTGGATATCATCGTTACTCATCTTAGGATTGAATGGAGCAGAACCTTCTTTAACAGGAAGTCCTAGTGACATGTAGCCACCAAACATCATCCCAATATTGATTTCATTGAATGTTAACCAGTATTTTACAAGGTCTTTGTATTCAGTAAACAAAGTTTTTGCGTATTTAACGTAGAAGTCAATGACACGACGGTCACCCCAACCACCGTAAGCTTCAGTTAAATGATAAGGCATCTCATAATGAGAAATTGTTACAAGTGGTTCGATGCCATATTTGTGACACTCTTCGAAGACGTTGCGGTAGAAGTCTAATCCTTTTTGGTTAGGCTCTTTGTCGTCACCATTTGGAAAAATTCTTGTCCAAGCAACTGACAAACGGTAAGTCTTGTAACCCATGCCGGCTAGTAACTTAATATCTTCTTTGTAGTGGTGGTAGAAGTCACTACCTTGATGTGAAGGATAATAAGCACCATCTTTAAATTCTTTGGTAAACACACGTGGTGTCTCATAAGTTCCACCTAACAAGTGGTCAGCAGTACTATCGCCTTTGCCATCAACATCCCAGGCACCCTCATATTGGTTAGCGGCAGTAGCGCCACCCCACAAGAAATTCTTTGGAAAATCAGTCATAAATTAATATCTCCTTCATCTCAATATAGTTATATGTTAACGTTTTCTTTCTTCAGAAAACAAGTTCTATTTCAAATTAATTAAATTGTCACCGACGTTTACTTGTCCGTCATTCTCAGCTGTAACGCCGTTATAATCCTTGCTATTAGTTACTACAACCGGTGTTGTAACATCATAACCTTGGTTTGTGATACCATCGACGTCAAATTCCATCAATAGTTGACCTTTTTTAACTTCTTGATCTTGTTCAACATGACTCGTGAAACCTTTACCCTCTAGTTGAACCGTATCCATTCCGATGTGAATCAATAATTCAGCCCCATCGTTGGAGTTTAATCCAATCGCATGTTTCGTTGGGAAAACTACAGAAACTTTTCCATCAACTGGTGAGTAAACCTTACCTTCATCAGGTAAAATAGCAATTCCTTTACCCAATGCTTCCGAAGAAAATACTTCATCTTTAACTTCACTCAATGGAACGACGCTACCCTTAATCGGGCTAACAATTGTTTCTGGTGTAACATCAGTTTTTTCAACTACTTCTGGAGCTGGTGTAGCGGTAGCAGTAGCTGAACTTGCCATAGCTGTAGCTAATTCTGGTTCATTATTATTTGTTTCTGTAACGGCATTTTCTGCTTTCAAATCTTCTTTACTGAAGCCAAATACTAAAGCAAGACCTAGAGTAACCGCAAAGGCTACGATCCAAGAGATGATAGCTCCATAAAATTCCATATTGATGCCATTTGGTCCAATGTAACTAGGTAATAAGAAGACGCCAAGTCCTCCGACCATATAAGCTTTTGTTCCGAATAATCCTAAGATGGCACCACCGACTCCACCACCGATACAACTCATGGCGAAGACTTTCTTACGAGGTAACGTGATACCGTAAATAGCTGGTTCAGTAATTCCAAAAATACCGGATAAGAAGGCCGACCAACCAAGACCTTGAATCTTTTTACTCTTAACTTTCATAATAACAGCTAAAACAGCACCGATTTGAGCAAATGAAGCAGCACCAGTTAGAACAAGAATTGGATCATAATGCAAGTTTTGAATATTTAACATTGCAAGTGGAACCAATCCCCAATGCAAACCAAAGATAACAAGTACTTGCCACAAGCCACCGATTAAAATACCAGTGATAACTGGACTCAAGTTGTAAAGGCCAGAGGCACCAGCAGCTAAAGCATCACTGATCCATGATGTGATAGGTCCAACAACTAGTAGTGTTAATGGAACAACAATAATCAAAGTAAAGAATGGCACTAAGAAAGTTTTAACAAAAGTTGGAATAATCTTCTTCAAATATCCTTCAACTTTAGAAGCAATCCACATCGCTACAATAATCGGAATAACTGATGAAGTGTAGTTCATCATAATTACCGGTATCTTCAAGAAAGTAATGTGAATTGGTGAAGACAAGGCTGTACCGGCAAACAAAGTAAATAATGGTTTACCAGTTGCAGCTGTTGGGTTCAAGGCAACAATAGTTGGGTAAACTAAAGCCGCCCCGATCGATAACCCGATGAATTGATCAACGCCAAATTTCTTTGCAGCTGACAATCCTAAAATGATTGGTAGGAAGTAGAAAAATGCATCCCCAATTGCGTAAAGTACAACATAAGTACCAGATTTTTCAGTCACAGCACCCATCGTTAACAAAATAGTTGCTAAACCTTTGATCATACCAGTAGCAGCCAAGCAACCTAAAGCTGGAGCAAAGATTCCCGAAATCAAATCAATAAATTTATCTAAGACACTAGTCTTTTCGTCTGAATCATCATCAGCGTCAACCGTTCCTCCATCAGGAAAACCACCAACTTTGATAACGTGGTCATAAACGTCAGCGACTTCATTACCGATAACAACTTGGTATTGGCCCCCACTTTGAACGACCGTTACAACACCTTCAGTATCTTTTAATTCATCCGTACTAGCTTTTTTCTCATCTTTTAATCTAAAACGTAATCTTGTGGCACAGTGGACAACACTTTTAACATTGTCTTTGCCACCAACTAATTTAACGATAGTTTTAGCTAAACCGTCGTAGTCTTTAATCATAATTTCCTCCTTCTCCAACAAAAAAAGCTCAAGACAACACACCCCCTAAAAAGGAATCTGTAAATCTTGAGCTAATGCCTGCCGAACAGTAACACGCTATTTTATTTAATTATTACGGTGAGTCACTCGCCAAACGTGCAAAATCAAGTAAACTTGATCGTTCTCAGAGAGTGCCCAACCTTTAGTATTACGTAAAAATGTCGAAATCTTTTGAACTGTATTGTTTTCAGCCGGATACTTAGCAATCATCAGTTTCAACAAACTCGGATCCAATTGTTCACTTGAAACTTGACTAGACTTTAATTTTCTAATTAGAAAATATCGCAAATGCGACACCAGACGACTGTAATTGAATGATTCATCATCCAAAGTCGTGTGATAGCTGATTTGAATAATATTAATAATATCAGCAATCATCTTAGAAACTTGAATCGTATCTTGCAAACTTTCCTTCTCATTTTCGAGATTAACGAAATGATAAGTCAGAAAAACTAGCTCACCTTTAGGAAACACAACGTCCAAATCTTTTTTAATGATTTCGATTGCACGAGCTGAAGCTTCATATTCTTTAGGAAATAACTTCTTTACTTCCCAACTAACAGCTCGATCTGTAAACTCGATACCATCTTGAGCGCGAACCGAAGCAAAATTGATATGGTCAGCCAAAATCAAATATTGATGGTCATTGAACTTAACATTCAAAAAGCTTTCAGCATCTTGAACAATGTCAGAAGTAACGTTGATAATTGACTCATCGTACTCTTTTAAAGTATCAACTTCATCATTATTAACAGACTTGAATTTCTGGGTGATCTTTGATGCGTCCACCAAGTCACCAGGCTTTTTGCCAAATCCAATTCCCTTTCCAACAATCATCCATTCAACGTTTTCGTCATCGACGACAAGGGCGGCATTATTATTATAATTTTTGACAAATTTCAAAAATCCATACCTCCTCAAAAAAAATACCTACTAACCCTAACACTAAAGTGCAACGGTTGAGTAGGTTTATGCCTGATCGAATCAGTAACACGCTCTTTTGTTTACGAGCACTATGTTAGCGTTTTCTAAAAATTAAGTCAAGTCATTTCTTGAAAATTTTTATGCCAAAAATAAATAATTCAGTATTCACACATTCTTTAAGGTACTTTTATGATAAGTTTGTTTCAATAGAGTTGGTCAAAATATTGATCAGATATTTTGAAAACGCTGTCAAATAATAACTATCGAAATAACGCTACAAAATGTCTATAAACTCGACTATACTTGAGTTAACAGGGATAGAAGCATAAATCATTCTACGAGTAATTCCTTTTTGAACCGATATAATTTTTATTATGATATTATGCTAATAAATAAACATAATAAGGAGTCTTGAATATGACAAAAAATATTGCTGTTGTAGCCATGAATACAAAGAAGATTCCCTATGTTGGTGGTAACGAACTCATTATCACACTTGATAATCAAAAAGTTTGGTACACTGCTAACACCAAACAAATCAGAATCCCACTTGTTATTAAATTTGGCGATTTAATAATCAATAAATTCATTCAACGTTTTATGAAACGTTCTAAGAAACGTGATTTGTTAAAATTCAATTACTTTTCAAAACAAGTTGCTCGTTTTTTAAGCAGAAGTGAATTCGATAAAGTTGTCTTTGAAAACGACCAACTTAGGAAAAATATTTCACATCGACTAGAGAAAAAACATGGTACTGTGCCTGAAACTTCTTTAGCATAACAAGATTGGTAACTTCCACAAAAAACTCGATTGGACTACGTCTAATCGAGTTTTTTGATTCCATTCGTTTGCAAAAGAAAAATGAAAACTATAGTATTTTTATTGAATAAATTTAAATAAAGAGATTTTTATATGAAGAAAAAATTATTTACCCCTAACGTTACCTTAGTCTTAATTGCCAGCTTCTTTTATATGATGAGTTCAATGCTGATTACACCTATTATTGCAGAATTCACTCAAAGTATTGGTGCCACTAGTGCTCTCGCTGGTTTGATTGCCGGAATTATGAATATTACTTCCTTGTTGTTACGTCCAATTGCAGGAAATTTGACTGATCGAATTTCTAAATACCGTCTGACTATGATTGGAGCTAGTTTTTTATTAATTGCTAATCTTGGCTACGGTTTAACAACTAATTTAATTATCATTACTGCTTTAAGAATTATCAACGGAATTGGTTACACAATGTGTTCTGTCTGTATGTCAACTTGGATTGCTGATCTCTTACCACCTACTCGTGTTGGTGCCAGCATGGGCATTTACGGTCTTGCCAATGCGCTCGGTATGGCCTGTGGACCTGCTATCAGTATTTTTCTTTACAAACATGTTGGTCACCAGTCATCATTCTGGGTTGCGGCAGCATCTAGTTTGTTGTTGATAATCATCATTCAATTTGTCACTAATCGTGGTTTGCCTACTATTTTAAAAACTACCAAAAAGAGACAACTTCGAATTGTCCATCCAAAAGTTGTCCCCATCGCAATTATTTTACTGTTATTCTCATTACCTTATTTTGCCACCCAAACTTATCTAGTCAGCTACATTGCTCGACTTCACCTCAATGTTTCAGCGGGAATCTTCTTCCCTATTTATGCCGTTATCTTGCTAGTTTTACGAATCTTGATGCGTGATTTGTTTGATCGCATTCCCTTTAAGAAATTCTTGTGGCTAAGTTTAGTCGGTAATTTAATTGGTCTAATCGGATTGAGTCATTTGACTAACCTATTTTATTTGCTAATCAGTACGACTGGTCTAGCCGTCGGATATGGTCTGATGTTTTCAATTTGTCAGGCGAAAGCTTTGATGGTCGTCGATCAAGATGAACACGGTATTGCCAACAGTACTTTCTTTGTCGGCGTTGATTTAGGCATGTCACTAGGACCAATTATTGGTGGACTAATCAGTAATTTCTTACCAATGGAGTGGTTCTATCCCATCATGATGATAACTTTGCCATTGATTGTTTTAGTTTATTGGTTCAATCGCAAGCTTTTGGGATAAAAATTGTCCTCTTATCATTTTGGGTCTACCATAAACTTATTGATAAAATATGGGGGAAAATATGAAAACAAATTTATCCAAATTTAACAGCAAAACTTTATACCAAACAAGGTTCACTTATTACTAATCGAGCTCTTGCTTCGAATACGCCTTGGCCTGTTGGGGATATTTAATTATCTAACAACTTCCTTAATTGGTTCATCACCAGAAACAAAATTGATGTCCTTCTTGATTGTTGAAGGTGTTTCAAGTGATTGAGCGATTACTTTGGCAACATCGGCTCTTGGAACTGAACCACCTTCGTAATTGCTTTGGAGATTGATCTTTTCATTAGCAGCTTCATCAGTCAAAGTTCCTGGATGAACGATCGTATAATCTAAGTTTGTACTACGCAAATACTTGTCAGCATAGTGTTTAGCTGTGTAATAAGGTCTAATACCTGAAGCGTCCCACTTGCTTGGATCATCACTAAAGACAGCACTGACCATTACATAACGCTTGATACCTAATTGTTCAGTCGCATCCATTGTCTTGATAGCTCCATCAAGATCAATTTCAATCGTCAATCCATCACTTGCTCCACCAGCACCGGCACTGAAGACTACTGCATCAGCTTTTGATTCGGCGATAGATTTCTTAATTTCAGCAAATGGTGCCGTCAAGTCGATGTATTGTGTAGCAATTCCATCAGCTTGATATGATTTGATTTGTTCTTCTTTTCTCAAACCAGCAACTACGTCGACTTTTCTATCTTGCAATTCTTTTACTAGCAAACGGCCAACTTTACCGTGTGCACCAATAATAAGTACTTTCATTAATAATTACCTCCTCATATGTTTTTACCTTAACAATAATTATCTTTATATTCTATTATTATGTCTCAAAGTAAATTTTATTTAGTGTCGTTCTTTTTGGTTGGTGGTGATTGAATGCCGTCTTCCGCAACAGCTTTGGGAAATGACTGGAACGCCGTGGCTGAGCATTTCCCAGAGCTGTTACTCCAGACTAGATTTCAGATTTTTGCGATTATTTCATTAAATTTAAAAAATTTAAAAGTGAATACAGCTTCTATCTAATTAAGTACAGAATTATTTTATAGTTTAGATGCATTATAACGCTTTGATATTTTTATTAATTTATTTCAAAAAAGAGGATATTACCGCTACTGCAAAGTTCTGCAATATTGTAATATCCTCTTTATTTATTTGTTCATTTTCACTTTTATATACAAAACACAATAACCTATTAATTACCAAATTCCATTTCAGAATAGAAAGTAAATAAATCATAGAAGTGAAATTCAGTCCGGAATACTTATCTAACCAAGCAAACCATCCTAGTACGTTACTGCCTGATTACTTTCTAGCTTAAACTCCTTGCCTTTAATATTGATCAAGCAATTATGTTCAGCTGAGACTGTAACGGTGTTATGTTCAAACGTAAAGTGATAATTATTGCCACGATACTTTTGACTGAAGGATAACTTGTTCCAATTTTTAGGTAATTTAGGATCTACGGATAATTCTGATCCAATTAGCTTTACACCCGCGAGATCACGCATCATAACGGTTAATGTAGCGCCCATAACGCCGGTATGGATTCCGTCAGCAGTCGTTCCGCCTTGGATATCACCATAATCGGAGCGGATTGCTACTCGGAGTTTCTCCCAAGCTGCTTCGCTGTCACCACAGGCAGCATCGATACTGGCATAAACAGGACGGGACATGGTTGAACCATGGACAGTTCTGGCTAGATAATAGTCTCGATTCTTGACTAACCAATCATTTGAAACTGAAATTCCTAGCTTTTTTAAAACGTTGGCCATGACTTGGGGGCCAAAATTGTAGATCATCATCAAGGTATCAGCTTGTTTGTCGACTTGATAATCATTGGCTGACTTATTTTCTGAAGTTAAAATCCGATCGATTCGATGAATATCTCCGTATTTCTTGGTATATTCTGCCAAATCTAAGTCTTTTAATTCGAAGTAATGGTTATACTGTTCAATTATCCCAGCTTGATTCGTGAATACTTTTAACCTATGTGTCACTTCGGCGGCTTTTTCTAATAAATCGGTACTGAAACCGACTTTTTGACAGACCTGCTGGAAGTAGACTGGTGAATCTTCTTGCAAATCTAACAGCCACATTAGTGACCAGACCAACATCAAATTCGTGTAGGCATTGTCGGATAGACCACCTTGTTTCGTGTCGGGATAGGCTTCGTGGTATTCATCTGGACCCATAACGCCTGATAGATGAAAGTTTTGACCATCATACTCTAACTTCTCTAGCCAGAATTTGCTAGTTAGTAGTAGAACTTCTAACCCACCATGAGTCATTAAACTGTAGTCACCAGTGATGTGAGTGTAGCTCCATAAATCGTAAACTACCGCTAATGAAACATGTCTTTGTAGACGGGAGTTATCTGGATACCACTGATTACTGATCGGATTTAAATGGATAAATTGTGCTTGCTCGTCCCCCACACTAGCTGACTGCCAAGGATACATTGCCCCATGCTCCATTTGTGATTGAGCATTCTTTTGAGCAGCTGGCAGACGCTTGATACGATATTTTAAAGTAGCTTTGGCAGCGACTGGATCTGTCTTAGCTAAATATGGAATTACGAAAAGTTCATCCCAGAAAATGTGTCCTCGATAGCCTTCACCAGTTAATCCCCGCGAACCGATTGAGGCATCAAGATCTCGATTGTTTTTTGAAACTGCTTGATGAAGTTGGAAAATGTTCAAACGAATAATTTTTTGAATATCTGGATCATCGCTGTCTAAGGCAACATCCCCGTCGACCCAGAATTTCTGCCAATGCTGGCGACTATTTTGATCAATTTCTTCAAACGTATGTGTTAAAGAATCTTGGACCGTCTTGAGAAAATTTTGATCCTCGTAACTGGTCGAAATAGCCATCACGCGACTGAATTTCAGAGTTTGATTAGCAGCTAAATCAATCGTCAATCTTTCATCAATAGTATCTAAAGTAGCACTTGTTGTGAAGTCTCCAGCATCACTAACTGTTTTAGCACCAATTGCAAAGTTGATTTTCGATTGTAAAGTTTGAGCTTGTAAGACATTATCAGCAACGTGTTTCACAGCGAATTCTTGACTATTGAAGTCACGATAACGAACCACGTTTTGATTTTGTACATCGCCATCGATCACCGTGTCGACTTGGATTCTACCAGCAAAGTCCAACCTCAATTCAACTTTTAAAGCGAAACGATGGTAGTTTTCTGGGTCAACTACTTTAGTCGTCTTCACAAATAAGTGTCCAGAAGCAACCGGATAAACCAGTTCCTCAACTAATTCACCAGTCTTCATATCTAAAGTAGCCAAACGTTGGTGATATGGAACTGAAATATTAACGTTATCTACTTTCACCTTGAGCAGTTGTGGATTAGGAAAATTAACCATATCTTCATTGACAACATCATGTCCATTGACATTAGTTGTCGTCTGATTGAAAATCCCAGCCACATAGAGTCCGGGATAGTGGTCATCGTTATAACGGCTCATCAAAGGTGCACCGCGCCAACCAAGATAACCATTACCTAAGGTCAATAGTGCCTCTTGTCCATAAGACTTAGCACCGGTTGGTGTATCTTTATAAGTGATTTGCCAGTTATTTGTCATTGTAACCTCCTAATTTACAGCGTCTTTGAAGACATTCTTTTGTTTAGCTTCTTTGGTCTTTGTTAAATCAGCATCTGTAAAGCCCCAGAGATATACACAGACAAAGGAAACAACGATAGTAACAGCACTAGCAATCACGAATGCCCAAATATTGTTAGGATTTGTCTTGGAGAAGAATGATGGGAAACCAATCAATGAACCAGTAAATCCAAACATATCGATCTTCATTAATCCAGCGATAAAGCCACCAATGGCACCACCGATATTAGACATCCAGAAAACCCGGCCGTATTTCAAGTTAATACCATACATAGCAGGTTCTGTAACGCCGGCATAACCTGATAAAGCACCGGCTAATGACAAACCTTTAACAGAAGCGTTCTTTGTTTTAGCCCAAACAGCTAAAGCACCAGTACCTTGAGCAATCATAGTAAAGTTGATCAAACCATTTAGAACTGAGTGTCCAGTCATAGCGATATCGTTTGAAACGATCGGAACGACCATCCAGTGCAAACCAAAGATAACAAGTACTTGATACAAACCACCGATAACAAGGCCGGCGATAGCTTCGTTAGCTGTTACCAAGAGGTTAATAATTGCAGCTAATCCACTAGAAATCAAGGAGATAACTGGTCCCATGATAACTAGGACAGCAGCAGAAACAATAAATAACGTAAATAATGGTTGGAAAATAGAACGTAAACTTAATGGCAAAACTTTCTTGAGCCAATTACCAACTGGTCTAGCTAACCAAGCAGCGAAGATAATTGGGAAGATTGAATAAGTGTACTGTGGGATGTGAATTGGAATACCGAAGAATTCAGCATTCAAAGGAATTCCTAACAAAGTAGACATCCCTTTAGTAGGTGCTGCCCACAAAGCAGCAATCGTAGGGTGAACTAATACACCGGCAATTGCAGCCACAACAATTGGATCAGATTTCAATTGTTTAGCAGCCGTGTAACCTACTAAAATTGGTAAGAAGTAAAAAGCGGAATCGCCCATTGCGTTAATAATGATATAAGTTGTCGATTTCGTATCGATCAAATGTAAGTTAAAAGTAAATAAAGTCAAAAATCCTTTTAGAATACCAGATGCAGCCAACAATCCGATTATTGGAATCATTGAACCAGTAATTGTTCCGATTAGAAGCTGGAAGCCTTTAGAAATCCAGCCCCAAAGGTTAGTTGGTTTTTGTGGTGCTTTTGCCTTAGTTTCATCAACCGCTGATTCGGTCGCGTCTTCGTCGGCAAATTCTGAACCAAGTTGAGCAATAACTTGATCATAAACATCAGTTACTGCCGGTCCAATAACGACTTGGTATTGATCCAAACCGGCATTGTACAAAGCTCCAGCTACCCCATCGAGGGCAGTGATCTTTTCAGTTTGAGCTTTCTTTTCATCTTTCAAATAAAATCTTAAACGTGAGATACAATGAATAACTTTATGAATATTCTCTGGCCCACCGACATACTTAATAATTTCTGATGCGAGGGCTGAATAATCTTTAGTTTTTGACATAGTTTTCAATCCCTTTCGTTTTCACTAATAATAGTGACCCCATTTATTGTTGGTTAATGATGACGTCTAGCAAACTCAATACTACTGAATTTGTCTGCCCGATGCCTTGACTCGGTGTACGATAAAATTCGACTATCAGTCAAATGAGTCTCACTTCTGACCACCACAATCGGCGTCGTCTGTTCGATTTCCAACTGGTTACAATCCTCATACTCAGCGTGTTCAACCGTCAAATGTTTAACTGCATAATCAATCGTCAAGCCCAAGTTTTTTTCGAAATAATTGAAGAGTGAATTCTGTGCTTCATCCAGCGGAATATCCTTTGCTATCTCTTCATTAACGTAATCATAATCAAGGATGGTTGGTATTCCATTGACGATCCGTTCACGCACAATTAATTCGGCGTAAATTTTCGGTGATCCAAAAAGTAAGTTCTCTGGTACTAAAACGTGTTTCTCAACTTTGACAATCTTATTTTTTGAATCAAGTCCGTTTTCTTTGACGATTTCTTTGTAGCTCTTAATTGATGATACTGGGAACGAATAACGCTTAGTACTCAAAACGAGACTTCCCTTGCCCCGAATCGTTTGAATGTAACCTTCATCTGCTAATAACTGCATGGCCTTTCGCACTGTTTCCCGGGATACTTGATAGCGCATGACCAATTGTTGATTACTAGGAAGAAGTTTTCCTGACTGATATTTTTTTGTTTGAATACCACTTAACAAATCGTGGTAAATCACCAAGTACTTTTTCATCTTGACCTCCAACAACTTTAGGTTAGCACAAATAAAAACCGCTTACATTACCGTTCTGTCAACTTTTGTTGAAAAAACTAGACAAGTTGAAGCAAAACCCGAACTAACCAATGAACTAAAACTAGACAAGTTTTTTACGATTATTTTTTTGCCTTTATAAATATATAATATTTAATTTACAATTTTTAAATTATTTGAATTTTATACAAATAAAAACCGTATCAACAGATAATTGTTGATACGGTTTTTGACTAATACTTTGTAAAGAAGTAAGTTATTTAATTTCTGTATAGCTTTCTCTGACTGTGAATAATGAATCAATTGATTCATTTAATTCTGTCATTCTGATTGCATCGCCTACTAAATCTGTTACTGAAAGGATCTTTAACTTAGCAAACTTGCAATCATCTGGTACGACGATTGAATCGGAAACTAAAACTTCCATTAGGTCGGAATCTTCTAATTTCTTGGCAGCATCTTTAGAGAAAATTGGATGTGTGGCTACGGCTGAAATTGTCTTTGCGCCGGCCACTTTTACGGCTTCGGCAGAATTGATCATTCTTGTTCCGGTATCAATCAAATCATCGACGATAACACATTGTTTACCATCAACGTCACCGATGATATCAGGAATAACGTCATCATCTTCAGTTGATCTTTGGTCAACGATAGCGATTTGTGAACCGAATACTTCAGCTAAGGCACGAGCACGTTTAGTTGAATTGTGGTCTGGTGCTACGAAGACGAAATCATCAGGATTTTTGATCTTCTTTTCAAAATAACTTGCGAAAATTGGCATTGCACGTAAGTGATCAACTGGGATATCGAAGAATCCTTGGATTTGGTCAGCATGCATATCGAGTGCAATCACACGATCGACTTTACCTAATTCCAACATATTAGCAAATAACTTGGCTGAGATAGGTTCTCTTGAACGAGACTTTCTATCTGAACGAGTATATGCAAAGTATGGCAATACACAAGTGATATTTTGTGCACTGGCACGTCTAAGAGCATCTACAGCAATCATCAATTCCATGAAATTGTCATTAACAGGATCTGAAACTGAGTGAATGATATAAACGTCTTTCCCACGAATACTTTCATTGATTTGAATGTTAATTTCACCATCACTAAAGTGTGAAACTGATGCATCCAATAATGGAATACCCATGTAGTCAGAAATTCTCTTAGCCAATGGTTTATTACCATTTAAAGAAAGCAAAGCAACGTTATCTAATGTACTATTAGACATATTTGTCCTCCAAAAATTATATAAGTACTGGTCTACCAACAGGTTTACTCTCGTCTGCAATAACTAAGCCCATGTCATTTTCTGACAATGTATTGTTCTTATTGCGCATGCCCGATTGTGAAACTATTGTAAACTTATACTTTAATTTTACACTCAATTGGAGATAATTATCCAGTAAATATGAATCTATTTTGCCATTTAAATACAAATGATAATCTGGATATTTCTTCATAACTCCCTCAACCGTTTTCACATTGTCAGGATTTTTTATCTGGGCAACAGTTAAAGCGATTGCAACCCTCTCAGCAAAGTTTCCTAGAAACTTCTTTTTCTCATCAGGCTTTAATTGTGGCTTACCAAAAATATTCTTTTTAATGTAGTCTTCAACGTTTGTCATGTCTACCCTCCATATGTTCTTACTAAAACTTGATTAGTGATGCCGTCTTCCACAACAGCTCTGGGAAACGCTGGAACGCTGTGGACGCAACTTGAAGCCAATTCCAAAAACGGGAATTGTCTCCAAGATTGGTCTTTTGGTAAGTGCTAAAGCACTAACCAAAATTTCACAGCTGAGCATTTCCCAGAGCTGTTGCTCCAGACTAGATAAGTTATTTCATTTTTTATCCCATTAAATTCAAAAATAATGAAAGAATTTTATCAATATAACTTCCCCGTTTTAACCCTAATAACCAAACCACAGTAAGAATCTCCATATGTCATAGTATAGCCGAGACAGTGGATTTATAAAAGTTGTTAATATGGATATTTGTTTCTTAATTACACTTCACAATTGTATAATGGGCGTAAAGAAAGGATGTGCTAATTATGGATGAAATGGTATTTTTTAATCCTGGCGATGCGATAGCCAATTCAAAGGATTTTGGCGAAGCAGTCCGTGGGGCACAAATTTACAAAGCGAAAGATCCTTATGAATCATCTTTGATCATCGCTGAGGATGTAAGCGATGATAAGTCTTTTGTAGTTTATTTTGCTAAAGATGAGAAGTCTGACGTTAAGGATAGTGATAAGAGCGTTATACCTTATCATTTGAAGAAAAAAATATAGAGCGTGGAACAGGGGCGGTCAGCTCCCGGAGGATAACGTAATTTCACGAATTGCACACTGGTTTTTGCGGGTGATTTGTGAAATTTTGTTATCTCGGAGGGAGTTGCCCCTGTGGAACGCATTTTGGAGAGCGTGGAGCAGGCCGGTTAGGACTCGGCAGATAGCCTAACTTCACGAATTACTCGCGCACCTTGCGAGTGATTTGGGAAGTGTAGCTATATGTCGAGTCCTGGCCTGCGCAACGCGTTTAAACTGCATAGAATCTCCCCAAAAAATCCTTGACTCTATTTCTCACAACCAATGTAAATTCAACATAACAAAAAATTTACACAACTTTACAATTATAACCTTCTCAAAATGACACTATGTGACGCCTACCCCATTAAAATAGACTTATAAAACAAATGGAGGAATCGTCTAATGCAAAAACTTTATGTCGGTACAAAATCAAATCGTGAATTACAACTTATCCAAGCCCTCGATTTTGCCAAACCTGGTGACACTATCGTCTTGATGCCTGGTAATTATTTCACACCTAGCGAACCTAATATTTTTGAAATTGAAAAAGACGTTACTATCGTGGGTAAAACTTATGATTGTGACGATGTAAAAATATTTGGCTCGTTTTTCATCAAAAAAGGTGCTTCTTTGACGATTGAAAATCTGACTGTCGACTATACTCGCGATAAATTCAATACCGTAATGATGTACGACAACGATCACTTCACCGCTAAAAATGTTCACATCAAACATTCCGTCGATGATAGTTGGAATCCGATTTATGCACAAAATTCCACATTATCACTGACTAATTCAACGATTTCTTCTTGTAACAATGAAACACAATCTTTAAACGTCGAAAATTGTCAATTGTATCTTGAAAATAATTGGATGGATGCCATTTATTTGAAATCTTCCCAATGTTTAATCAAAGACACTACTGTCAATGTGTCTGTAACACTCGATTACGTTTCAACTCTTGATTTCGTCAATTTGCACGTCAATGCATCTAATTCATTGGATCGTGATGAATTTTATGTATTTGATGATTCACGTGTCGTAGGTAAAAATCTATATTTTTCGTCTAAAAAACCACATATCTGTGTCTGTCAAAGTTCCTTCACCAATGACGTTTTCATTGATGGCTTGGAAAAAGTCACTTGGCATTTTGATGAACAATCGAATGTCAAAGCCGATGATGTCACACCTTTCACAAATGGCTTAGATATGTAAAAAAAGAACTTCAATAATCAATGATTATTGAAGCTCTTTTTTTGCCCATTTATCTAGAAAAGCCACTTGTTCTCTAGTATGGAACCAGTGTTCACCCTTTGCCATAACTGTTAACTTGGAAGAATGTTCACTGACAAATTTATTAACTGTTTCAATCGAAGTGTGGTCGTCTTTTTCACCATAGAGAATACTCGTTGGTACTTGCCAATTAATGGGATGTTCGCGAACGAATTGTAAATATTGCCACGAAACTTCCTTACCAGTTTTCAAAATAATTTTGGATTCTTTTTGTAATTGCGTTTCCGAAATATTTTCTGCTTGTAAGGAATCGGTGATCGACTTCTCCATGTCTAGGATTGGCGAGATGAATAGGGCTTTTTTTAGCGGTTTATCTTGCAGTGCCACCATCCCGAAATAAGTTCCGATACTGTTTGTTATTAAGCTAATTAATTCATAGTCGCGTGACAGGCGTTCATAATCTTCCCGGATCAATTTTTCCACAACCCAAGGCAAGTATTCTTGATAATCGACACCAAAAGCATCATATTCTGGACAATCCATTCCAAAACGTCGAGCTTCTGCCGCACTGCCACCTTTGCCGTGGACGTACAAAATTGCTTTTTTCACGCTGCCACCTACTCCGTTATGTAATCCAAAAGTCGATTCAAAATCAGTTCATTTTCCGCTGGCACTGGCGAATTGAGGATATCTTCCTTAGTCTGATTCAACACCGAGCCTTTAATATAAGGAAAGTCATTAACGACTATTTCTCGAACATTATCAGCTTTTGGCTCTAGATGAAACTGCAGTCCAACCATCCGGTGGTTCAGAACAAAGCCTTGATTCTTCACTTTGTCGCTGGAAAAAAGCAATTGCGCCTCATCCGGTAATTCAAACATTTCCTCGTGCCAATGTAAGACAGTTGTCTTTTCAGGCAAACCAAAAATTTCTTCAGTTTGTCGATAAACTGGTGCCCAACCGACTTCCTTAGCTGGTGATTTAGTGATTTTTTTACCGAGTGCTTTAGCGATTTGTTGCGCACCAAAACAAACTCCAAAAATCGGTTTATTTTGTTTAATCAATTCTAAAATCAATTGACGTTCTTGACTGATCCAATCCAAATCATCATTTGGACTCATTGGTCCACCTAAGACAACCAACATGTCAGTTTCAGCTGCAGTTGGTAGATAACCATATTGATAGGGATGATAAATATACATTTGATGTCCATGATTTTGCGACCAATCCTGAATCATTCCTGGCCCCTCATTAGGAGTATGTTGCAACACATTTATACGCATAGTTTTCCTTTCCACATCAACGGCAATGTTTAGTGGGGTTCGCCTGCAAATCCCCAAGATGAGAATATTATAACATGATGGTTTTGTTTCAACGCCAATTTGAGATTTCGATAATATTTTTGATTTTTATTTTCGTATCTCTTGTAATGACATATTGTGTCGTGGCTAAGTGATATTCTTTAGTCATAAAATGATAAGGGGGATTTTTTTATGAACCGTGGAAAAGTATTAGAGAAACTTGATGAAATAGATAAAGAATTTGAATACAAAGGAAAAAAACTATCAATTGATAATTTCAGTTCTTTCTTAGTAGTCACTAGAGGGCTGCCATCAAACGAAGAAATAGAACATTTTGTATCTGAACATCCTAATGATCATGGTTTAAAAGATTTAACTGATCATTTTCAAACTAATTTAACATTTGATAAATCATTTATAAACCCCAAAAATAACGAAAAAGAGTTTAATAACCGATTCATGTTTATTGGATTAAACGTCGCTGCCCGTTCTACTGACAAGGGCAAAGATGGTAAAGGGGATTCATTAGAAAATTGGCAGAACTTCCATGATCCTGACAAAAATCCAGAAATGCAAAATAATATGAGAAAGCTATATATTCAGACGAATGACAAATTATTCAAAGGATGCTACATAACTGATGCTATTAAAAAGGCAGTCGCAAGTAATTCTGGAAAAATCGATAGTGAATATTTCCTATCATCTGAAAAATTGCGATTTTCACAAAATGATTACGATGTTTATACAGGAAAAGCTACAGCAGAGCAAAAATCAATTGTCACAGAGCTTGATAAGAAACGTATAAAGTCGTATCGAGAAAAGGATTTTAACTCATCACATCCAAAATCAGAAAAAGTAAATCCTACTAAACAATTATATTTTTCCGATGATGATGCATATAATGCCCTTCAAGAAAATAAAAAAACATTTTTCAAATCAGCATATACTCTACTAGAAGAAATGAAAGCCGTTCAGCCTAGACACTTATTAGTCTTCGGCCCATCCGCTAATCATGCCCTACAAAAAATGAAAGATCTACAAATATTTAGAGATAGCAATAAATGCTCCACTCTGATTGATGATGCTACAATTATTAAACATTATGCTGGAACCGACGATAAAGCCGACGCTTGGTTCAAAAATCAACCTTCTATCGCAGCACTACATAATATTAGAGATGATAAGGCCTTCACTAAGTATGATGAATATATTTAATTGATAATATTTGACACATCTAAATAATATTATTATTTCATTCGAAACAAAAAGTTGTACTAATGGAAACTCTCCTTTAGTACAACTTTTTTGATGTTCATAATTAATTGATATATAGAATAAAATTTGTTATCTAGTCTGAAACATAAGCTCTGCGATGTCAGGTTCCAAATTTTTGTTGGTACTTTAGCAGTTCTCGTTCTAGTTTGGTTATAAAAGATACAGGAAGTCTTTATTAATGAGATTTCCGTTAGTAGTGACTTCTTCTTTTTAACATTTTTACAGTAAACAGATAAAAAAATAAAACTGGAGATTTAGTCTGGAGCACAAGCCCTGTGATGGCTCAGCCGCCAAATTTTTTGTTGGTGCTAAAGCACCAACAAAAAGGCTAATCTTTGAGATTTTTCCGAACTTGAAAAAACTCAAAGTTACGCCGGCAGCGTTCCAGTCCATCACAGAGCTTGTGCGGAAGACGGCAATTTACCACTAACCTAATCTTCATACAATTTCAAAGCTCGATGCAATTGATCTTTAACTGCCTCAACCAAAGTAGGCGGATAAAGCACTTTAATATGCTCTCCTTGACTAAAGAGCCACAACAAAGCACCTTCAGAAAAAATCTCCCCTTCAATTTGGACACTATTGTCAGGAAATACTTTGGTAACTCTCGATCCTGGTAATTTGTCCAAAGCAGTTTGTGGATAATACCAGTATCTAAATTTGTAATGAACATCATTTCCCATTTTCAACAAGAAAGTTTTCTTTAACATTTCCCCTTCGTCGACTTTCTTATCAAATGGTAAATGAATTTGTTTTCGTTTCTCCACAACTGGAAAATTAAAGCGATCGACTCGAAAGACTCTTGGATTCTCAGCCTTACTATCATCGGTATCTAAATACACCATTACATAATAATAACTTCTATCAAAATACATATTGATTGGAATGCCAGTGAACTCTTCATTTGGATCACTATCAGTTCTGCTACTGTTATAAGTGTATGTGATAGCTTTTTGATTAAGTATCCACTTAGAAAATTTTCCAATCCGTTCCAACATATCATCTGGACTTTTCACAGGATAATACTTATTGACGGTGGTCGTCGTCAAACGTTGAATCTGCTTTTTTTGACCGCTATTCACTAATTCGAAAATCTTTTCTCTGATTGCATTCAACTCGGATTGACTGAACGCTCTAGTTCCAATGATCATCTTTAAAATGGCTACGGCTACCGAAATGGAAACTTTACTCTCTGTTTCAATGCGGTGGGTCTTATCTTCGCTGTCAAAAATAATTGACCATTCTGGAACATTTTGTTTTAATGATTCTTAAATCATTTTGAATCGCTTTTATACCAACATTGTAGTATTTACTAGCAGATTCAGTATTGATCCTTTCACCAAAATACATTCTAAAGAATAAATCCATGATTCGTGTTCGACTGTCAATTCGGTCTTTTTTATTCGTATCGCTCATATATTCCCCTCCCCTTGCAGATAATATCATTATATTATTTACTGATAGCAATTAATAATACGAACTGATTGCTTTTTGCATGAGGTTGAGATAGAGCTTTTACTTAAGAAATATAACTCTCTTCTTCTGAATTGAGACGACTACGCCAATAATCATTAGGTACAACGATCTCTTTGCCCAAATTTTTAATACTCTTAATTTTTTCAATTTGATATGACATATCTTTATATTCGTCATCAACGTACATCAGAACATAAAAGGTTCCCTTCTCAGAAAAAACTGATAGTGGAACACCTTTATTTGTCCCGCCATTATATGTGAATTCAAGTGTCTGATAATTGATGATTCCGTTCAATAATTGTTGTAATCTTTCAAATGCGTCTTCTTTATGAAGCGTCGGTTCATAATTTTTATATGCACTCAACAACAATGCATTCAGAGACTTTCTTTGATCAGACGCTACCAACTGAATAACGCTTTTTTGAATCAAACTGAATTCATCACTACTGATTCGCACATTATTATCCAACAACGACAGTAACATTCTCAACGCATCTGGAGAAGTCAAAATACCTTCATCAAACAATTGGTAATCATTATTTTGACTGTCATATTTGATAAAAAAACGAGAATTTCCAACATCTTTATCATCCAAGGAATGCTTAATAGCACTAATATCACGTAAAATAGTCCGTTTTGAAACTCCATATTTGTCTGCTTCAGCTTTGACACTGATTTTTTCCCCCGAAACCATTCTGATTGCTTCAGCCAATACGCGTTCCTGACTGTTCATATCCTTGCTACTAGTCATTTCAATCCCCCCTAACGCATTCAAGATAGCATCGGGTCATGTCACAATATGACGTTTTGAGAGGTTTGAAAAATTTATTTCAATTTTTTTTGAAAGCAAACAATATCACTAAATGCTATTCTTGATTAGGTTACTTATTAAGGCGTTCCAGTCCATCACAGGGATTGTGCGGAAGGCGGCAATTTACGCCACAATAAAAAATAGCCGAGCTCTTCACTCGACTACTGTAATTGATCTTTTTCCTTTCGAGAGCTATCCCGAATTGCTTTGTAAACTTTCATTCTAGCGACACCGACATCACGAACATTCTCCATCGCAAAACGTTTAGTAATGCTGTCTTTGCGGGAAATATAGTGATAAAGCGGCACGCTATCTAAGTAAAATTCTCTTGAAACTGTCGCATATTCAACGTTGAAAACTTGGTCTTCCATTAAATCTAAATCAGTTTGAAAACTCAAATTGTTATCAATGATAATTGAACGGATATAAGCTTTGTTCCATGTGTAACCCATAACAGTTCCGGTCATTTTAATGATCTGTTTGATTGCTTCGTCCCGACCGACAATTGACGTTTGATTCGGAGCTAATTTATTCTTTACTTTACCATTTTCGCCTTCATTAAAGAAACCGCAGGTAACCATATCGACATCATAGTCCGCAAATTTTCTTAAGAAGTGCTCCACGTAATCAGGCTCCACCCAATCATCTCCGTCGATGAAAGTTACGAATTCACCGGTCGCATATTTTAACCCGGTGTTACGAGCATTGGAAACGCCTAAATTTTGTTTGTGACAAATAACTGAGATCCAATCATACTTCTGTTCATATAAACGAATTATCTTCTGAGTTTGATCGGTTGAGCAATCGTCGACTATGATTAAATTAAAGTCATGATTCGTCTGAGCAATCACTGATTCAATCGAGCTAGAAATGTAGCCAGCAACGTTATAAGCTGTCATAATAATTGAAAGTTTATTTTTTACCATAATTCACCTTAATAACATTTTACTTCTAATGACCTAAAATAAGCAACGACAGGGGAGGATAAATAATGCAACGTATATTAAATCTAGAAGGTGCTATCAACTTACGTGAACTTGGCGGATATCCCACTAAGGATGGTACGACAATTAAATATAATAAACTCCTTCGTTCAGGAGATATTAGTAATTTAACAAATAAGTCTTTAAAGTACCTTAAAAACTATGGGTTAAAATTTGTCGTGGACTTCCGTTCAGAAAACGAGCAACAAATGTGGTCTGATGTGAACTCGGATTTCTACCGCGTCTACTCGGACCCAGTCTATCCATTGACCGGTAATGGTGATAAGTTAGCCAACGCTATTAACCATGGCGATTATTCGTATTTAGGCTTAATTTATCAAAGTGTCGTCCTCGACAAACATGGTCAAGCTGCTTACAAGATGCTCTTTGACTTGATGCTTGAAAATGACCAAGACCACCAATCTCTACTATTTCACTGTGCCGCTGGAAAAGACCGGACTGGTATCGGAGCTTTGTTAATACTGAAA
This sequence comes from Companilactobacillus miaonis, assembly GCF_036913615.1. Classification (NCBI taxonomy): domain Bacteria; kingdom Bacillati; phylum Bacillota; class Bacilli; order Lactobacillales; family Lactobacillaceae; genus Companilactobacillus; species Companilactobacillus miaonis. The sequence goes on along the minus strand of NZ_JAYKTX010000009.1, from coordinate 51,492 downwards.
GCTTTAGGTGTCGATGACGAAACTATCACCAAAGACTATTTATTAACTAATTTGATGTACTTGAATCGCGCTGAAATCGAAAAAACTTTAAACGCCAAGACTGGTGATGCTGACATCAACAAGATGAATATGACTAAAGGTGATCTTGAAAGTATCACTTCTATTTTCAAAGCTATCGAGCATTATTATGGAAGCTTTGAAAATTATTTGGACAAAGCTCTGGGTATTGATCACGATAAGTTGTTGCGTCTCAAAGAACTTTATACTGAGTAACAATTTAATAAATATCAAATTATATCAAACTAAGTTGGCAGAATTGATAATGGATTCGTTATAATACTTTGTGGGAAGACGAACCTCACCTTACAACATTACAAACCAGCAGTCTGCGTCTTCCTAAACAATCCATACTTATTTTGACTGATACAAAACCGACTATCGTTTTCCTCATACGCCATGTATGAGGTTTTTTTATTTTCTGAAAATTTAGAGATTTTTCATATAATCTCCGACTTGCCAAGTCAACATTCCTTTATATTGACCACCGAGATTTCTTTGGTATTGGCGCAACAGGATTCCGGTATCTTCAGTCCAATCGTCAGAAATATTGATTGCTTGATTTTCTTCATAAAAGTTAACATCCGAAAGAATATCGACTGTTTCATCCCCAAGCGCTTGCTCACCATTTTCACCAATATACGTCAAATCTCCATCAAAAATCGTTCCGTTAGAATTGACCAAATCACTGGCCGCCACACTCAAAGTCCAAGGATTACGCAAACTGTTGACGATAACATCATAATCACTGACACGATTTAAAATATCATCTTCATTATAACTAGTGATCGTCTCAAATTCTAAACTGTCACTGACTTCTAAGTTCAATAAACGGTTCGGAATCACATTGATGGTGAAAGTGATTGGGTTGGACCTTATTAAATCCCCATCACGCACCGTAATGGTCACAACTTGCTTAGTTCCTTCCTGGAAGATTTCCCAAAATTCATCCTCGATAATTTCTTTTAACGGAATATTAAATTCCCCAGTAACCGCATCAACGGTACTTGTCAGTGAATAAGTTTTATCTTGTCCTGTGATGGCTATTTCGTAAGTAAACTGATCATCCGCTTGAATTGGATGGTCTTGAGTATAACTCAAGGTCGTCGGCAAACTGAGCTCTGATTCTTGTTCAAACGGCAAATTGATTTCGCCGCCGCCTGCCAAATTCAATTGCCATGATTTCTTATTGCCAATGATAAATTCTGGCGTATTGGTTGAAGCAATCGCATTGGAACCTGTGAAGACGGCTGGTTGCTCATCGACTGTGATATCGGCATCGGTTTCATTGATAGCTGTTCCATAAATTTTTACATTAGCGTAACCGTTAGTATTTCCATTCAGATTACCCAGAGGTTTTTGAATCGGTGTTGAAAGTGGATTAGGAAAATAATCAAATGCATTATTAACAGTCTCAATAGAACCGTTTTCGTATTCTATTACTGCCGTTGTCTCACCATCTTTGGTATAGGTCACGTGTTCTGGCAAATCAATTTTTCCGACAATATCTTGCCAGTTTTCACGCCCGCGAACGAACTCTACCCGATAATTTAATTCTAAATTAGAACCGTGCGGAACGTATTTATCTTGTTCTGTAACAGTTTTTCCATTATCAAGATTCTTAATCGTGACTTCTGCTTGTCCAGTTGCCATGGCCGGGATCGATTCGAAAACCACCATCTTACTGTTAACTTCGTCTGTGTGACCGTTAGCTCCAGTGAAGCCCCACAAAATTTTCCCATCAGCTCCGGCGTTAAAGATATCAGGGTTAACGATAATTTCTTTGTCGATTCGTTTGAAATCACGGTCGGTCGTATTCAGATTTTCTTCCCCATTAACTTTCTTATCATTGTAAGAATATTTAATTGTGGCTTTATCGTCGTAATCATGAGGGATCCATTCAAAAGTAATGTGGTGCCAAAGAATCGAATCGCCATTCTCGTCATAATCATTGATCAGTTGTGCTTTAGCTGAATTAATATGGAAAATTGACGGTGCCTGCTCATACCCTTTCCATTGACTAGCGTTATCCCCATCACGAATTGGATATTTATAATAACTGTCAATAATTCCTGGATAAGTTAAAGCAATATGTCCATAAGTTCCACTGGCACCTAAATAAGTATCATCTGGGAACACTGCTGGTGCTGACACGGCCGCAGTGTTGACCGTATCGTAACCATTCAACGAGTAATATCCGGTACCAGCTCCTAAAACGAGGCTTTCGCTCATCGTAATTGGATAACCGGTTCTTCCGTTAGTGAAATTAGCTGGATCAGAAGGAGTTCCGTTGACATCGCTTCGTTGGGTATCAAATTCTAAAGCCATACTATTTTTGATAGCCGTATTCAAAATCCAATCAGTTGAAGGTGGTGTTCTGTCAATAGGATATCCTGCAACAAAACCAGATTTATGTCGATCATAACCATAAACTCCTAAGCCTTGTAATCCCATACCAATAGCTCGAGTTTTCCGATTATCATTTTGTAAAACTAGCGCCATTCCGTGACCATTATAAAGTTCATCACTTCTATCCGGACCAAAATAAAGCCAAGCTGAAATTGTTTGGCGTTCATTGATATTTATATAATTGAGATTATCTTGATTTCCCCAAAGGGCCCCTAATGTCCCTTTTACATCGTTACCTTCACCATCAGTCAAGATCAAGACATCCCCATTGCCACCAACTTTAGCTGAGTTTGTGGTGAATGGAAAATCCTTAACATAGCTAAAACTATCTTTGACAAAATAGTCCTGAATATTCAATCCCCCAGGATGATCGGCAATCGCGGAAGTATCATAATCAGTTAAAGCAAATGCCGGTTTGGATGTAAAGATAGAAATCGAAAAAAGAGCAATCATCAGCATCAAGGTCTGAATAATTCCCCTAACAGGCCTTTTCATAAAATTGTCCTCCTTCAATTGACATTTATTGTCATAGTATATAAACAATTATATCAATTAATGATAGTAATCTCATCAATAATGTTAGCGCTCGCATTTTTTCTTATGTCTAGCATTCCTTTCTTTTCAAGGTTACAATGTCAGTTGGCTTTTAGGTGTCCATTGCAATGGACATACTATTACAAAATATAGCTTTTAAAGTCCCTATAATAAAAGACAGGAAGGAGGAATATCATGGATCCACTCGCAAAAAAGATAATTCTTTATCTTTCAAATAATGTCGGATATATCAAATCCGCCGACCTAGCTAAAGAACTTAACGTATCGACCAAAACAATTTATCGTACTGTTAAGAAGATTAATTCTGATAAAGAAATAATCACTTCACGACGCGGTTTAGGTTATGCAATCAACCAAGTTCAAGATTCTGATATTGCCGACAATTTTGATGACATAAACGAGAATAAAAAAAGGACCTATGCAATTGGAGTCTACGTTCTCTTTAACCAACCCATTGGACCAAAGTTCTTCAATACAGCGGATAAATTCTATTTATCTGAATCTGCTTTGAACAAAGAAATTCAAAAAATCAATTCTATTCTGACGAAATTCAAAATCAAGATTACTAGAAAAAATGGTCATTTGACTGTACTTGGTAATGAAGTTGGCATACGGCAAGCTTTAAATTTTCTTTTAATTCGAAAGGGTGCCGTTTCCGAAGGTTTTACTTCAGTATCGGAAATCTTTCCTTCAATAAATGAAAATGATAGAAGTTTTCTAATAACACAATTAACGTTGATTCAAGATGAATTAAATGTTGTTTTGGTCGATCCGTATACTTTAAATATTTTTTCACATTTATATATTTTAATGGGACGTATTAGATCATCGGCTCATACTAATCAGCCAAAGGAAATCGACGAATCAGATGTTAAATATGACCAGTTTTACGAAACGGCTAGATTAATAATTGAAAATATTTCCAGATACACAAACAGAACTATAAATGCTAGTGAAATTATTTATTTATCACAATATTTGCTTTCGCTTCGATATATGCACAGTAATGACATTCAACAAATAAATAACGCTGCACCGACAACTAAATTTGAAAAACCCGTTCTAGATTTTGCTACAAATATTATTAATAACTATCCTTTTAAAAAACCAATTAATAAGCAAAACTTACTAACGGATTTATGTGCACACATAAAACCAATGTTGAATCGATTAAAATCAAGTCTAGTCGTTGTGAATCCTCTAGTTGAGGAAATAAAAGATAGTTACAGTAAAGAATTTTTACAGACAAGGAAAATTGTTGATAATTACACTTCTAGAAAATACAGAATGAATCTTTCAGATGATGAGGTTAGTTTCATTACTCTTTACGTTGTTAAGGCTATTGAAGAAAGCGCTAAAACAAATAAAGTTTTATTGATGTGTACCACGGGTATTGGAACTGCACAATTATTAAGAACAAAATTACTTAATGCAATTCCTAATATGAATATAACTGATGTTATTTCTTCTTATAGTTATCGAGAGAATATGGAAAAATACAATCAGGAAGCAGATTTAATCATCAGTACCGTTGCAATTCCTGAACAAAGTAAAGTTCCAATTGTTGTTGTAAGTCCCCTTCTGAACGAATTGGATTTACAGCGAGTTAAATCATTTTTAAATGTTTAAATTTAATTTTTTATTTCTTAATAATGTATCTTCAAAAGAAGAAGTGAATATGCTCGTCAGTCGTCAAATTGAGAAAGATTATGGTATTCCTACTACTGCTGTACTAAAAAAAATACAAGCGCGTGAAGCTTTGGGATCAGTTCAAGTAAGCAAGAATTTCGATCTACCACATATTGAATACGACGGAAAAAATCAAGGAGTTTTTCTAACAAATTATTTTTTGCAAAAAAATTTATATTCGTCATTATTCTTGATTGTAAATCCTCAAGAAATAAATAAAGAATTAGAAAAATTTCTTAAAAACATCCTCAACGAAACTGGTCTTGAATCATTACGTAGATGTAAAAATTTAAATGAATTTAAAAAAATTATAGAGGGGGTATAAAAATTGTTCGATGAAAAAGTAGTTTTATTAGACATCAATCCTAAAGATAGTACTGAAGCACTATCCTTAGTAGCTGATAAATTAATTAAGAAGAAAATCGTTAAGCCATCATATAAAAGTGCCGTTATTGAACGTGAAAAGACTTTTCCAACTGGTCTAAATGCTCCTAGCTGCGGAATTGCAATACCACATACGGACGCGATTCATGTTAATAAGGCACAAATTGCGATTGCTAGACTAGCTAATCCTGTTAAATTTTTGCAGATGGGAGACGGAGCAGACGTACAAGCAAGGTTAATTTTTATGCTTGCACTAAAAGAACCACATGCTCAACTAGAAACATTACAGAAATTAATGGCTCTTATTCAAAATGAAAAAGCTGTTTCTGAATTATTATCAGCTCAAGATTCAGAAAGCATCATTAAAGTTTTAAAAGAAAACAATCTTTAATTTAGGGATTAAATATAAGGAGATGTCATCATGGCAATTATTCACTGGTTATTGAATGCTGGTCCAACAGTATTCTTACCAATTCTATTATTTGTTTTCGCGTTAATTTTAAGGATCAAACCTGGACGTGCTTTTAAAGCAGCCGTTACAGTTGGTATTGGATTCATTGGTTTAAATCTAGTTATTGGTTTACTTACTGATAGTCTTGGACCAGCAGCCCAAGCAATGGTTAAAAACTTCCATATGAGTTTGAATACCATTGATGTTGGTTGGCCTGCTGCTTCAGCCATTTCTTACGGAACTACTTTAGGTAGTTTAGCAATTCCTATCGGTGTTGCACTTAATGTCGTATTATTAGTTTTCGGATTGACAAAAACTCTAGATGTTGACTTATGGAACTACTGGCATATTGCTTTCACCGGTTCATTAGTTTATGCTGCAACAAACAATTTCGCCCTTGGTTTAGCTACTATGGTTGTTCACGCAATGTGGATTTACTTCTTAGCTGACCTAGCCGCACCCACAATTCAAAAGCATTATGGGTTAGCTGGTATTTCATTCCCACAAGGTGCTTCAGCCCCTGGATTCGTTCTCGCATTACCTATTAATTGGTTGCTAGATCGCATTCCCGGCGTTAAAAATATCCATTGGACACCCGAAACTATTCAAAAAAGACTCGGTATCTTTGGTGATTCAGCTATCATGGGTCTAATTATTGGTATCGTTATTGGTGCTTTAGCACAGTATAGCAGTACAAAGATTCTTAATTTAGGTATGTCAACAGCTGCAGTTCTAATTTTGATGCCTAAAATGGTTGCTTTATTGATGGAAGGTTTACAACCAATCTCTGAAGCCGCTAATGCATTGGTTCAAAAGAAGTTTCCTGGACGTAGTTTATATATTGGTATGGATTCAGCCCTAGCCGTTGGTCAAGAAGCTGTTTTGTCTGCATCACTTGTTTTAGTTCCACTTTCATTGCTAATCGCTGTTATTCTACCAGGAAATAAAGTTCTTCCCTTTGGCGATTTAGCAACAATTCCATTTATGGTTGCTGTTATGGCTGCCGTCTTTGGTGGTAACGTATTCAGAATTGTTATTGGTGGTATTATTGATATCGCCATTTCATTACTAATTGCTTCATGGGCCGCTCCAATGCTCACAATTACTGCAAAATCCGCTCATTTCGCTATGAAAGGTGCAACATCTATCTCAATCTTGTCAGATGGTGGTACTTGGACAACATTAATGATTGTCGGACTTGGTAAATTGATGACTTGGACAGGTATAATAGGATTAGGTATTATCGTTCTTGCCCTAATGATCTGGTTAAATAGATTTCACGACAAGAAAGTCACCGCAGAAAATAAATAAAAAGAGGTTTTAAAATATGGCAAAATCATTAATGGTTGTTTGTGGTACTGGTATCGCTACATCAACAGTCGCTACAGGAAAAATCAAATCATATCTTAACGAACAAGGTCTCGCATCAGACGTTCACTTACTTCAATCAAAAATTGCTGATGAGGTTAGTGCTATTGGAAATGGCGAGTACGACATTGTTGTTTCAACAACAATGGTTCCTAGTTCAATCCAAGACAAGGTTATCAATGGTGTTCCTTTACTTACAGGAATTGGTGCTGATAAGGTTCTTGAAGAAATCAAAAAACAAGTTGAAGCTTAACTTAGTTTTTAAGAGTTCAGAAACAGTAGTTTCTGAACTCTTTTGTTATATCCAATTACAAACATTTTAAGCAATCTTTAAAAATATTTTGTATAATTAAGTTTCGAATAAGCTTAATCAAACTATGACCTTTTTGTGAATTTTTACCAAATGTCTTCATATAGCCGAAAGTGTCTTGTATACTTATTTTGTCAACATAATGGAGGAATGCAAAAATGTTTTGTCCAAATTGTGGCCATAAAGTCGATCCCAATCAAAAATTTTGTGATAATTGCGGCTATGCCCTAAAGAAAAAACCAACTGAAACAAGCAAAACTGAAACTAATGAGAAAAAAGACGACGATACAATTCGTTCTTTGTCTGAAATTGAAAAAGAATTAAACCAAGAAGATCCTAACGCACATAAAGAGGAAAAGCCGGTTCTACAACAAGCACCCGCTCAAAAGCGTGAATTCGATCATACTAAGGCTGAGCAATCAGAACCTGAAATGAAGACCTTCAATCGATCTGATCGGTCATCATTCCAAAATAATAATAATAATCAAAATAATGATAAAGAAGAACCATTGGATGACCGGACTCAAGTCTATAACAAGAATGACTTTAATCCGATTTCACAAAAGCCTTATTCACAAAAATCTTATGAACAAAAACGTCAACATAAAATAGATGACACTTTTGATGATCCTATTAAAGACCCACTAGGTGATCCTTTCAAACCTACTCAAAGTGAGATTCGTGCTGCTAAAGCTAAGGCTGCTGCGGAACAAGTCGACCCTAATGATGGTTTTATTCACAATATGATTAAATTTGCTAAAAACAATGCTTTCATAAGTATTTTAGCGGTTATTATTGTGGCTGTATTATTAGTCTTCAAACGAAATTATGGCTTTATCGCCTTAGCTATCGTAGTTATTTTATGGTTCTTACTTTCACAATTAGGTCACGGTAATGAAACAGGTGCCAATAAAGCTTTGAAACATGAAACTTCATTAAAAAAGCCTGAGCATAAAAATACTGGTTCCGAAGATACTTACGAATCCGAAAGAAGAGAACCCCGTGATCATAAGATGACCGCTGCAGAACGTCTCAAACCTAACCACAAGACAACTGCTCAAAAAGTAATCATCTTCTCATCGATTATTGGATTTATTGCTTCTATCGGTGGACCATTCTTAAACGGTGTTTCACTGACAAGTACGATTTCAACCGCTGCTAACTACACTGCTAATATGGGAGCACAATCCGTCTGGATCACTAATGGATTCTCTGCCATTCGTTTGATTTGTTTCTTATCACCAATCATAGCTTTAATAGCTGCCTGCTTTAGAGCTCGTGGAACTATTCGTTTGGTTAGAATATTCACTGTTTTACCAACAATTTTGTACGCTGCACTTTACGGTGCTCTATATGCTGGTTTAGTTAACTCAACTGCCATTACCGGTCAAGTTGCTGTAACAACCAATGGTTCATTTGGTACTAGTTTCTATGTCTTATTAGTGACTTCTATCGTTTCTATGCTCATGGCATATTCATTACGTCCAAAAGTTAGATAGAATTATTAGTTTCAAATGAAATTTAAATATTTTTAAATTATAAAAACCGCAAAATGATTTGCGGTTTTTTTGTATCTTTTTATCAGAATATTAATCACATTTTAGAGCAAAAAACTTGAAATAATTGCCAAAACGTCTTTTAAAAAATTTGTACGTTATATACAATACAAGTAGCACTTAATAACGGGGAGATAATTCTAATGGTTTTAAAATATATGGGGATAAAATTAATATTCGTTTTGATCATGATTCTAACGATTTTCTTTGTCATGCCTTCTACTAGTCATATTGCCGTTGCAGATTCAAACGAAACAGTTGTTCATCCTCCATTTACTGTTAGTCCAGATCCCAAATTTTTTTGGGGAGCATTAATCACGACTGGTTATACTACTCAACCAGCAAAAGTCAGCCATGTTACTGTTGGTGATCCTTTGACATTGGAAACTCAACTAAAATGGCCTGTTTGGGAACCATCATATATCATCGGCTATACTTGGTGGAAATCATCCGACGGAAATAATTGGCAACAGTTGAACACCCCCACCATCTTTAACAAAGGCAGTAAAAATTTAACAGTGAATACTAGTAAGCCTGGCACTAGCTATTATTTTTTGAGAACAAGTTTTGTTACTACAAACTACATTTCTAAAGTCAGTACTGTATATGTTTCTGAAAAAGCTGTCGATGCCTCATCCATTACTGTTACAACTGGTTTAAACTATTTGTTTAATCTTAACAGTGATTTATTAAGTAAAGATACTATCGCACATGCTGAACTTCAGCCCGATGATTCAAATTCAAAAGTTCATTGGTCATCAAGTGACAAAAGTTTGGCTACCGTTCAACCAGATGGACTAATTACAGCCAACAGCAACGGAAAATCCGGTATCGTGACAATTACTGGTACCGCCGAAAATAAAAATGGTCCGTCGATTTCTAATTCCAAAGAAATTATTATCGGCGGAGGTTTAATTAATCAAACTGTTAATTCAGGAAAAAAGGCTACCTTTACACTTCAAGGTGAAAATGACGAACAACGTGACAGTAATTATGGATTCACAGTTGATTGGTATAAGCAATTACCGAACCAAAAACCAATATTAGTTGAACATCAAAAAAATCCTACAAGGATCGAATATACTACGCCTATTACCTCTACAAAAGATGATGGTGCTCAATATTATGCTCGTATCTCTGTTCAAAATAAGGCTTCTGTTACTACTGGGGCAGCACAGTTAACTGTTCTTCCACCAAATGATCCTGACGTAAATATTGAAACATCGGTAACCAATCACACATTTCATGACAAAGATGACAACTCCACAATTATCAACAATGTTATTAATAATGATCAACTGACCTATAATCTAAATTTAACTAACAATAGTAAACGGGCTGTTCACGACACTTATTTAGAGCTTCCACTGCATCTTGGAACTAAAATCAATTCAATCACTGTCGATGGAAAAAAATTATTTGAACTGGATTATTATCTGAGTGATACGGATAAAAAAAGTATCCTACATATCGATTTGGACGGACTGGACCAAAATCAATCAAAAAGCTTAGAAATTGATACATCGACTCACGATATTACTAACAGAGAATCTTTCCTCTCGACTCCTGAATACTTCGGTTTAGATCCTGATGGCGATAAATACACTAGTTACGGTCCTGAATTGAATATCAACTACATTACCAATGAATTGACTGCTAAATTCAAAGATATAAATTTTGAACCAATCGGATTGTACGATGGGCAGTCCATCAAACATCGGACTGAGGAAACAAATGATCCCAATCCAGTTGTCAAAATCGATGATCAGCGTCGTAAAAAAGTGGCTACAAGATTATTTCTAACGCAATTGACGCCCTTCACTTCCAATGCGAATACTACTCTACCAGCTAGTTTAAGATTGTATAATGGTTCAACCTTTAGCAATCCTTTATATCAGAAAACTCTAGTTTCCCAATCACACAATGGTAATATCTTTAATTCGATAATCTGGCATAAAGACAACGGATTATTGCTGCATCTCGATAAAAAATCTTTTGTCTCTGGAAAATACTCCTCTAAACTCAGTTGGACTTTTGAACAGAGTATCTAATTTTGACAATAAGTATGATGTACAGTTCATATCTTGGAATACCAACTCTGGTGTTTATACTTAAAGGTAAGAGGAACAGTAGACAGAAGGTCGTGTCACTCTTCTTCAAAGTCTCACTTTGTGAGCTTACATATACCAAAATGCCACCGATTGATCAGTCGTAGTCGCGGTATTTGTAATGAACGGGATAGTTACAAAAAATACGGGTTGAAATGGAGATGATACAAAATCAATTTAATTAAAGATTTTGTTGTATCAGCAAATGATATTAGATAAATCATGTGTTCTAAGTAGGTTCTTGTCCCTTCTAAGAACTGAAATTGCCATTTATTATTACGATGAATCCTCCGAAAAAAGAAATTTGTCTAGACAAAAAGGCCCCGAAAAAGTTTTCCGATACCAACTTTTTCGAGGCTATTTGTTTGTCTAATTTTCTAAGAATAACATTCTATCAGCGATGTTGGTGATGATACCATCAACGCCCCAGTTTAATAATTTTTGAGCACGATTGATGTCATCAACTGTCCAAGCATTGATTTCATAACCGTAATCTTTCATTTGCTTAACTTTTTCTTCAGTCAAACCAGCACCTTCAGGATGAACGATTTTAGCATGACAAGCTTGCATAACTAAATTCCAATCATCCCCTAAAGTAGCTCGGCTGAACAAGACGGCATACTTCAAATCTGGTCTAAGTTTATACATCTTTTCCAACATGATGGGATTGAAACTAGAAATAATCAATTCCACATGTTCATCTAATCGATCTAAGGCTTTGGCAAATTCTTCTACCAAGCGGTCAGCTAAATAATTAGCATTGTCCCCGACAACACCTTTTAATTCGATATTGGCATTAATTTTATGAATATTAAGAAAATCAATTAGTTGATCTAAGGTAGGTACCTTCTCACCACGGAATTTTTCCGCGAACCAGTAACCAGCATCAGCTTTTTCAACAGTCTCACTATCAATTGTTTCGATTGAACCAGATTGATTAGTTGTTCTGTTTAACTTATCGTCATGAATGACAAAAACCTTTTCATCTTTAGTAATACTCAAGTCAGTTTCAATCCATTTAACATCACGATTAACCACTTCATTGAATGAAGCCATGGTATTTTCAGGTGCTAATGTTGGTATTCCTCTATGAGCAACAATTTTTTTATTCATTTTAATCCTCCTGATAAATAGAGTATACAACAGTTATGCAAGGGACTAAAAAGCCGAGGTGTCTATGTGGTAGACCTCGGTTTTTTGGTTTTGGGTTCTTAATTTTAGATAGAATGGTTCTTTTTGGGAATAACCATGGTTCTTTTAATTTTGAACCATTGTTATTTGCGGAATAGCTAAAACGCGTTCCGCAGGCCAGGACTTGACATATAGCTACGCTTCCCAAATCATCCGCAAAGTACGCGGATAATTCGTGAAGCTAAGCTATCTGCCAAGTCCTAAACGGGCCTGCTTCACGCTCTGCTCTAAGCTTGGTAACGTGAAACTCCGTCCAAGTATGTTTCTTCCAAACTCATATCGTCGTCCAATACGATAAAGTCGGCATCTCTACCTTCAGCAATTACACCACACTTGTCGCCAATCTTTGAACTTGTTGCAGCTGTGTATGTTGCCATTTCGATAGCTTCTTCATCAGTTGCAATGTTCCAGTCAACAACGTTCTTGACAGCATCTTTAAGAAGTAAGATTGAACCGGCTAAGTTGTGTGTTTCATCAGTTAATCTGGCTGTTCCATCTTTAACGATAACTGGTAATTCACCTAGAACATAATTACCTTCTGGCATTAGTCCGGCACGCATACAATCTGTGATCAAGGCAACATGTTCTGCGCCTTTCTTTTCGATAACTACTCTAGCTGCAAATGGATTTACGTGGTGTCCATCACAAATCAATTCGTCGTCAACTAATTTCATTGAAAGAGCTGCGCCGACCATTCCTGGTAATCTGTGGTTTAAGCCGCTCATACCGTTATATGTATGTGTGAATCCTGTAGCGCCTGCTTCAACACAAGCCTTTGCTTGCTCAAAAGTAGCATCACTGTGACCAAGATATACAGCAACATCATCTGATGCAACTTCTTTAGTAAATTCTACTGAACCTTTTCTTTCTGGAGCAATAGAAATCTTCTTGATCATGCCGTGAGCAGCATCTTGCCAGTCTTTGAATTCTTCAGCATCTGGATCTCTGAAGTACTTAGGATTTTGAGCACCTTTATGTTTTTCTGTATAGAAAGGACCTTCAAAATGAATACCTTGAATCTTAGCACCAGTGGCCTTCTTGTAATTGTCACCGATTGTTTGACAAATATGTTTTAGTTGGTCATGTGAAGCTGTTAATGTTGTTGGCAACCATGAAGTAACACCGGCCTTTAATAAGCCTTCTGACATTTCATTTAGTTTGTCAAAATCATCATCCATAACATCATGACCACATAGACCATGAATGTGAGTGTCAACAAGACCAGGAGCAATAAATTTGTCTGAGTAGTCGACAATCTTACCCTCTGGTTTACCCATTTCTTCCGTGTAGAAACTACCAAACTTACCGTCATCTGTAACTTCTAGATAACCACCATTTTCAGTAGCGTTTTTCAAAAAGAACTTTTTAGCATGAATATAATATGACATTATCCAGTCTCTCCTTAATTGTTTTAACGATTTCATTATAGCATTAATTACTGGTCTATACCACATCTCAATCGACAATTATTTACCATTTTGTCATTAAAAAAACTTATTTTGGTATAAGGATTGATTACTTCAACTTAAAACAAATTTCCCCCCACCCTTGCACTCGCTCATAGTAACAGAAAATAACCACCAAAAATGCTAAATAACTTAAATTTTACATTGTAAAATTCTTTTTACAAAACTTGGCATCTTGACAATTTTTTCTTTAAAAAATAAGGTAATCTACATATTGTAAGAAAGAAGTTTCAAAATGTCTGACAATAACTCTCTACCACAAAGATACTTAGCACTCTTTTTAGGCCTCGTGATCAACGCTTTAGGAAATGGACTAACAGTTGCCACTAATATGGGAACTAGCCCCTGGACCGCCTCAGAAGTCAATCTTGGGCACATGTTAGGAACGACCGTTGGTTGGCCGATGTTTATCGTCGGTGCGATCACGGCCATAATCAATCAATTTTTGATTGGCAAATGGGATGCACTGAGATTCTTTGGAGAAATTTTATTCATCTCTTGTTTCAGTTATTTCGTTAATACTTTTGTAGCACTCTTTACTCATCTAGGTGTCACGCAACTACCGTTAATTCCTAAAGTCATTGTCTGTTTGCTTGGCGTCGCAATATTTTGTTGCGCCATTTCGCTTTATCAACGGGCCAATTTAATCATGCATCCAAATGACGACACAACAAACATCATCCGTTTTCGCTTTTTTAAAGGCAAAGTAGTTCAAGCTCAAATCGTCAATTTTCTCGTACCAATGATAATTATCGTTATAACTGTCGTGATGACTCACAAAATTTATTCCGTCAATATTGGAACAATTTTTTGTATTTTCTTCAATGGACCTCTAATTGGCATATCTGATAAATACATTTGGCCAAAACTTCATCATAATTTTCGTATTCAAGCGCACTAAAAAACTCTGAAATCTATTCAAGATTTCAGAGCCTTTTATTATTTCTTAGTTTCGTAATAATGCATCTTACTCTTAATAATTCTCTCACACAAATCAGCGTAAGAAATGCCAGCAGCTTCTGCTTCTCTTGGCATCAATGACAATGGAGTCATACCTGGTAAAGTATTGGCTTCCATGACATACAATTGGCCATCACGCAACAAGAAGTCCACTCGACCATAATTGCTCATACCTAAGGCTTCAAACGTCTTCTTTGTCAAAGCTTGCATCTTAGTATGAATTTCATCATCCAAGTTTTCTGGTGGTGTGATGAAATGTGTCACATTGTTAGCTTGGAATTTGTGTTGGAAATCGTACCAACCTGTATCAACAGTAATTTCAACAGCTGGCAAGACTAAACCATCAACGATAGCAACGGAAAATTCTCTACCCTTAATGTATTCCTCAATCAAAACTTCGCTATCAAATCTCAAAGCATCGGCAACATTTTCTCTCAACTCAGTTGCATTTTCAACGATATGTGTCCCAACACTTGAACCACCATTAGATGGCTTAACGACCATTGGATAGTTGAATGGGATGTCTTCTGACAAAATCTTATCAGTTTTAGTAGTTGTGAACTTAGCTGTAGGGATATTTGCTTGAACAAAGATTTCTTTTGAATACTTCTTATCCATAGCAAGACCTGAAGCTAAAGTACCACTACCAGTATACTTAATATCAAAGACATCAAAGACTGCTTGCATCTTACCATTTTCGCCATCTTCACCGTGAAGTCCCATGTAGACGATATCAGCGTGACGACAAATATTTAGAACATTCTTACCTAGAAGACCAATAGTTCCATCGGTACGAAGTGCATTGATTTTTTCGTCAGTTAAGACTTCATCATCAATGATTAAATTCTTTTCATCTTCTGGTTCAGTTGTGAAAAGATCATCGATTTGATCTTCTGCAATATCCATACCTAAGAATGAATCAACGTAAGCTACTTCGTAACCTTTACTACGTAGTGCGTTGGTGATTTTAACTCCGGAAGATAAAGAAACATTTCTTTCTGTACTTCTTCCGCCTGAAAGAACGACAATTTTCATTGTGTTTCACCTAATCCTTTTTATTTAATATGTACTTAAGCGTATTCCTAGAACCTACAGAATAGCACAAACCTGCATTAATTACTATTTTTTTAATGGTATTTTAGTAAGTTTTATTTGTTGGTGGTAGTAGTATGCCGTCCTCCATAGCAAATCTATGGTTTATTTGCTTTCTATTCTTTTAGGAATACTAATTCTATTCATGTGTAATACTTGATATTTTTATAGTCAAATTGCTTTTTCTATTCAAAATAGAAATATGAACAGTATAAAAAAGAAGACATCACTAGTTTGCAGCAATCTTCCGCATCTCTAGTAATGTCTTCTATTATTTTTATGAAATTTCACTAATTAAAGTTCAAATGGTTATAACGTATCCAGACTATAAATCAATTCTATGTAAATTTTGAATAGAACTTATATCCCACTCAGAATTCACTTAACCACCATCCCCCAAAAGAACCTCAACTATCCTCAATTTTCAGTTGTTTTTTTCTTTAGCAAGCATTCCTTTTTCAGCAACTTTGAAGAATGGATAATACATTGCTCCGGCTAGAACTAATTCGACTGCTGACCAAACAGCGGCACGCCAATCCCAGCCTGTAGCCATCAATGGTCCGATAATTGGTGGCATTGTCCATGGAACCATAGCTACTGGTGCATTCATTAAGCCCAAACTGATCAAAACATAACTACCGGTAGCTAAAATCAATGGAATGACAATAAATGGAATCATTGTCAATGGATTCATGACAATTGGAAATCCAAAGATTACTGGTTCGTTGATTTCAAACAAAGCACCTGGAAAGGCAACTCGTCCGAGATCTCGATAGGTTTTACTCTTTGAGAACAACATTAAAACAACTAACGTAATTGTGGCCCCAGTACCACCAACGTTAACCATCAAACTAGAAAATCCAGCGGCTGTCGCATAGGGTAATGGCTGGTGATGTGCGAAGGCTGTTCCGTTTGCGGCTAAGAATTGTAGAAAAATTGGATCAGCAATTCCTTCCAAAGTCATGTCACCGTGGATACCGCAGACCCAAAGTAGACTGACTAGGAATGTGTAGACAAGAATTCCTGGTAGTGTGTTCATCGCAAATAGCAATGGGTGGAAGATTGATTGAATTACAAGGTTGATATCGATGTGGAGTGGCATTCTGATGAACCAGAACAATACCAAAATCACAAAACCTGGTAATAGTGACACAAATGAGTTAGAAACGGCTGTTGGAACCCCGTTTGGTAACTTAATGACAATGTTTTTCTTAATAAAGAAGTTTAAAATTGAAACTGAAACCATTGCCGTAATAATAGCTGTAAATAATCCAGAAGATGAAAAATTATTAACATCTAATTTGAACTTGTCATTGAACGAAACGATTACGAATGCCATCGTTGAAAGTCCGGCACCTGAAATTGCATCGATGTCCAATTGCTTAGCAAGTTCATAACCAATCCCAATCGCTGCCAATAACGAGATAATCCCAAATGACCCGTTAACAGCGACCCCAATCATATTCATATACGGCTTAATAAAGTTCGCCCAAGCAGTAATAGGAATATTTCCAATAATCAGGAAAACACTACCACTGATAATGGCTGGTAGAGTAAGTACTAACCCATTACGAATTGAAACAAGATACTTATTATTTCCGACTTTTGACATTGGTGGCATAATTTTATTCTGCAACCAATTTATAAATTTCCTCAAAAGTCTTCCCCTCTTTTCTGTCAAATTGATTTATTAACATGATGAGTATATTCTTGAAAACGTTTTATTTCAATAGGTATATACCAAATTTAGTAAAATAATGACAGTACGTCAACTTTTGATAATTTTTAGAATTATATTTGATTAACATTTTAATATGAACTAAAATTTAGATTTGAAAAAAATTTGTCCATCTTCTCGAATTCTTCACACATATTTGGTTTAATTAGGCTTAAGGAGGGTAATACCTTGAAAAAATTAAATATCATTTTATTAGGACTAGTGTCACTCATAACTTTAGGAGTCTTTACAACTCAAACAGTTAAAGCCGACACTTTAAACGATCAACCAGTTATGACACTGGGAACATCCCTAACTTCGAGTCAAAGACAAGGAACAATCGACGCTTTATCATCACAAATCAGTGGTGACTACAAAACCATTACCGTTACAGGCGATACGTTAGTAAAATACTTAAATCCAAGTGGTAGCAACTTTACTAGCAGTAACGGCGTTTGGTCTTCAGCCTTGATCCAAAAAACCTCATCTGGCTCAGGTATCAACGTGAAAATTGTTGATTATAATGGTAAAAACAACATCACAACTATCACCGCTGATCAATACCGTAACGCTGCCGTAACGGCTGGTATCAGTGATGCCAATATCTACGTAACATCCGCTACACCAATCGATGGATCAGGTGCTTTAGCCGGAATCTATGCCGCATATGCTGACAGTGGTGAAACTTTGAACCAAAGCCAAGTCAATGCAGCTCAAAAAGAAATGAACGTGTTAAGTAATATCACTGACGCTAACAAAGGTACCGACGGCTACTCAGATAAACAATTAAATAACGCCGTTGCCGGTATGAAATCAGACCTTGCCAGCAAAGGTGACAACGTAACCGTTAACCAAATCACCACAATTGTTAATAACAATTTGCAAAAGAATAACTTGCAAAATATTATCAACAACAGTCAAAAACAAAAAATTATCAATTTAATGGTAGAAATCAGAAACTCAGGTGCACTAAACAATTCCAATTTCAAGGAACAAGCTAAAAAATTAAGTAGCGACATCATGAGCAAAGCCAAGAATATCTTCAACAATCTAAACACCGAAGAAAACCGTAATTTCCTACAAAGAATCTGGGATAGTATCGTTTCATTCTTCAGTGGATTGTTCAACTAGATGTGCTAAGTATGCCGTCCTCCATAGCAAAGCCGATTTTGGCTGGAACGCTGCCGGCGCAACTTTGAGCTTTTTGTAGGTGCTAAAGCACCAACAAAAATTTGGCGGCTGAGCCAAATCGGCTTTGCTATTCCGGACTGAATTTCACTTTTATGGTTTATCTGCTTTCCATTCCTTTAAAAATAGTAATTCTATTCTGATTTAGGATTTTATATTTTAATGGATTATTGTGTCCCCCTTATTCAAAAAGAAAGAGGATCTTACTAGACTGCTGTAAGCTGCGGTTCTAATAAGATCCTCTATTTTTATATCAATTTAAATTAATTAAAAATTGAAAAAGCATAACTTATCCAAACTATAAACTAGTTCTTCACTTATTCTAAATAGAATAGTATCCACTTCAGAATGTACCAATTAACTGCAAAGATTTGGATCCAGTCTGGAGCAACAGCTCTGGGAAATGCTCAGCTGTGAAATTTTTGTTAATGCTTTAGCATTTACAAAAAGGCCAATCTTGGAGATTGCGCGCACTTTGCGTAAGCTTCAAGTTGTGCCCACAGCGTTCCAGTCATTTCCCAGAGCTGTTGCGGAGGACGGCATCATCCACCACAAAAACAAAAGAACTACACAATCATAAAATTGTTAGGAAAGCATAAAAATCTTCACAAGAGGTGTTGTCTTTTTATACCTCTACCTATTATAATCATATTAATATCTTTTTAATATTTTAAAAAGATACCAAAAGTTAAATTATTAGGAGGAACACACTGAATGCAAGACGAAACTGTCTATGAATCAACTTCGTCCGAAAATTCCGACTCGGATCATGTCCCGATACACGATTCAAAACAAATGTGGGAATTAACTGAGGATGAATTAATCAAGCTGTATCAAACTGATGCTGAGGATGGCTTGAGTGAGGAACAAAGTCAACAAAGACTGAAAGAACATGGGTTGAACGAATTGGAAGCAAAGAAAACATCAAAATTCGTTCAATTCATCAAACAATTCAATAACAGCATCATTTACATTTTGGCCGCCGCTGCCATTATGACTTTCTTCATGAGGAGATATTCCGACTCAATTGTTATCGGACTAGTCATCATCGCCAATGCCATTATCGGTTACATCCAGGAACGCCAAGCCGGTAACGCTTTGGAAAAAATCCGTGAGCTGTTGGTCTCTAAAAACTTCGTCTTCCGAGGTGGAGAAAAATTAGAGCTTGATTCACGTCAATTAGTCGTTGGTGACCTAGTCAATCTTGAAGCTGGAGATTCCGTGCCAGCTGATATGCGCTTGATTTCAGCTGATAACTTGAACGTTCAAGAATCAGTTTTAACTGGGGAAACTAATCCAGTGGAAAAAATTGAGGAACCAATCACGCAATCAGAATTACCGTTGGCCGAAAGACAGAATATGGTCTATGCCTCAACTGCTGTTACTAGTGGTTCTGGTTTAGGTATCGTTGTCGCAACTGCCGGTGACACTGAGATTGGACAGATTCAAACTTCTGTAGAAACTGTTAAAGAAAAACCAACTCCATTGATGCAGAACTTGAACTCGTTAGGATTTGGCTTGTCAGTGGCAATTGTCATCGCTGCTGTTTTACTATTTATCATCGGTTATTTCCTAGATACATATAGCCTACCAACTCTATTGATCTCCGTGATTACTATGGTCGTAGGTTCCATGCCCGAAGGCTTGCCCGCTAGTACTTCCGTGGTTCTCGCTATGGGAACACGCAAAATGACCAAGCGAAACGTTATCGTCAAGTCCTTGCCAGCCGTTGAAACTTTGGGTGCGGTTGATATCGTTAATACTGATAAAACTGGTACTTTAACTAAAAATGAAATGACCGTCAAAAAGGTCGTTACTCCCGATCACGCTTTCGATGTAACTGGGGTCGGCTACGATGCGGACGGTGGAGTTGATTTTGAAGGTAGTCTGAAGTTAGGCAATCAGACTTATGACTGGAAAAAAGACTCCAACATGAATTGGCTAGTCAACATTGCTGGTCAAACTACTGATGCTCAATTGCATTTTGAAAACAATCGTTGGGAATTAAACGGTGAACCAACTGATGGTGCCTTAACTACCCTTTATCGTAAGATGACTGGTGTTGACCCCGAAGTTGACGAAATCGATTCACTACCATTTGATTCAGCCTTTAGATACTCGGCTCGTTTGGCTAACTTCAATAACCAACGTGTCTTAATGGTCAAAGGTTCTCCAGCCACAATTATTAATTTAAGTAACGATTCAACTAATGAAAATTATTGGAACCAAACTATCAAAAATCTTTCAGCTGACGGCTTACGTGTCGTTGCTCTAGCTTATAAAGTTGTCGACGACTCAGTTGAAATGATCAACACCAACGACATCAACGACTTAAACCTCGTTGGTATGGTTGGTATCATCGATCCACCTCGTGAAGAAGCCCGTGCTTCCATCCACGAACTAAGAATGGCCGGCGTTAAAGTTAAGATGATCACTGGTGACCATCCCGACACCGCTTCAGCCATTGCTAAAAAACTCGATCTCGATTCAGTTATCAGTGCCATCACCGGACCTGAAATTGACGCCATGTCCGATGATGAACTAAAAGACAAGATCGATAACTACAATGTTTTTGCTAGAACCACTCCAGCTAACAAATTACGAATTGTACGAGCTCAACAAGCTAACGGACACGTCGTTTCCATGACTGGTGATGGTGTCAACGATGCTCCTGCTTTAAAACAAGCCGATATTGGTGTAGCTATGGGTATCAAAGGTACTGAAGTTGCCAAAGAATCCGCCAATATGGTGTTAGCTGACGACGACTTCGCTGACATCGTTGTGGCCGTTCGTGAAGGTCGACACGTCTTCGATAACATTAGAAAGACGATTCGTTTCCTATTACCAACTAGTTTTGCTGAAGGACTTATCGTGGTAATCAGTATTTTATTAGGACAAGACTTACCACTTTACCCCGCACAACTACTTTGGATCAACATGGTTTCTGCCTTAACGATTCAATTTGCCTTCATCTTCGAACCACCAGAAGCTGGCATTATGGCTCGTGGTCCTAGAAATGTTAAAGCTGGACTTTTGACTAAACTCGATACCTTCGAGATAGTCTACGTTTCCTTCTTAATTTCCGGATTAGGAATCTGGGCCTTTGATATGTTAACAAGTCAAGGGATGCCGGAAGTTCTTGGAAGCACGATGGCCTTGAATATTATTATCTTTGGTAAGATTTTCTATCTATTTAACCTCAGAAATAATTATCCCGTTATTTCCAAGTACTTCTTCCAAAACAAGATGGCCTTCTACATCGTTGGTATCTTGATTCTTCTTCAAATGGGAATCATCTATTTACCATTCATGCAAGATATTTTCCACACAACCAACATCAATTTTGCCTATGGCTGGGGAATCCCAATCATTGCCGGAATTATTGTCTTGATCGTGACCGAAATAGGAAAATACATCAGAATCCATCTCTTGCGTCAAAATTAATCAAGAAAGCCAAAAATTATGGATATCACAACATACTGGCAACAGTTCAAACAGAGTCATCCCGAAGTAAAAACTGATGAATACGAAGCATTTTCATTAGGCGCCGAAGATGATTTTCAGCAACAAGACCAATTAGCACAATTAATCTATGACGGCATAAAAACTGCCACAACTTCCGCATACGATCTCTATAAACAAGACGAAACAGACCCGTTGCCAAAACTTGGTGAGTATGGAATTATTTTAAACGGTCACCAAAAACCAGTCTGTATTACTAAAACAGTCGTGGTAGAAACAGTGCCCTTTTTACAAGTCTCCGCCGAGCACGCTTATCACGAAGGTGAAGGTTCTAGAACTTTAGAGGAGTGGCGCAAAGTTCACTGGGATTTCTTCAAGAAAGAGTATCAAGAAGAAAACCACGAATTTAACGAAAATTTGCCATGTGTTTGTGAAGTCTACGAAGTTGTCTATCGCTAATTTTAAAAAACCGGTTAAATAATATTAATCGGTTTTTTTGTTTGGTTTGATGGTGGTAGTATGCCGCTCCTCCGCAACAAAGCTGATTGGGCTGGAACGATGTGGGCTGACTTTGAGCTTTTTCAAGCCCAGAAAAATCTCAAAGCTCAGCCTTATTCTAAGCAATAAATTGCTAAGAATAATTTCACATCTGAGCCCATCAGCTTTGTTGCTCCGGTGCTGAATAACGGATCTATGGTTTGGAAGTTTTCCATTCTTTTAGAAATAGTTGTCCTCTTGGAATTAACCTATGTTCTGAATTTTATGGAATTATTTTTGTGATTTTATGTCACTCCACGTGATACAACAGTCCTAAAAGTTGGAGATTCAAAAAAACATCTATTCAGATAACAATAGAAATTCTGAATAGATGTTTTTTTGCTTTACTGTAATAAATAATAAAAGATGCTATCTAGTCGGTAGTGGCATCCAGAAAGAGCCATAATTTGAATAATATACTCTCTAGCAAGATTTGTTTCTCTGAATTCACTACCTATGAAAAAAAGTTCTATAACGTATCCAAACTAACATTTACCAATTCCAAAAATCACAGAAATAACTGCAAAAATCTGAAATCCAGTCTGGAGTAACAGCTCTGGGAAATGCTCAGCCGTGAAATTCTTGTTGGCGATTTATCGCTTACAAGAAGGGTGAGCTTGAAGACAATTTCCGATTTTGAAATTGGCTCCAAGTCGCCGCACCTTCTCCAGCGTTTCCCAGAGCTGTTGCGGAAGACGGCATCAATCCACCACCCAAGCAAAAGAAGTTTGGTCCTTCGTCCCAAACGCTGACCTACATTTTATCCATAGTCTCATTCAATAAAGCATCCACTCGATTGTTGCCGATATTCGTTGCATGTCCTTTAGTCCACTCAAAAGTTTTCTTAGGTACTGTTGGCAAAAGTTGATCTAATTCTCTCCACAGTTCAACGTTCTTAGGCACTGTCCCATCAGCTTTTTTGAACCCGCGACGTTTCCAGCCATTGAGCCAATTTTTAGTGATTGCGTTGAGGACATACTGAGAATCTAAGACAAATATCGCATTTTGTTGGTTGATTTTAAGTTCATTTAATCGTTTAATACTCTGAATTAGGGCCATTATCTCCATGCGGTTATTGGTTGCTCCAAATTCGCCACCTGTTCCCTCAAAAGTTTGACCGTGGTTGTTGATGTGATAAGCCCATGCGGCTTTGTCATCATCTAAAACATGTCCACCTTTAACATTACCGTGATTTCTTGAACCACCGTCTGTATAAATAACTACGTCAAAATCGGAAATATTTACTTTTTTATTTTTAGTTGTTGTAGTTTTCTTTTGAAAAGAATCACTACCTCCTAAAAAGGCTTGAGCATCAGCTTTACTAGTAAAACTCTTATAGCGCGCTCCGGTAAATCCGTTAACTTGTTTTTGGCACTCTGGCCATGTCAGATAGATTCCTGGCTTTCTTCCTTTTCGTACTGCATAATATTTTTGCAATGTCATACCTCATTTGGTTAATTTTTCTCAATAATAATTATATAATAATATCTTGTTGGGGTGAATTTATGGAAAATTGGCAGTGGCCGATTCTTTACATCCACGGTTTTCGTGGCGGTGATTATACGACTCAAAAAATGATCGAATCGGCTTTAAAAAGTAATGGTAAAAAAAAGGATCAATTCCTCAAAGCCATAATTGATTGGCGAGGAAGAATCACATATGAGGGAACTTGGACTTTGGACGAACATCCCATTGTACAAGTAGTTTTCAAAAACAAATGGGTTGGCAGTAACCAAATAGCATATTGGTTAGTCAAGCTCTTATTTGACTTGCGCTTACAGCATAATTTCACGACTTATGATGCGATTGGACATTCTCTTGGCGCCGTTGCACTAGTCTTAGTTAACTTGAAAGAAAAAATGCGTCCTTATATGCCAAGATTAAAAAAATTGGTACTCATCGCAGGTCCATTTAACGGCATTCTCGGTCTGGGCGATCTTCCCAACATCAACCGGATCAAGCCAAATGGTCGACCAGCTTTCATGAGTCCAACGTACTTTAGAATTTTTATGAATAAAAATAGTATATCCGACGATCTTCGGGTTTTGAACATTTTTGGAAATGTTGGCGATCACTCAAACAGTGATAAGTACATCTCCGTTACATCTGCCAAGTCGATTTCATATATTCTTAAACCAAGAGTTAAGGAATATAATGAATATCTTATTAAGGGGTCAAACGCAGAACACTCAATGCTTCACGACGATTCTGAGATTTTAAAAATGGTCAATGGGTTTATATATTATAATCCACTGTCATAACGTTATATAATTATATTATTCTAAAAGTTTTAACAGAGATTTGGAGGGGATTTCTATCAAAGCTTGGGAACTATTTAAATTAGATTTAAGGAGAACTTTAAAATCCAAACCAGCAACTTTATTGATGCTGGCTTTGGTCATTTTGCCGTGTTTGTACTGTTGGTTCAATGTTTGGGCCTTATGGGACCCATATTCTAACACTAGCGGTCTAAAAGTGGCAGTTTATTCTGCCGACACACCAGTCAAAGTTGAGGATCAAAAAATTGAGATTGGTGATCAATTGATCGATAACTTAAAGAAAAATCACAAACTAGGTTGGACTTTCGTCGATTCAAAAAAGGAACTCGACCAAGGTGTCAAGGATGGTTCCTATTATGCTGGAATTTACATCCCTAAAACCTTTTCAAAAGATATTGTCAGTTTTCTTTCTGGGACAATCAAGAAGCCTAATCTAGTTTTCTCGGTCAACCAGAAAATCAATGCGATAGCCCCGAAATTGACCGAAACCGGGGCGACGACGCTGCAAAATACGATTTCTTCTGAATTTATGGGGACAATCAGTAAAACTATTACCCAGGCCTTGAACAAATCAGGTGTGGACATTCAAAACAATTTACCAATGTTAAGACGTTTTGAGACTTTGCTTTTGTCGACTGACGAAAATATCCCTGAATTGCAAAATATCATGGACAAAGTTCAAAAAGCCAATACAATGGTTCCAACATTAAATAATAAATTAAATGAAGTTAATAATATGTACGGTTATCTTCCATTATTAAACGAAGATGCGCAAAAAATTGTTAACATCAACAATTACCTACCATTAGCTGATGCTGGTGGAACAGCTGCAACGCAGTTGAAAAATAAGATACCGGAAATTCAAAATGCCGGCAGTCAAATCAATGAAGTGGATTCCGACTTTAGTAAAATCAGTGATTTGATGGGTACTAGCATCACTCAAGTTGAAAATGGTATTCAAGTAATTCAAAAAGTTCAAAACGTCATGCCTGATATTCAACAACTCGGAACTGACGCCAAGAACGCTACTGACAAAGTTTCAAATGAGCTCGTACCAAAGATCCAACAAGCTTTGCCAGTCATCAAATCGACTATCGATACCGGCCTATCAATGGTTTACAACCTTGGTAAGCAGATTGCAACTTCCGCTGAAAACATCAACACTTTAATCGACAAGATCAAAGAAGATCCAACTAATCAGCAATTGAAAGCTCAACTCAAGACGGTTATCCAAAATATCAGCACCGACGCAACTCACTTAGCTAAGATTTCTCGTCAAGTCGCCTCTTCATTGACTGACTTGCAAAACTTCTTCAACCGCTTAGCTGAACAATTGGGACACGACAAGATCACACTCTTTGACCGCCCAATCCAACATCTAAACGACTTAGCTGCCCTAAACGAAACACTCGCTACTAAAGCTGACGATATCGTCGCAAACTTTGACAGCCTTGATACAACGCAGTTGCAGAATAAACTAACTGATTTACAAAATCACGCTAACCAAGTTGCTGAAGGAATCGCAACCATTAAGAATCTCAATATTCTCGATAACGTTTCTAGTGTAATTACGGATATTAACTCATTCTTGAAGGAACTCAGTTCAACATTGGGTGAATTCAACACTGACATTATCCCTTCTATTCCTGGTTTATTAAATAATACCCAAGGAATTCTTGAGACAGCTCTATCATATCTACAGAAGTACCAAAAACAATTGCCCGCTGTTGGTAACGAGATCCATGACGCTAACCAATTACTAAACGGCAATATGAGTAACATTGTCACCGGAATCGGTCTATTAAACGACTTCTACAACAACGACTACCCTACTTTGAAGAATAAATTGGCAAAAGCTACTTTCTTTGTTCAATACGAATTGCCTTCAATTGAAAATGAATTGACAACAACTCTAAACTTGGTCAACTCCAAAACACCTGAACTAGAACAAGCTCTTTCAACTGCCAACGAATTCGCTGAAAAAGACTGGCCACAATTGAAGAAGGACATCCATCACTCAGCAACACTATTGCGCAAGGGTGAAAAGGATATCGATTTAAACGCCATTATCAAGTTGATGAAAAATGACGCCAACAAGGAATCAGACTTCTTCTCCAATCCAGTTAACTTGAAGCAAAAAGACCTCTACGACGTGCCAAATTACGGTTCGGCCAGTGCTCCATTCTACTTAGCCCTCTGTATTTGGGTCGGTGCTCTATTACTATCAAGTATTTTTACAGTTCACTTCAAGTTAGATGAAAAACAAAGAGCAATCTACACTTACAAGCAAAGATTTAACGGACGTTACTTAACCTTTAGTCTTTTAAACCAATTACAAGCAATCGCTGCAGCGTTAGGTAACCTCTTTATCTTACATGCTTATACCAAAGAAAAAGTTTGGTTAATTGTTTTCTGTATGTTAGTAAGTTTCGTCTTCATGTCGATTCTTTACTCACTAGTCCAAATGTTTGGAACCATCGGTAAGGGATTAGGAATCATCATCCTAGTTCTCTCAATCTCCGGAGCTGGAGGAAACTTCCCAGTAGTACTATCAGACGGATTCTTCAGAATGATCAACCCATATTTACCATTTACATATGCAGTAAATCTAATCAGAGAAGCCGTCGGAGGAATATATTGGCCAAATGCGACAAAAGATATCGTAGTATTGTTAGCCTTCGGAATTGGCTTTTATCTATTAGGATTATTCTGTACAGAACCATTGAAACCATTTATGCATAAATTGCATAAGAGCGCCAAGAAGAGCATGATTATCGAATAGAGCGTGGAACAGGCCCGCTTAGGACTCGGCAGATAGCCTAGCTTCACGAATTGCCCGCCGCACTTTGCGGGCGATTTGGGAAGCGTAGCTATATGTCGAGTCCTGGCCTGTGGAACGCGTTTTGACTATACTGCCAAAACTCATGGTTATTCCAAATAGAACCAAACCAATTCCCAAAAAGAGAAACTACTATAAAGAAACAGAAACAAAACCAACACAGACAAGAAAAGAAGATGAAAAAAATGCCAAAACTAAAATCATACCGCCCATTAGTAACAGAAAACTTCATCTGGGATTTTCCAAGTCGTCTAAACCTAAAAACTATCAGTGAATTTCTCAATGAAGAAATCGATCCAACAACTGAATACATTTCAAACACCGCTAAAGTCACGATGCAAAACACTGGTGTTTATTGGTTCATCCAACAAAAAAACACCGATAAAATTTGTGCGTCAGTCAGTCTATCCGACCCTGATTTCACAAAGCAAACCGCTGCTTTAATGGTAACTTTCAAAGATTTAACCGATGCTCAAAAAGGCGAGATTGCCCAAAGACTACTCGTCCTTTTAAAAGATCAACTAGATTTAAAAGAAATAGAAATTAACGAACTCGATCACATAATTCAAGAAAAATTCACAAATAATGGTTATACTATTGTTAATCAGAAAACATTAAAGAGGAGTTAACAATATATGTATGGATATGGTTTCTTTGGTCCTAGCTATTTTCTAGTAATAATTGGTCTTGTTATTAGTTTATGGGCTTCGTGGTATGTAAATCATAATTTCAAAAAGTATGATCAAGTAACAAGTCAAAGTGGTACCAGTGGTGCTGAGGCCGCCCGTTTTATTCTCGACAACGCCGGCTTACAAGACGTACAAATTCTAAGAACTAGTGGTAATTTAACAGATAATTACAACCCAACTAACAAAACCTTGAATTTGTCAGAATCAACTTTTGATTCCACTTCCGTTGCAGCAATCGGCGTTGCTGCTCACGAATGCGGACATGCAATTCAAGATCAAACCGGTTATGTACCAATGAGAGCTCGTGCAGCTTTAGTACCAGCAGTCAACCTTGGTTCCAACTTCTCAATTCCTTTAATTTTATTAGGTGTCATCTTGGGAGCGAACCAAACCTTGATTCAAATCGGAATTTGGCTTTTCGCCTTAGTCGTTTTATTCCAAGTAGTAACCCTACCAGTAGAGTTCAACGCCTCAGGACGTGCCATTAAAATTTTAAGTTCCGGTAACGTATTAAACAACGACGAAGTACCAATGGTAAGACAAGTCTTACTAGCCGCAGCATTAACCTATGTCGCAGCCGTTATTTCAACTGCTTTACAACTATTACGTTTAATAATGATTTTCGGCGACAATCGAAATTAACACCAATAATACGAGATTAAGATACGAAAGGATCAATCGAATATTAAGAAAAATAGGTTCTGGTAATCAACACACGATTACCAGAACCTATTTGCTTTAAAACAAGAAAATATCATATTTCAAAATATTCTAATTTATAATTCTTCCGTTCCCTTAAGAGTATCCGACCATTCTTCCTTTTGACTCCAATCATGGGTCCTTATAAATTCCTCATCGTCAAACACATTCTTACGCTTAGGAACATAAACTATATCGCCATGTCTTCCTTGAAAAACAATATACTCATCAGATGTAATATGAATCGACTTTGGAATAGTAAATACTTTAGAATCACCAATTTTTCTAACTTTTACTTCGTCAATTTTCATGTCCATACTCCCCAGTCTTTTGTATCTTTAATATATATAGAACTAGATTGTAATTCAATTTTTTAAAACCCTATTCTTCAAAACCGTTATCTCACACAGAGTGACACCAAATCACAAATATAATTCCATAAAAATTAGAACATCGGTTAATTCCAATAGAATAACTATTTCTAAAAGAATAGAAAACGTCCAAACCATAGATCCGTTAACTAGCACCGGAGTAACAAAGCTGATGGGCTCAGATGTGAAATTATTCTTAGCAATTTATTTGCTTAGAATAAGGCTGAGCTTTGAGATTTTTCCGGGCTTGAAAAAGCTCAAAGTCAGCCCACATCGTTCCAGCCCAATCAGCTTTGTTGCGGAGGAGCGGCATCCCCCACCAACACAAAAAAACAACCATTTCCATAAAAATATTCCACCAAAATATTCCATCTAAAAATTAGATTTTATCAGTATTTTGAAGTACACTTTTACATATGAATAATAGAGGGGAATTTATTTTATGATTGATACTTGGATCATCTGGCTAATTCTCATTATCTTAACAGTCAATACTATTTCGGCTCTTATTACTGTCTTTCACAGACCTCGTAATATTGTTACTACTTGGGCATGGATTTTAGTCCTCGTTCTACTACCAATTGTAGGTTTCCTGATTTACGCATTCTTGGGACGTGGGATTGCTCAAGAGAAAATTTTTAATATCAACAAACAAGAGCATTATAGTTTGAGCCAACTGAAAAGAATGGCCATTGCTGCTCAAAAACGTCCGCAAAACGCCTCCCGTTACGATGAGACCCGTTACGCTGACCACATCATTAGATTCTTCAACGAAACTGAGGAAGCTCCTTTAACGCGCCATAACGAGATCAAACTGTACTTTGATGGACAAGAGAAGTTCAAAGACATGTTTGAGGATATTCGCCAGGCTAAAGAAACGGTCCACGTTGAATATTATGCTTTCATTAAAAGTAAGATAGGTGACCAATTCCTGGACCTTTTAACGCAAAAAGCTAAGGAAGGCTTAGAAGTCCGAATCCTATATGACCCATGGGGTTCTGGTGGTACGACGCCAAAATACTTTAGAACCTTCCAGGCAGCCGGTGGTGAAGTCTTGCCTTTTATCACTTCTAAAAATGTGATTGCCAAAACTCGTTTGAATTATCACTTGCATAGAAAAATCGTTGTCGTTGACGGGACTACTGGTTGGATCGGTGGTTTCAATGTCGGCGACCAATACGTTAATACAACTGAAAAGTTTGGTTATTGGCGTGACACCCATTCACGAATTTTCGGCGCGGCTGTTTTACTTTTACAAGAAAGATTCTTCCGTGACTGGAACGCTTCACTAGATAGTAAAGCTGAACCTTTGGCATTTTTGGAAAAATACTTTCCATCTGACAAGTTCAATACGGATGCTAATCTGCCGATTCAAATCATTTCTGACGGACCCGATTCACGAGATGAGATACTCAAGGACGGTTTCATCGATATGATCGTCAGTGCCAAAAAGAGTGTTTGGATTCAATCACCTTACCTCGTACCTGACGATGCGATGTTCACCGCTTTAACAATTGCTGCTCGTTCCGGGGTCGATGTCAGGATCATGATTCCTTGTATGCCGGATCATCCTTTCATTTACCGGGCAACTCAATACTATGCCAACCTTTTGACGACTTACGGCATCAAAATTTACAGTTATCAAAAGGGATTTTTGCACGCTAAGACTTCAGTCTTTGATGGCAAAATTTGTTCGGTCGGTTCAATGAATCACGATTTCCGAAGTTATTCATTAAATTTTGAAGCTAACGCCTTTATCTACGACGCAAAGATTTCCCACCAAATTGCTCGTTCGTTTGAAGCGGATATGAAAGATTCGCTGCTTCTAACACCAGAAATTATCAAAGAACAAGGTATGTGGCTTCACTTCAAGCAACGTTTCTCACGTTTACTATCACCCATACTTTAATAGAAAAAATATTAAAGAGGACCAAGTAAATCAATACTTGGCCCTCTTTTATTGGAGTGTACATATCAAATGACATATATATTAGTAGTTTTAATTGCTTTATTTGGTGCTTTAATGCGAACAGCCTTTGGTTTTGGGGAGGCACTAGTTACCATGCCACTGTTAGCGTTAATTTCTTTTAACCTACAAACTTCGACCGCTTTAATCGGAGCCTTAGGATTGTTAGTCGCTATTCCGGTTGCTATCAAATACCATCAACACATCGATTGGTCGACTCTCAAACGACTGATCATCGGTTCAATTTTGGGGATTCCAGTTGGAATTTTGATCATCAAACTAGGTTCACCGATTATTATCATGAAAGTTTTAGGACTTTTCATCATCGTTTACGGAGCTTACAACCTCTATGCCTTGAAGCATCCCCGAAAAACTAGTTTAAAAATCAATGATAAATACGATTATCTAGCCGGAATCGTCTCCGGAATCTTAGGCGCATCTTTTAACAGTCACGGCGTTCCCATCGTTATTTATGGAACCGCTAAGAAATGGGATCCTGATAAATTACTCGGTATCTTACAAGGACACTTTGTCGTCGTTGGTAGTTTGGTCGTCCTAAGCCAGTTAGGGTCCGGCATGTGGAGTCTTGAAGTGGTCAAACTACTGGCCGTCATCATTCCATTATTGTTCATCGTCGTTCCATTCGGCAATTGGATCAGCTCCAAAATCGACAGTCAGCACTTTACAAAATACGTGTTTGCTATTCTAATCATTTTCGGATTAATTTTGTTACTGAAAAACTAACGGCTCATCGCATCGGCACCTTGCATCACACTCTTGATCTCGCTTTCGTTAACGAGGTTCAAATCACCGGCAATCGTCAACTTCAAAACGCTGGCTGCCATGGCATAGTTAACTTGAGTTTGTAGATCGTAATTGTGTAAGAAACCATGAATCAATCCGGCACCAAAGGCATCCCCACTTGCGACACCTTCATAGACGTGCATCTTGTAAACTGGGCTTTGAGCAAATGTCCCATCACGCAAAACCAGGGCCGTCCATTGTGAATCCTCGACCGATTGGATATTGCGCAAAATGCTGGCTACGATGTGGATATTAGGATATTGCTTAATAACTTCTCTCATCCCAGCTTTGAAGCTCTCAACTTGGTCGATGCCGTGTTTCATATCGCCATCAAAAGCTTTAATGTTCAAGCTAGCTTCAAAATCCTCATCATTAGCTAAAACGACATTGACGTATGGCATAACTTTTTTCGAGAATGCTTGAGCCTCTTCTGGAGTCCACATCTTGCCTCGATAGTTTGTGTCAAAAACAACCGTGATGTTATTTTCTTGGCAATACTTCACCGCTGACAAAAGTGTGTCTTGCATTTCTTTTGACAAAGCTGCAGTGATTCCAGAGAAGTGGAAATAATCAACATCTTTTAAAAGCTCTGACCAGTTAAATTCATCACTCTTAGCTTCTGCAAATGAACTTCCAGCTCGGTCATAAACGACATTTGTTCCTCGAATGCTAGCACCCTTTTCAAAGAAATAAATTCCTAGTCTTGGTCCACCACGCAAAATCTTACCTGTATTTACACCGTAACGGTTCAAAGTTCCTAAAGCTGCATCACCGAGTAGATTTTTTGGTAACTTGCTGACATATTCAGCGTTATCTCCTTGCAAGGCTAAAGAAACCGCCACGTTAGCTTCTGAGCCACCATAATTTGCTTCAAAAGAATCTGATTGTAAAATACGTTTGCTTTCACTTGGCTTTAAACGTAACATCATTTCTCCAAAGGTTAGAACTTTCATCATAATTACCTCCATTATTAAATTTCTTAATAAGAAACTAAGTTTATATAAAATTTACTCAAAAAGAAAAAATTCTTTCTCAGAATTTTTTCTTTTTTCTTATTTAGAAATACTTTTTATTTATTAGAAATCACACTTATAATATAATCCTTTGAAAGCGTTTTATCAAATAGTTTATAGTGCCTGTTCAATTTCCTTTTTAGTCTCTAAAACATATTGAATGATTTGATCACGACGATGATCTCCTAGACGATAGTCTGGTGTACTAACACTAAAAGCTCCATAGACTTTATTGTTCTTCTCAATCACTGCTCCAATGCAGACAACTTCTGGTTGGTTCTCTTTGTCATCAATCGAATAGCCTCTTTCTTGTACGGCCGCAATTTGTTTGTTCAATTCAGAAATACTGATGATCGTATAATCTGTCACTGGTTTTAAGGTTTCTTTTGAAAAATATTCATCTAACTCTTCAGGAGTTTTCGAAGCTAAAATTGCCTTACCCATGGCGGAACTATATAGATTCAGTTTACCCCCGATGCGTGATTTCAAATTAATACTTTGTGGACTCTCTAATTTTTGCAAATAAACAACTTTATTATTCTGCTCGATTCCCAAATGGACTGTTTCTTCAGTCTCATCACGCAACTTCTTTAAAAATGGCAAGGCAATACGGCTGATATCGAAGTCAGCCAAGGCTCTTTGACCATAGCCAATCAATTCAGTACCAAAGAAGTACTGTTTGGTGTCATCATTTCTCCAGATGATATTTTGCTCACCCATAGTCGTCAAAATTTTTAAGGTCGTCGATTTAGGCGCTTGAATACCTTCACTAATTTCTTTAAGTGTTAAGCCGGTATCTTGGGACATCATATAGTCCAAGATGGATTTAGCTTTGATCAATACTGTTCCGTATGCTTTTTTCTCAGCCATAATTTTGCTCCCTTCAAAATAGAACTTAGGTTTATTATATAGAAATTATATGCCATTTTGGAAGCCTTGTCATCTCTGATTTTAAATTAAAATTCTTTTAATAATTTTCATATGTAGACTATTTTTATTAAAAAACAGTGTTACAATGGTGAATAAATTTAATAATTGGGAGATTAATAATGGAATATTTGAAATTAATTGGAATTGTTATAATTATTCTCGGATTTGCCTTCAAATTAGACACCATTGCTGTTGTTGTTGCGGCAGCTTTGGCAACTGGTCTAGTTTCTGGAATGTCCTTGACCCATGTTTTAACACTTTTAGGTAAAGGATTCATGGATAACCGAATGGTTTCCTTATTCTTTCTAACCTTACCAATGATTGGTGTCGTTGAAAGTCATGGTTTGAAGCAAGCTGCTGTCAACGGCATTAGTAAGATCAAAAACTTATCGGCTGGAAAAATCTTTAATATGTATTTAGCTATTCGTGAAATCACTGATGCTTTGGGGATTGCTTTACAAGGTCAGGTTCAATTCATTCGACCATTGATCAACCCTATGGCTCAGGCTGCTGCCAGCATCAAGAAACCTTTGACCGACAAACAAGTCGATTTGATCAAAGGACGGGCTGCCGCAACTGATAACTTTGGTAACTTCTTCTCACAAAATTTGTTCATCGCCTCTAGTGGTGTCTTGTTAATGTCTAGTACCATGAAGTCACTCGGTTATTCAGCCACCCCCGGTAACATCGTTCTTTATTCAATTCCCATGGCAGTGATAACTTTTGTCATAACTGCAATTTACAATCGACGTTTTGATAAACAATTCAATGAATAAGACGAGGTAAAAATATGAGTGTAAACAATATTCTAGAAATTTTTTATGTTTTAATCGGTTTGATCATGTTTTTTGCCAGCATCGAATCTTTCCGCGATAAGGAAAACTCTGCCCGTATCGGAACCGGCCTTTTCTGGTTGATCATGGGTGTTATCTTCGCCGTTGGTAAATACTTACCAAACTTCGTTATCGGAATTCTTTTAGTTTTCGTAGGTATTTTGTCATTACTCAAACAAATCAAAGTTGGCAAAATCAAAGAGGTTAATAAAGAGTTGGCCGAAAAATCTGCTAAACGTTTGGGAGCTTGGCTCTTCTTTCCTTCCATCGTATTAGCTATCTTATCGATTCTGATCAGTCAATTCACCAAACTCGGCGGTCAAGTCGGTATTGGTATCGCCTCAGTAGTTGCTTTGATCACTGCTATGATTTTGTCTAAAGCTGATGGTAAAACAACTTACCATGATAGTGAAAGAATGGTTCGTTCAGTCGGAACCGCCGGTATCTTGCCACAACTTCTAGCTACCTTAGGCGTTATCTTCACTGCTTCCGGTGTTGGGGATGTCACTTCAAAAGCCATCTCCGGAATTTTCCCAGCTGGTGATCACTTACTCGGAGTCGTTTTATATTGCGTAGCCATGGCAATCTTCACGATGATCATGGGTAATGCCTTCGCTGCTTTTGCAGTTATTACAGCCGGAATCGGAATCCCCTTCGTCGTAGCTCAAGGAGCCAATCCTGCTGTCGTCGCTGCAATCGGAATGACCGCTGGATATTGTGGCACTTTGATGACACCAATGGCAGCCAATTTCAACTCGCTACCCGTGGCACTGCTGGAAATGAAAGACAACCTAGGCGTGATTAAGCAACAATATCCAGTCGCTTTAGTATTACTCGTGATCCAAATTGCATTAATGTACTTTTTAGCATTTTAAGGAGGAAATATTTTTATGAAAATTCTAGTAACAGGTTTTGATCCCTTTGGGACTGACAAAATTAATCCAGCCATCGAGGCAGTTAAGAAATTACCCGATACCATCGCTGGTGCTGAAATTATTAAAGTAGAGATTCCCACTATCTTCAATAAATGTGCTGAAGTAGTTCATCAAGCTATCTTAGACAACAAACCCGATTACGTTTTAGATATCGGTCAAGCTGGCGGACGTTTTGCTTTAACACCAGAACGCGTTGCCATCAACTTCGACGATGGAAGAATCAAGGATAACGCTGGCTATCAACCAAGAAACCAACCAATTCATGAAGACGGCCAAAACGCCTACTTCACACAATTACCAGTCAAAGCTATGGCTTCAGCTATCATTGCAGCTGGCCTTCCAAGTTCAGTTTCAACAACCGCTGGAACCTATGTCTGCAACCACATCATGTACCAAGTTCAATACATGATCGACAAAGAATTCCACGATTTAAAAGCTGGTTTCATGCACATTCCATTCTTGCCTAACCAAGTAGTAGATCGTCCCGACACACCAAGTCTTTCCCTTGATGACGACGTCAAAGGAATCACTGCCGCAATCGAAGCAATTGTCGAACGTGATGGCAAAGGCGACATCGAAGTAGTAGGCGGCAGTTTGCATTAACTATGTTTTGCTAAGTATGCCGCTCCTCCGCAACAAAGCTGATTGGGCTGGAACGCCCTGGGCACTATTTTGAGCTTTTGCACAGTTCGCAAAATCTCAAAAATAGGCCTTATTCTAAGCAATAAATTGCTAAGAATAATTTCAGGGCTGAGCCCATCAGCTTTGTTGCTCCGGTGCTGAATAACGGATTTATGGGTTATTTGATTTCCATTCTTTTAGAAAATAGGGGGTCTATTGAAATTAACCTATGTTCTTATTCTTATGGAGGTAGGATTTTAATAGGTGTCACTCTACTTTTGAAAACCATTCTTGAAGAGAGAAGTTTTTTTCCCGTTTGTTGCTCCGGACTGAATAGTGCTTCTACGTTTTACTTCTTTCTAATGATTTAGAAATAACAGTTCTATTCAGACTTTCCCTTAATAACTAAAAAAACAAAATACAGCATCTATTCTTTAGTACCACTTTCAGAATAGGTGCTGTATTTTTTTGTTTATGAATTTAAACTAATGAAATTTTTACCCTTTTACCCAAAGTACTAGCAATTTGGGATAATTTCTTCATTGAATCATTATCGCCTCATTCTATTCTTGCAATCGTAGCTTGTATGATATTTACTTTTGGGGCTAATGTTGTTGTTAACTTTTTTAATTAAGAATACCGAACATAGATCAACCAAAAAATAAAAAACTCATTACAATAAAAAAATTGCATTATCAGAATGAAATTCTAAATAATACAATCTTTGCAAAGATACTATTTTTCTACTTTATATCATCATAACCCCATACTGAATAGAACTACTATCCCAAAAAATATTAGAAAATAATAAACCATAGAAGCACTATTCAGTCTGGAGCAACAGC
The DNA here is from genome assembly GCF_036913615.1 of Companilactobacillus miaonis. Taxonomy (NCBI): domain Bacteria; kingdom Bacillati; phylum Bacillota; class Bacilli; order Lactobacillales; family Lactobacillaceae; genus Companilactobacillus; species Companilactobacillus miaonis. Next base: position 14,168 of record NZ_JAYKTX010000009.1, on the reverse strand, counting down.
TCGGGGAAATGCTCAGCCCTGAAATTATTCTTAGCAATTTATTGCTTAGAATAAGGCCAATCTTGAAGACAATTCCCGCTTTTGGAATTGGCTCCAAGTTGTGCCCAGAGCGTTCCAGCATTTCCCCGAGCTGTTGCGGAAGACGGCATCCTTAACCAATCTTAACCGTTATCCGATTCGTAAACACTTTTAACGACTCTTTGATGATACAAATCGTTTCCTTGTCCCCAGAAAATGAAACTCAGCGATACGTAGATGATCGCTAGTAAAATATTTACTGCATTAAATGGTGTCGAATTTCTCATCATCAAACCAATTATGAAAACAATCGAACCAATCGGAATGATGGCCCCTAGCCATGCATGCGAATTGTTAGCAAAAACATATTTCTCAAGAATCAAGGAGGCGATTGAACCAATTACAAAAAATACCCCTAACATAATTACACCCCCATAATTAATTCAGCGATAATTATAATAACATAATTAATTTTCTGAAATAATCATTTTCACTCTGAAAACGTTTCCGGACACTAATCACAGACATTCTGGACGTTTTATTGGATAATTAACTTCAAGGGGGAACACTTTGACTAAAGAAATTACTATTTATGATTTATACGAAATTTTACATAACAAGCTTGGCGAACAAAATTGGTGGCCAGCTGAAAATACTGAGGAAATGTTGACGGGGATGATTTTGATCCAAAATACTAATTGGAAAAATGTCGATAAATCACTAGCCAACCTCAAAGAAGCAACTAATTTTGAGGTTGATAAAATGCTGAAGATTTCAACCGAACAACTTCAGGAACTGATTCAACCTAGTGGTTTCTTCCATAATAAGGCACTCTTTTTGCAATCGCTTTTGACTGCCTATCGTGACCAATTTCCAACTTGGGAAAAACTTCCTACAACTAAATTACGTAAGAAACTCTTGAGTCTCAAAGGCGTTGGTAACGAAACTGCTGACGTGTTATTGCTGTACTACTTTCATCGGGCCACGTTTGTCGCTGATAATTATGCTATGAGGATGTTTCAAAATTTGGACACCTTCACTAAGAAACCGACTTACATGCAGCTCAAAAAAGCCGTCGAAGTAGATTTTAACTTCAACTCTAAACAGGCTGAGGAGTTGCACGCGTTAATCGACCAATTGGGGAAAAATAAGCGTGATTACTTGGCAGAATACCAATTACACCTACCTTTTCTAGCGTCCCATGATGCCATAGTAAAATAAGTGGATCAATTCCTCGGCATGATGGTTGAATTTAACCGCGTCATAACTGGGATTTAAGGCATAGCTGACGTACATGTCTAAGAAAATCAGCGCTGCTTCATTAGAAATTTGTGGATTCACTTTGCCTTCCTTACGGCCTTGATCAAATAACTTATTCCAGAAATTGACTTTATAGTCGTTATAGACTTTTAAAACGGTTTTTGAGCCATTAGCTCCGCGAAATTCTTTTAGCATGAAATTGACGAAATCGTCACTGATCTGTGATGCTTCAGAGCTGCCACCTCGCATCATCGCCTGCATTTTTTCGACAAAAGTTTTATCAGGGTCATCTAACAATTTATCGTACTGGCCATACCCTTCAACAATCAATTTCACGACTACCGCCCGAGCTAATTCGACTTTACTAGCATAATATTTATACAAGGTGACTTGTGAACTGTTCGCTTCCTTTGCAATTTGCGCAATGGAAGTTTTTTTGTATCCATTCACAAAAAATAATTTTGTAGCAGCGTTTAGAATTGTTTTTTGCTTATTTTTTTTACGTTGTAGATTGTTTGTCATGAAATCCTCCAAAAATATTTTTTATAAATATTTCAGTTTCTTGCCCATTCTTTCAACAATCGCTAAAAAGCCCGTCAGAATAGTTCATTTAGCAGTTTTTCTTTGATTGACAAGGCCAATTCCTAGCTCTAATATACTCGGTAAATAATGAACTATTCAAGCTAAATATTTCAATTTAGGGGGTATTTTTATGACAACACCTACATTACACATCAACCATCTTCAAAAGAATTTTGGTAAGTTCCAAGCTTTAAAGGATATCACTTTTGACATTTATCCCGGCGAAGTTTTCGGTTTTATCGGACCTAATGGGGCTGGTAAATCGACTACGATTAAAACCTTGTTGGGAATTTTAAAGGCTAGTGGTGGCCAAGCGACCATTTTTGGCAAAGACGTTTTTAAAGACGCGGTAGCAATTCACTCACGCCTAGCTTATGTCCCTGGAGACGTTTATCTGTGGCCCAATCTCAGTGGTGGCGAGATCATCGACCTCTTTTTGAAATTAGCCCACAACAGGCACACTGAAAAAACCGACCAATTGATCAAAGCTTTTCAACTCAACCCGACCAAAAAGGCTCGGACTTACTCAAAAGGAAATCGTCAAAAAGTAGCTTTGATTGCGGCATTCTCCACCGAAGCTGACTTCTACATTTTCGACGAACCGACTAGTGGGCTTGATCCATTGAACGAGGAAATTTTCCAACAAGAAGTTCTCAAGTTAAAAGCCGCTGGCAAGGCAGTTTTGCTCTCCAGTCATATTTTGTCAGAGGTTGAAAAAATGTGTGACCGGATCGGTATCATTCGCCAAGGAAAAATTGTTGAAACTGGAACTTTGCAAGAAATGCGTCACTTAACTAGAACGGTCGTCAAAGTCCAAACGGTGGAGCCAACGCCTGAAATAACCGCCTTAGTCGGTGTTCACAATGTCGAGGTCAATCAAAATGGCTCGATGACTTTAGCGGTTGATTCTGAACACCTCGACAGTCTGATGGAATATTTGTCTAAGAAACAGATTCTTTCTCTGCAAGCTACCCCACCAACTTTGGAAGACTTATTCCTACGTTATTACGATTCCGAGGTGCAAAATGAAAAATAATCAATTTCAAATGACCGGCTTTTTAACTCGGTTCACTCTAAAAAAAGACCGCCTCAAACTATTAGTCTGGGCGGTAGTTTTAATCTCACTGTTTGTCGGCGTCGCCAGCAAATTCACGAGTTTATACGGCAATCGACAAGCCATCGATGAAATAATTAAGACACTCAAAACTCCAGCGATGGTGTCACTCTTTGGAAAGATGCCTAAAAATGCTTTTACTAGCGCCGACGTCTTCGCAGCTGAAATGACAGTCTTTATGGCTATCATCTCCTGTATCATGAATTACTATTTCGTGATCCGTAACACTCGTGGTGAAGAGGAATCTGGCATTTTAGAAATGATTCAAGCCCATTCTGTCGGACGTTTGGCAAATCTGAGTGCTACTATCGTTGAAAGTTTTCTTTTAAATTTTGGCATCGGCTTGATCTATGCTCTTGGTTTACAATTTGCCAATCTTTCAGGTACTGATCTCAATGGTAATTTCTTACTTGGATTAGGCTTGGCTAGTTGTGGTTTCATGTTTGCCGGTATTGCGACTGTAGTGTCGCAACTCAGTGATAACACGCGCAATACCACAACTTTAGCCTATTTGGTATTTGGAATCATGTACATCGCTCGGATGATCACCGACGTCACCGATCCCCACTACACTTGGTTTGTCCCTCTAGGTTGGGTAGAAAAATTCTCAACTTATCAACAAAATAACTGGTTACCAGTTATCTTAATGTTGGTGTTATCTGTAATTCTAGTTCTAACAGCTTTTTACTTAAACTTGCACCGTGATCTTGGCTCCGGCCTGATTGCTACCAAACCGGGTAGAGCTTCTGCTAGTCCTTTGTTACACAATCCGTTGACTCTTTTTTGTCGTCTCAATCGTGTCAGCATCCTAGTCTGGTTCTTCGGAATTTTAATTTTAGGGATGACTTACGGCTCAATTTTTAACACAATTGGTGATATCGTCAAAACCAATCCAATGTTCAAACAACTACTCAGCACAAGCGCCATCGATAACGCTAATCTATTGATAGTAAAGCAATTCATCGGCGTGTTAATGATTGTCTTTGCGGTTTTAGCCTTGATACCAGGAATATCTCTAATCAATTATTTAAAGAAAGGAGAAGACAAAGGATACCTAGAAATTATTCACGCTACTCCAACTAGCCGTTTGAAACTATACAGTTCAATGGTTTTCTTATCCGTTATAACGATGACGATTATCTTTTTTGCTGGAAACCTCGGACTATATCTCGGTGGTAACGCCGTTATGAAGCAAAATCTACCCTTAGAAATTTTTCAACGCAATCTATTAGGATACTGGCCCGCAACTATGATTTTTCTGGGCATCTCTGCTTGTTTAGTCGGCTGGCTACCAAAATTGATCAGTTTGAATTTCGGTTACTTGATCATCAGTTTCTTCATTCAATACTTCGGTAAGCTGTTAAAACTACCCGACTGGACTGAGAAATTAACCCCCTTCGGCTATCTTACCAAAGTTCCTGTGAAAGATTTTAATCCAACAACCTTCTGGTTCCAACTAGCCCTAGCACTGATCTTAATTGTAATTGGTTATATCGGTTATCGTCGACGTGACTTGGTAATCAATTAACAGTTTTTTAAGTACAATATCCAAGATGTCAAAATTATACTTAAGATTTTTTAGGTTCCAATGATAATTCCCAATAAACAAAATTTTCATTAATTAATTCAATTAGTCCAAAGTTTGCGTAAACGTTTGCAGTGGCATATGATTGAGCTAACAAGTTTTTTCGAAAGGATGATTTTATGTATAAAGCTTCAGATACTCGTTACCAAGGAAACGTACGTCACGCGGGGCAAACCGGGTTAATGTTGCCACCAATCTCACTTGGACTCTGGCATCATTTCAGTTGTGCTGATCCATTGAGTGAAAGAAAGCAAGTCATTTTACATGCCTTTGACAAAGGTGTTTTCCACTTTGATGTTGCCAATCACTATGGAGACGGCACCAAAGACGGTTTAGGTAGCTCCGAAACTCTGCTGGGACAAATTTTGAGCACCGATTTGAAACCATATCGTGACGAATTAGTTATTTCTACCAAGGCTGGTTATGAAATCCACGATGGTCCTTACGGTATCGGCACTTCCAGAAAGTCCTTGTTGCAAGACATCGACTCTTCGCTCAAACGGTTGCAACTGGATTACGTTGATATTTTCTACGCTCACCGTTATGACGATAAAACTCCAATTGAAGAAACCGTTCGCGCCTTAGACGACATCGTCAAGTCTGGGAAAGCTTTATACGTTGGTGTTTCAAATTATGAAGTTCCACAAATGAAACAAGCCATCAAATTATTTAAACAATTAGGTACTCCATTTGTTTTGGATCAGATGAGCATGAACCTATTAAACAATCACGTTGAAGATAGTGGACTACTCGACGTCCCAAAAGACGGCGGTGCTGGAGCCATCGCTTATGGTCCATTAGCTGAAGGTCTATTATCCGACCGCTATCTCAACGGCATCCCCGAAAGCTTCAAAATCCATCCAACTAACGAAGACCTATTTGCTAACGGCAAAGATGCTTTAGTCAAGAAATTAAACGACCTCAACGAAATCGCTAAAAACCGTAACCAAACCCTCAGTCAATTGGCACTAGCTTGGTTACTAAGAGATCCCGTTGTCGCCAGCGTCATCATCGGAACTACTAACGTCGATCACCTAGACGATAACCTCAAAGCTCTAGATAATCTCGATTTCAGCCCCGATGAAGTTGCCGCAATCAAAAAGTTGATTAAATGACAAAAAGAGGCTGTACTAATGAAAGTATCATTAGTACAACCTCTTTTTTGCATGCGGAAAACAACATCAATCACTAACCGCATCCAATTCAACAATTCGATCAAACAAAGATTTTTCTTGATCAGAAATCTTATGTGCCACTTCGATGACCGCAATTTGCGGATTCTTCAAAATTGTATTGTGAATCTCTAATGACAATTTAGAATCCAAAGCACTCGTCGCTTCATCAGCCAATAAAATTGGTCGGTTAGATAACAGTGCCCGAGCAATTTCAACCCTTTGAATCTGACCACCAGAAAGATTGGCGCCCTTTTCACCAACTTGATAGTCCCAGCCTTTTTCTTCTACCAACTCAGATAAACCAGCCTTTTGAGCCAATTCATTCAACGTAGCAGCATCAGCTTTTCTACCTAAAGTGATATTAAATTTCAAAGTATCATCAAAGATGAAGGGCTTTTGGTTCACATAGCTAAAGTTATCATGAGCTGCTTGCCAGTCCCCTGTCACGCTATTTTGATTAATGTAAATTTGGCCATTATTCGGTTGTAACTTTCCTAAAAACAACTTCAATAAAGTCGTCTTTCCCCAGCCACTAGGTGCCATCAACAAGACTTTTTCATTAGGTTTTAGTGAAAAATCCAAATCAGAAAATAACGTCTTATCTTTCACCCGATAAGTTAGATCATCTACATTTAACCCCGAAAAGTCACTGCTGGTAGCGGCCTTAGGTTGCACTTCATTAAATTTCAAAGCTTGATCAACTTTATCCCACATCGGTTTGGTCGACTGAATGGCATTGACCTGTTGGAAAATATTGATAATTGGATTAACGAAATCATTCGATAATTGCACGATCATGACTAAAGTACCAGCGCCAATCTGGCCTTGATACATGAGGATTGCTCCCACCAAAAATGGGAGGATGAAACTAAAAATTTCCGCTACTGCCAAAATAATTTCACCGGCAACTGCTTGCGTGAAATTCAAACTTTTCAGAGCATCTTCCATTCGCTTAGCCCCAACAATAACCCGACCGACGATAGGAACTTGTACATCGTACAAATCTGCCGTAGCGGCTCCATCCAAGCCATCACTGACTTTTTGAGTATAATTAGCATTCGCTTTTTCCCAAACGGCCGACTTAGCTTGGATTTTTTTCGTGAAGAATTTCTGAACAATTCCAGGTACAATCGTGGTTACAATAAACAGCAAAGTCAACAGCCAAGAATTAAGCAGCCCGACCACAATTGCGACGACAAACGAGATAGCTTCCGTGATGATCATCAATTCATTAGTGATTTTCAAAGTCTCGATTTGCTTGACGTCATTGGTCATCAAACTCAATCCATCCTTTTGAGAATCGTCTTGTTTCTCAATTAAGTAAGTCATCGTCTTCGCCTTAATGTGAACGTTGATATCCTTGATAATATCGCATTTCAAATACCGATAAACAAAATTTGCTAACATAATTACTGCAATTGCCAACATACCAACAAGACCGACCACAATCAGTTTATTAATGTTTCCTTGACGAAATTGTGCCATATTCAACATTATTTTGGTGACATAAGCTATTACAACATTTCCTAAAGCATATATGATAGAAAATATAAAATACAAAAATATTTTAAATTTGGAGGTGTAACGTAAAGATATATTTGCCATAATTCCCCTTTTCCAAATATCACAAACACTGATATTTTGTTTGGCAACCAAACATTAAAAATATTTAATAATCAATACCCCCCACACAAATACCAATGCATAAATATAAGTTTGATTTAACAAATATTTTACCTCTCAAAAATTAGATTTCAAGACATAATATTAAAGTTGTTTTAATTTACAGATAAAATAAATAGACCAAGGTAATCGTTCAAATTACCTTGATCTATTCACCTTAATACCTGAAAACTACTCAAGTTATGTCCCGCTCACCAACATATTAACGACGTGGCATCTTTTCAAACAAACCATAAAATTGCGATTTATCGTCAAAGCTAGCCCGATTTCTACCATTGAGTCCGGATTTTTTCGAAAGATCTCCCAACTCAATCAAAAAATCATCTTCTTTTCTAGAAAAATGAACCCTACTAAAAGCTTCCATGTAAATATAATTAACCAACCTGCTCAACCAAGCTTCAGGATTTTTGACCGTATCTAATTTTAAATAAACCTGACTTAATACATCTGTTATATTCAGTAAATAAGATGATTGATCCGGATGTTGATGTAAAGAATTATACAATTCGTGAATAACTTTCTTCGTTTTCTCTATGTCTAGCATGTAACAACTCCCCAAATGTTTTTATAGCTACGCTCTTAAATTTAATTGATAAATCAAGTTAATATTGATATCTTCCCTTTTATTTATTAGTATCTTTTGCAAAAGAATTTACTTCCAAATTCAATTTTTATCCAGTAATTTATCTTTATAATATTTAAAGAACGTTTCTTCTCCAGTAATAATAGTCGTTTTACCACTCATTCCATAATGAATTTGTGAGACAACATTAGCTCTAATCTTGGCTTTAGCGCTAACAATATAATAAGTTCCTTTGTTTACTGGAACTGGGGCAACACTAATATTATTAATAATTCCATCAATTAAAATTGGTCGAGGTACATTACGGGTGATTTCTAATCGCATATGCTGCCCCTTTTTAATTGAAGAAATTTCTCTTGAAGAAACATAACTTCGTAATTTCAAAATATTACCCTTTTTTAAAACTGGATATATTTCAGCCATTTCAGATCCAGCTCCAACATATTTGGCCCCTCTTATTGATTGATTGTTCATATGAATAATTCCCGATTTTTTTGCTTTAATATACGAATTGTTTTTTAAATCATTCAATTCTTCTAAATTAGTTTTTAAATTTCTTTTTTGTGCTTTTAGTTTAACCAACTCTGCTGAAATATTTTTCAATTGATCATTTTGTAGAGATTGCAATTTCATTTTATTTGAATCCACATTATACTTACTATCATCAAAATCTTTTATGGAGTTTTTCTGTGTATTAATATTATTAATCTCATCATTAATATTGGTAATTCGTTGTCTTAAATTATTTAGATAAGTATTTTTTATAGTTGATTTTTCAGTATCAGATGCACTTTTTAATTCTGCATTATATTCATAATACAAGAAACCATATTCATTTATAGATGAATACTCCTTATCGTCTTTTATGGCATTAAAAATATTCTGACAAGCTCTGACTTCATTATTTTTTTGATTTAGATTACTATCGTATAATTTGGTTAGCCCTTCTATCTTGTCATTAGAAAAGGAAGACTTACTTTGTATCAGGTTATTCTCAATATCATAAATATTTCTTTGATTTAAATAGCTCTTCAATAAATTCCGATATCCATATCTATCATCACTACCAAAAATATCTTGATTAGATTCAACACTTTTTTTAAACGTTTGTAGACTTTTAATTTGATTATCTACATTTGTTTGTTGATCTTGAATATTACTAATTTTAATTTCATTATTAGTATTCTCATATGAGAGTAAAACTTCTCCTTTTCGCACATATTTTCCTTCAGATAAGTAATTCTTTTGAATCGCACTATTAGAGGGTGATTGAACAATGGGAACGTTTTGTCTACTACCGATGTCTCCAAAGGACTCAATTATAATTTCACGTCTCATAAAAAATGAAAAAACAATAACAGAAAGGAACAAACAAAAAAGCGGAATTATCAGCAAAGTTGAAAAATTATCGAATCTCTTATTATAAAACTCACTACTTTCCAAAAACTTTTTATTTATCATTATAGTTCACTCCTAATTGTTCAAAAGATCAAAGTAATAACCCTTCTTATTGACTAATTCTTTATGAGTCCCTTTTTCTACAATTTTTCCCTTATCCAATACCAAAATATTGTCCGTTTTCTTTGCGATTGACAATCTATGGGCAATGAAAATAACTGTTAATCCCTTAACTTTCATTAAATTATTCACAATATTATTTTCAGTTATGGAATCCAAGCCGCTAGTAGATTCGTCAAAAATCAAAATTCTAGCTGGGGACAACAATGCTCGAGCAATAGTGATTCTCTGCTTTTGACCACCAGACAAAGTATTTCCATTTTCATCCAAAACAGTCTCAAATTGTAACGGCATTTTCTCAATATCATCATCTATTTGAGCAATTCTGCACGCCTCTAAAATATCTGCATCACTTAAACCTTCTCGATTTCCTAATGTTAAATTTTCCAAAATACTTCCCGAAAAGATGTAAGGAGATTGAGGTATATAGTTAATGAAACGTCTTAACGTATGCTTATCTATATTTTGAATATTATTCTTATTAATGGAAACTTCCCCTTTATTGGGTTTAAAGAAATCTACCAATAATTTGACTAAGGTTGATTTACCAGATCCACTCATTCCTACAATAGTTACTTTTTCACCAAGGTGAATATTTAAATTAATATCACTTAGAACATTTTCTCCATACCCATAACTATAACTAACATTTGTTAGGCTAATATCCCCAACTAATTGATTAACATTCTGAATTGATCGATTTTCTTTAAACTCGGAATCAACCAAATAAACTTCATTCAATCTATTGTTAGCAACCTTAGCCGACTGCAGCTTAGGTTGTAAATTGATAATATTCTGTAATGGATTAACAAAATACGCAAGTAATGCATTATACGTCATTAATTGGCCAACAGACAATTTATTTTTAGTTACCATAAGGGCTCCAACCCACAAGACTACAACACTCAAAACTAATTGGATGAATAGCTTCAAAGTTTGTTGTAACGTATCGGCCTTTACATAATCCAAGCTTTTTCTTAAATAATCAACAAATTCACTGTCAATTTTAGAATAACGCTGATCTTCACTAGTTAAAGATTTAATTGTTTCAATTCCATGAATATCTTCAATAATTGAAGAATTTAAAACCGATCCACTCTCCATTTCTTTTTGATTTAATCTTTCGAATGGTTTAGAAAATATCCAAATTATTACTACATAAATCGGAAGGGATATTAAAGTTATTAAAAATAGACTTTCATTTTGAATGACTAAAACGGTTCCCATAATAATAACAATTCCGACATCCAAAAAAATCGAAATTATTGTGCTAGCCAAAGCATCAATAATTTTATTAGCATCATTAAATCTAGAAACAATTTCCCCTGTTCTTCTGGTAGCAAAGAAATCCATAGGTAATTCAAAAATATGCCTTATGTAACTTAAAATAATATCAATAAACAACCTTTGACTTAAAATTGATAACAAGAAGTCCCTAGCATACGTAAATATAGATTGAAATATATAAAGAACCATCAATCCCAAGGAAATGATTGCTAAGGTATTAGCCATATTATTAGGAATATATGAGTCAATAACTGTTTGCAAAAAATATGATCCTATAATACTGATAACAGTTATCAATAATGCCGCTAAAATAATATTGACAATCAATCTCTTTTGTTTAAAAAGCATTGGAACAAACGAAAAAAGGGATTCCTTTTTATCGACTTTTTCAGGCTTATACTCTGAATTAGGTGCAAAAAATAAAGCTACTCCCGTCCACTCAGAGGCAAATTTTTCATACTTCATTCTAGTTATTCCGACCATTGGATCAGGATCGGCAATCAAAATGTCGTTTCCGGTACATCCCAAAATCACATAATAGTGTTCTAAAACCTCATTCTTTACTACATGGGCAATGAACGGAAATAGAATATCCTTTTCCTTAAAAAGACTCATGTCTGCTTGAATCGCCTGTGTGTCAAAATTTAGTTTCTGAGCTGTTTTAATCAATCCTAATGCTGTAGTACCCTCTTTGTCGGTTTTAGCTAAATTGCGTAATCTAGCTATAGAATAATTTGAACCATAATTTTTTAAAATCATCGCTAAAGATGCGGCACCACAATCACTTTCATCTACCTGAGATACATATATTTTATTTCTATTCACTACAGTCATATCTCTTTTTCCTTATACACCAGAAAATAATTTTTCTTCCATTGTAAATGCTTATTCTATAATGAATGTTCCCACTTCTTTAAAGTCCCTAACTAAGTTCTCTAAAGACATGAAAATAAAAAATATTCGTTCAAGACATCTATATGCCCACTTCAGGATAAATATATATTTCAATATTTTAATTGTCTTAGAATATCTTTATAATACTTTTTAAGCGGAGGATATGGAAATGAAAAAAGAGCTATTTTGGGACAAAAAAATTTCAATTGATAAACTAAAGAAAATAAATGGCGGAAAAGTACCTACAAATGCAACTGTTTTAACTCCTAAAGGCAACGAACTTAAATGTTTACTTTCATTATTTAGGCATTGCGATTAAAATTATACGTAGTGCTAATTATGAGGTGAACAACGGATGATTACTGTAAACACTTTTTTATACACAATAGAGACGATGGTATCGTGTCTATTTTTTTTCTTTATATTTCTTTATCTCTATGATTTGAAAATGAATTCAATAAAGAAAATAATATTGTTTTCGTTATTATATATATTAATGATTATTATGATTTTTTATGCAGGCATTTTGATAACTCCTTTATTTGCATTAATAATGTTCACAACAATCAAAAGAAAAAAAGATAGCATATGTAAAAAATTTTACTTAATCAATACTATTCTTCTTGGATTGTTAATTGAATTAATTTCATCAATTATCTCCTCCACACTTTTTTCCAAAATATATTATTCCATAAAAATATCAGATTTCGTTTTAATTGGCGGGATTATAACTACTGAATTAGCCATAATCCTATTATTTCTTACCCTGTTTAGCAAATTATCGTTAAAGAAAAAAGTTATTGAGGTACATTCTATTTATCCAAGTATGGTTTTGCTTTATATGTATATAGTATTTATAACCTTTATATATTTCATAAAAATTTTCAAAGCTTATACTATACTAATTTCTGGTATTTTGTTATTTCTGTCAATTCAAGGAATAGTTATTGTATTGATTTTCATTTATGCTAACGGACAAAAAGAAAAAAAATTTGAAGATCAATTAATTTTAGAACAAATAAAAAACTTAAATCTATATACAAGCCAATTAGACAAAGATCAAAAAGAAATGCATAAATTCAAGCACGATTATCAAAATATATTAAATAGTTTATCGGAAATTGCTGTATCAAACGATAATGATGATTTAAAAAAATCTTTAATTGATTTAGAAAATTATTCATCCGAATACTTTGAAAATATCTCAATGGACGATTTTAAAGATCTAGAATATATCTCAAATGCTTACATAAAATCATTATTAATTAGTAAATTAAAAGCTATCAAACTAAACAAAATTGATTGCTATTTTGAATGTAAAAGCGATTTAGATACGAATATGGGAAACATTAACATTTTTGATTTAATAAGAATTTTAGGGGTATCCATAGACAATGCCATAGAATCTGTTAAAGAACAAAAAAAGGGCAAAATTCAGATTTTATTTATACAAACAGCTAATAATCTAGAAATAATTATCAAAAACACGATTTCTGATTCAATACCCATGAACAAAATTACTAAATATGGGTATTCTTCAAAAAAAAATCACTCTGGACTTGGCATGATCAATTTACAAGAGATTAAAAAAAAATATCCAAATTTACTTATTTTTTTTAATTCAACAAATAATTGGTTTAATATGCAAATCACTATTACTGAGGAGAATAAAAAATGAGTTATCCTATTATAATCTGTGAAGACAATTCAATTGAATTAAAACAATTAAAAATTTTAATTGAAAACTATTTGTTATTCCATAAGGGTTTCTATGAAATTGGCTGTATTGCAAAAGAGCCAGTTAAGATTTTACAATATCTCAAATCTTCTGTGCCGAATAATGGTATATATATATTAGATATTGACTTAAAGTCAAATATAAACGGGATAGATTTAGCACAAAAAATACGTAATATTGATGTTGAAGCAAACATTATATTTTCAACAACTCATGAAGAGATGGCTCGTGAAACTCTTAAGAGAAAAGTTGGAGCCATTGCCTTTATTGAAAAAAATCAAAATTTAGAAGACTATAGAGATGATATATACCAAACACTGAAATACATAAAAACACTAATTGAAAAGTCATCAGACTATCGTCAGCAAAATTTTATTTTTGGAATTGGCACGCAGATATTCAATTTTAATCAAAATGAAGTATTTTCAGTCGAGGCTTCAAAATTGCCACACCAGTTGATATTCACATCTAACAATGGCCAATATGAATTTTATGGAAAGCTTAATGATTTAGAAAAAAAATATTCTTTTTTATTTAGAATAAATCGCTCATGCTTAGTAAATCCTCAAAATATTAGAAAAATAAATTTTCCTTCCAGAACTATCATTTTAAAAAATGGAATAACAAAAAAATTTTCTATTCGAAAATTTCAATAACAAGTTAGCCACTTGGACAAAATAAATTGAATCCAAGTGATATCAGTATTTGAAGTTTATAAATATGTCTTTAAG